>JBDSLC010000185.1:0-9063 GCA_039916585.1 Pyrinomonadaceae bacterium | reverse complement strand
GGACGGGGTATATCGGCAACGTCCACGGCAGGATACATTCGCGGGATGAGCGAGCGGAGATCGCGGCTTTGTACGACATCGTGCCTGAACGGGCCGCAGCGACGTCCAAGATGATCGGCGGGAAGGTGTGTTCGTCTCGCGATGAGCTGATGGAAAATTGTGACGCCGTTCTCATCTGCTCACCGAACCGCACTCACAAGGAGATCGCACTTCATGCGATCGCCGAGGGCAAGCACATCTTCTGTGAGAAGCCGTTCGCGATCGGCATAGACGACGCAAGGGACCTCCGCGATGCAGCAAACGCCGGTAAAGGAATCTTCCAGGTCGGGCACAATCGACGCTACGCTCCGGTATACGCGACTCTCAAGGAACTCCTCAAAGATGACGCGGCTCATTCGGCTCATATCAAGATGAACCGCGGCGAGCTGAAAAATCCTGTGTGGACGGGAGATGTAAACGTAACAGGCGGGTTCTTGTACGAGACAACTATCCACCTTTTTGATATGTTACGGTTCCAGTTCGGCGAGATCGAGGAACTTGTTGCCTACGGATCGCAACACGAATACCCTGAGCTGGACGAATTTTCCGTGATCTTCAAGTTTAGAAGCGGCTTCCACTGCACGTTCGCTTCTTCATCCGACGCGAGCTGGCATTTCCCGTTCGAGCGGGTCGAGGTCTTCTGTCATCACCGCACGATCATGACCGAAGAAATGGAACACCTGCTCGATTCACGCGGAATGGACGCCAATTTCGAGACGCATTCGTTTCATATGGTCGAGAAAGAAGAGAAGTGGGGCTATGTTCAGGAGGACAGGGCCTTTATTGATTCGATCCTTAATGGAACGCCGCCCCCAGTCACTGCAGGCGACGGATTCAAGTCAGTCGAGCTCGTCGAATCCGTGTATCATGCGATTCATTCCGGCGAGCGGGTCAGATTCTAGAACATTTCGTTGTAATATTGCGTTCAGATAACTGTGGCATCGAACCAGTGTACAAATTGCGGGCAGGCAAACTCGGTCGAGAGTAAGTTTTGCCGTTTCTGCGGAAGCGGAATGCCGAATCCTTATTTTCAGCCGGCTGATCCGATGACGGCCCGACAGCCCTATTCCTGGCAGACCGGCGAGTTTCAGACGAAGACCAAGGGCCGCCAGCGTTCGACCGTTGAGCTCTTTCCGGGCGTCAATCCGAATATCGCTGCGGGGAACAATGCCTTGGCTCACCAAGGCCCGCGAGACCTCACCGGTAACTACCGATGCCCGAACTGCGGCACGCATTATTTACCGGTTATCGAAAAGAAGATATCCTCGGCCGGCTGGGTCGTTTTCGCGATCCTACTCGTTGTATTCTTTCCTGTTTTCTGGATCGGACTGCTTATGAAGGAAGACGTGAGCGTCTGTCCTGTCTGTAGACTCAAGCTCAATCAGCGATAATAATAGCCGCGGGGATGCTCGACCTTGACTTCGGGATTGGTGCTGTTGACCTGCACTTTGTAATATCCCTTTTTCATGTGAGTTGAGAGATAGGTGAGAAGAAATTGGCGGGTCAGAAGCAGGCTCAGGTCCTTGAAGAACGGGACGAAGCTCACGGGAGCCATCGAGCCCTGAAAGAACGCCCTACCGCCCGTTTCGTCCGAAAATTTCTGCAGCGATCCTTGGCCAAACAGCGTGAGCGTCGGATTCTCGTTCGGATTTGAGCTGGTCGGCGAATAAACAGAGAATACCGCAACGCTTTTTCGCTGAGCCCTGAGAATTGCCCGGTCAAGGTCGATGCTCTGCGAGGGCGACGCGTTGTAAAAGCCGCTCGAAACGTCCACGCCGTCAGAGACCATCAATATTGCACGTCGCCCGGCCGGCAGTGCGTCAAACCGATCGAGAATATCGATAACCCCATCGAAAGGGCTTCTTGGAGCCGTGGAGCTGCTGGAAGTGACGATCCGAAGCGAACTAGCCGCTGCATCGAGATCGGTCGTGAATTTCTGCCTGATCTGCGACGAACCTCCGCGGAGATACGCCACCATTACTCGCGAACCTCGCGGTAGGGAAGTGATGAATTTCTTGAGTTCAGAGATCTGCAGATTAAATTCCGAGCCTAGGTCGTCTTGGATCAAGATCGCGAGTGAAAGTGGTGCTTCCTCGACGCTTCGGATCGACAGGATTTGCTGTTCTTCCCCATTTTCTTTAACGATAAGACGGTCAAGTTGCAGATATTCCTGGAGCCGATCTTGTTTCAGTTCCTGCTTTGTGAAGATCGATATAGGGATCGAAACCGTGCGAATCTCTCCTCTCGGAGTAGGGGTGGGTGACTGCGCGATACTCGAGAGGCCGAACACAGTCAGCAAAACTACTGCAAACAAAATTCGCGAGGGTAGGATCATAGAAACATCCGTTAGTTTGAATTAAACCGACGCTGTTTGTAAAGTAAACGCTTGAGAATGAGTGACTTGGTTCGATCAAAAGGCATCACAAAAGGCGAACTGGCCCGCGGCCGGCGGCTTAAGCTTGTCGGCATTAGTGCCCCGATAGTGCTTACGGCTGTTCCCTTTATCGCGTTCTTCCTTATCACGCTTTTACTGAGCACATCGCCCGCGTTCGCGATCTCATCGCTGTTTGTCGGTTTTGTATTAAGCGTGATCGGCCTTGTGATCGGGCTCGGCATCTCGGCCTTTACGTTTTATCGACATCAAGAATGGTCTAAGCAGATGCGTGAACGGATCGCCGCAACCGGCATTGGTGCAGGCGAGATCGAATGGTTTCGAAAGGAGCTTAAGCCGTCTGAGAAGCGGGCACTTAAATCGTTGAAAGCTGCTGATCCGCTTATCGAGGATGCGTATCGTGAGACCCTCGCTTCAAGGCTCACCGCAACCCGCATCGTGAGATCATCGCGAAAGGAACTTCAGTCCGTTAAGAGACGTGAGCAGAAGCTAAAGTCGCTCAAGCCCGAGAACGCAAAGCGATTTCTCGAAGAGCTCGCCGCCGACAACGAAAAGATCGGCTCTATCCACAACGAAGCAAAACAGATGCTCGCCGAAGCAGAATCGCGGCTGGAGATGATCGAGGCGGCTGCATCTCGCGGCGGAAACTTTGCCGATACCGAAGTGGCGTTGAAGAAGCTTGCCGCACGTGCGTCGCAGCTTCCCCTTGCCTTGGAAGCCGCCCGCATTCACGGACAAGCAATTGTCGAGTTGGAAGATTCGTCCACCGATCTACTAACGGATAAAGAAATTGTAGAAAGCGAAAGTAACCGTGAAAGCCGTTCCGAACGCATGAATTGAACCTGTATTTACAGGTGGGTGGCGTCACGTCCCCGAAGAAACGCATTAGCCGGAGCCTCTGGCAAACTCCCGTAGAAGATTGCACTGGAACCGGCATCGGCCCCCCTCAATTCAAGTGTTGGCTCAATTATTTTTGCGTCGGTAACAAACTCCGCAGTAAAGATCTTTCGCCAGACTTAAGATTACCATACGCCCGGAAAAGATGGACACAAAAAAGCCGGGTTCTATCCCGGCTGCTTCGCTTGACTTATTGTTCTCTTTCCAGCTCCTGCGGCGGCGGTTCCCGGTGCTTCAAAACCCGGTCGAGCATCTCCGCACACTCCGCACTCCGCGAAGCTAACTGCATATCTGTTTGGTGTCTTGCGTCCTGTAGTTGATGAAGTTCATCCGCGACGTGAAGAGCTGCCAGGATCGCCACCTTTAGCGAATCAACCGTAAACGTTCCCGACGCGATCTCACGCATCTTGCGGTCAACGTATTCCGCAAGGGTGTGAATATAGTCGTTATCGCCATCCGAGCGAATGCTATACGTCTGATTATAGATCTCGACGCGGACGGTCTGTTCCGGATCAGTTTGTGAACGTAGACTCATGATGCATGTCTCCCGATCGCGTGTGCGACGTCGCCATCGATGATCGTTATTGCATCAAGCATCGCTTCGACCTTCAACTGTATCGCATCGCGTTCTGACAAAAGGGAAGCAAGTTTCTCTTCCATCTGCGAACGCTCTTCGCGTATCTGGTGTGTGCTGCGTCGAAGTTCTGAGAGTTCTCTTTCGATCTTCTCCTTTTCTTCACGCATCTTTTTCGCATACTCGATCGTGAGGTATATCTTGTCCTCGAGATGCGAGAATTTTTCCATTCCCGTTAAGCCGTTCATTCAGCCTTTCTCCAATTATCGGGGGTCATGAATCTTTGGATTTCCGATTATGGATGCTTTACTTCCAAAGTTCAAGTTGTTTAACAGTCCGACTTAATTTCTTTGCCTTACACCGAGATTCGAAGCAAGATGTTGCAGCACTTTCTCGTGTGCATTCGTCACTTCATCCTCGATCAATGTGCGTTCATCGCTTCTATATGTAAACCGCAGCGTCAGCGATCTCTCGTCATCGCCGAGCCCCTTGCCCTCGAACACGTCTACGAAATCAACTGAACGAAGAAGTTCGACGCCCGAATTCCACGCTCCTTGTTTTATCGATCCATAAGCCGTCGCCCGATCAACGACGAACGAAACATCGCGAACGATAGCAGGGAATTTCGGAAGCGGTCTATATCGAACTGACGCGGTCTCTTGTTCAAGCACCGACTGTAGATCGATCTCCGCGACGAACACGGGTTGTTTAAACTTATAATTCGCGGCGATTTCCTCGTTCAGCCTTCCAAGATAACCGATCTGTTTTTCGCCAACACAGATCACCGCTGACTGACCGCGACGCAGATGCTTAACATCCGCCGCGGCGAATGTAACGTCGCCTACGCCAACCTCATCGAGAGCCATCTCAACTGCTCCCTTCGCGTCGAACAGATCCAACGAGCGAACCGGCATTGAACGATTCTCGTTCAACTCGCCGCCCGTCAGCGCGATCGCGAATAGCTCGCGTTCCTTCGGCAGGCCCCGTTCGCCGTCGGCCGCGAAAACCTTGCCGATCTCAAACAGCTTCAGGTCCTTTCGCTGGAAGTTCATGTTGTGGCGAACTGCATCAAGCAATCCGGGTATCAGCGTCGGACGCATTCGCACCGCACCTTCGATCACCGAATCGCGAAGTTCGACGAACGGTTCCTCGATCGAAGCGCCGAGCAAGTCCGGGACTTCCTGCACTACACCGTCGTACCTTGTGTCGATAAAGCTATACCCGATCGCTTCGTCAAAGCCGATGCCGCTCAATCCAAAGCGGATGCCTTTCTTACTCGTTTCACTGGGCTGATATTCACCCGCACCGAACGCCGGCGGCAGTTCCTCGGTGATGTTCTCGTAACCTGCATGCCGAGCGACCTCCTCGACCAGATCTTCTTCGATCGCGATATCGTGCCGCCAGGTTGGAGCCGTGAATGTGTGTGAGCCGACAGTCGATCCATCCGATTCAAGCTTCGGAGTAATTCCTAATGCCGAAAGGACCCGTACACATTCCTCGATCGGGACGTCGAGGCTCGACAATCGCTTCGTAGCAACGGCAATATCCGCCGACTCGACTTCTTTTACTACCTGACGATTCGGATAGACGTCGATGAATTCACCCGCCTGGCCGCCGGCCAGTTCGATGATCAACTGCGTCGCCCTATCCGAAGCACGCTTCAGGTTCTCGATATCTACTCCACGTTCAAACCGATAGCTCGCCTCGGTTGCGAGTCCGAACTTTCGCGAGGTCTGACGAATGTTCGCCCGGTCGAAGTACGCAACCTCTAGCAGGACGTCCGTTGTGGAATCAGTGATGCTGCTATTCAGGCCGCCCATCACACCGCCGACCGCGACAGGTTTCTCGGCATCGCAGATCATTAGCATCGAATCGTCCAATTCGCGTTCGACCTCGTCGAGCGTCGTCATGTTCTCGCCGTTGGCCGCTCGGCGGACCACGATCCGATTTTCAGCGAGTTTATCCAGATCGAACGCATGCATCGGCTGTCCAAGCTCGAGCATGACGTAGTTCGTGATATCGGCAACGTTATTGATAGACCGCTCGCCCATCGCCTCAAGCCGGTCGACCAGCCACTGCGGCGACGGACCGATCTTCACTCCGCGAACGATCCGTGCGGTAAATCTGTAGCAAAGATCCGCATCCTCGATCTTTACGATGTCTACAGCAAGCAGCGCCGGAAACGGAGCATCGGGAAGCCGATCCAGGCTTCGCCGGTCAACAAAGATCGGCTTTCCTGTCGAAACGCTCAACTCCCGAGCAACGCCGAGATGCGAAAGGCAATCCGGCCGGTTCGACGTCAGGTCGATGTCGAGCACAAAATCATCCTTGTGCTCGTGAACGCCCTCAACCGCCAACCCAACACGCGTCAACTCCCTCGCCGTTTCCTCCGGCGAAAGGTCGATATCAATAAGCTCCTTGAGCCAGTTGTAACTGATGTTCATTCCTAAAATCTAGTCCGCATTCGTCTTCACAATGTTGATAAGCGCAAGACTTTCGTTGACGGTCGCTGTTGAGCACCACACATTTACAACATTTGATAATGGTACGACTTCTTCATTTTCCAACGAGAGGTTCAAGTTCTCGACATCTTCGTGACTTAGTTCCAGAAGGTTCTTGCGAATGTCGGACTTCCAGATGTTCAACGCAGAAATCTCTGAGCTCGCATGAATTTGGGAGATATATGTTCCACCGTGGAAATCGAGAACTACTGTATATAGAGCCATTTGACCTTAGCGGAACTGTTCCAAAAATCTCACGTCGTTTTCGAACATATGGCGGATGTCGTCGATGTTGTACATGAGGGCGGCCATGCGTTCGAGGCCGAAGCCGAACGCGAATCCTGAGTACACCGTCGGATCGACACCAACCGCACGCAGCACGTTTGGATGCACCATCCCCGATCCGCCGAGCTCGATCCAGCCGGAACCTTTGCACGGACGGCAGCGGTCGCCGTTCGACGTACCTGAGCCGTGGCAAACGAAGCATGAGAAGTCGAACTCCGCAGACGGTTCGGTAAAAGGGAAATAGGAAGGGCGAAACCTTGTCCGCGTGTGCTCACCGTACATCCGCCGCAGCCATTCGGTAACGGTGCCCTTCAGATGGGCCATCGTGATGCCCTTATCGACGCACAGCCCTTCGATCTGGTGGAACATCGGCGTGTGCGTCATATCCGGCGTGTCGCGTCGGAAGACGCGTCCCGGGGCGATCACACGCAGCGGCACACCTCGACGCTCCATGGCACGGATTTGCACCGTCGAGGTCTGCGAACGTAGGGCATGGCCTTCCGCCGTATAGAAAGTGTCCTGCGACTCACGAGCCGGATGATGTTCCGGAATATTCAGCGCGTCGAAGTTGTAATAATCGGTCTCTATTTCTCGATCGTCCTCGATCGCGTAGCCCATCGAAACGAAAATATCTTCGATCTTCTGCCGCAGCAGTGTGATCGGATGCAAATGCCCGGTCCGCGGACGTCGACCCGGCAGCGTCACATCGACGCGCTCACGTTCCGTCTCGGCCTCCGAGATATATGTATTAAGCTTCGACTCAACTTCGTCGATCGCCTCGGTTATCTCACGTTCGACCGATTGAACAAGCTGCCCAAATCGACCACGCTCTTCCGCGTCGACCTTCCCGATCAGCTTCTTCGCCTCGGCTATCTCCGACTTCTTGCCAGTGTGCTTCGTCTTAAACTCGGCCAGTTCCTTGCTCAAAGCGACCGCCGTCGCCAGTTTCAACTCGCTCGCCGTGCTCCGAACATCCGCGAACCGCTCAAACTTAGCCTTGAACGCCTCACGAATGCCCTCAACCTGTCGTTTCTGTTCTTCCATCGAATGTGGCGGAAAATCCGCAAACCCTAATTGTAACAGCGGCTCAACTTACGGCAAGTCTCAGTGATCTCTGTGTGCTCTGTGGCTAGAAAAAACTCTGGTAAGATATTCTCTTACCGCCTCATAACCAATGAAAGCAATCGTAAAGAGCAAAGCCGAGCCGGGATTGTGGATCGAAGAGGTGCCCGAGCCGGAAATGGGCATCAACGACGTGATGATCCTCGTCAAACGCGGCGGGATCTGCGGCACCGACCTCCACATCTATAATTGGGACGCCTGGGCACAGGAGACGATAAAGGTCCCTACGACCATTGGCCACGAATTCGTCGGCGAGATCGTCGATGTCGGCTCGAAAGTGCTCGACTTTAAGTCCGGTGACATCGTCAGCGTCGAAGGTCATCTCGTCTGCGGCCGCTGCCGAAACTGCATGGCCGGGAAGCGGGCGTTGTGTGCAAACACGCGCGGTGTGGGTGTGAATATGGATGGCGGTTTCGCCGAGTTCATCGCCGTCCCACAGACCAACATCTGGAAGCATAAGCCCGGCATCGACCTCGACGTAGCCGCGATCTTCGATCCGTTCGGTAACGCCGTCCATACTGCGCTCGCGTTCGAAGTCTTCGGTGAAGACGTCCTGATCACCGGAGCAGGCCCGATTGGCATCATGGCCGCGGCGGTTGCTAAACACGCCGGTGCTCGCAACATCGTGATCACCGACATCAATCCCTTCCGTCTCGGACTCGCCGAAAAAATGGGTCACGTAACGAAGGCTGTCGATGTTAGCAAGACGAATCTCAAAGACGTCCAAAAAGATCTTGGGATGAAGGAAGGCTTCGACGTTGGCATGGAGATGTCCGGTGTGCCCGCCGCGTTCAAAGATATGCTCGCCAACATGTTCCACGGCGGCCACATCGCCTTCCTCGGCATCCCCAGCGAACATTTCGCCATCGACTGGAAAACCGTCATCTTCAACATGATCACCATCAAAGGCATCTACGGCCGCCAGATGTACGAGACCTGGTACCAAATGTCCAACCTCCTCGAAGCCGGCGTCGACATCTCCCCCGTCATCACGCACCGCTATTCCTACAAAGACTTCGAAAAAGGCTTCGAAGCCATCAGGGAAGGAAACTGCGGCAAGGTCGTCCTGGATTTTGAGGAGATTTAGAAAGCTTGTCCGCCAGCGCTAGTAATTAACCTTATGAGGATTCGATCACTTCCAACCATTCTCTTCGTTTTTGTTGCTACCGTGGCCGCATGGGGCCAAGTTATTAATGAAGCTCCTAACGGGCTGCGTGGGTTTTCCTCAAGCATGTCATTCCAACATGACGGAA
>JBDSLC010000184.1:0-23460 GCA_039916585.1 Pyrinomonadaceae bacterium | reverse complement strand
TTTATTGGTCGGGACGACAAGATTTGAACTTGCGACCTCTCGCACCCCAAGCGAACGCGCTACCAGACTGCGCTACGTCCCGGAAAACAAGTGTTAGATTAGGTTCGAGGCTGGGATTTGTCAACGCTTGACCGCTATTGGCGGTTCTTGAGCATCTCGCGAAGTTCGAGTAGTTGATTAGAAAGGGATCGGACCGCGTCAACTTGCTCCGCGCTGAACCGCTCTTCTGAAGCAGTAGTTGAAGCGGGCGCTACTCGGGCCACCGAGCTCTCGTAGATCTCATCAATGTCTAGGTCTTCATCAAAAAGCCCGGGGGAACCGCCCTCGGATGGACTTTGTTGCGGATGAGGCTCCGGATGTACTATCTTGAGTTTCGGCGGTTCTCGAAGTTCGATCTGGAGTTTCTTCCGGGCTCCGGCGATCGTGTACATATCGTCGTAGAGCAACTCCCTGATGCGAAGCGAAATCTCAACGTCACGTCGCCTGTAGCTTCTTTGACCCGAACGATTCTTCTGTGGAGAAAGCTGTGGAAATTCTGTCTCCCAGTAACGAAGGACGTGGGCCTGCACGCCTACCAGATCGCACACTTCGCCGATCTTAAAGTACAATTTTTCAGGTATTGCGGGAACTGCTTGACCCATACGTTTGGTTAAAGTTTTTTATAGCAATGACCCCGTTATTCTATGTGTTTATTAAACTTGTGTCAATATTAGAACCGAATGAATGAGTTTGAGTTCATAAAGAACATTAAGAAAAAATATAGCCTCGATCTGGTTGGGGACGACTGTGCCGTTCTGCCAAAAGATGCGTCAACGGATCTTCTGATCTCTACCGATATGCTTGTCGAGGACATCGACTTCCGGCTCGATTGGACGACCCCCGAGTTGCTCGGCCGCAAGGCTCTCGCCGTTTCCCTTTCTGACATAGCCGCGATGGGCGGCAGTCCCGAATGGGCGCTCCTTACGATCGGCATTCCCGAAGCGCTTTGGAGCGCCAAGTTTCTCGATCGTTTCTACGACGGCTGGCATGAACTCGCCAACCGGTATGATGTGAAACTAGTAGGCGGCGACATATCGCGCACGCCAAACAAACTCGTCATCGACTCGGCGGTAGGTGGATCAGTTCCGACCGGAGCTGCCGTTCTACGCTCGGGCGCACGCTCCGGAGATTCGATATACGTCACCGGCCCATTAGGTGGGGCAGCAGCGGGCCTGCGCCTTCTCAATGAAGGTCTGCGATTCGACGAATCCACCAGCGACCCGCGGATGAACCTGCTTGCGAAACAGCTCACTCCAACCTCTCGCTCAGAATTCGGCCAGCTGCTTCGCGAGAGCGGAGCCGTGACCTCAATGATCGATCTTAGCGACGGCATATCTTCCGATCTCGCGCACATCTGCCGTGCAAGTAACGTCGGCGCGGTGATCAGTGTGAATGACATTCCATTTGAGGGAGAAGTGATGTCGATTGCCGGGTCGGTTGATGCAATGCTCGACTTTGCACTCAATGGCGGCGAAGACTTTGAGTTGCTTTTCACCGCGCCGCACGAAAAAATTTCGCAGTTAAATTTCGACGATATTTTCCGCATCGGAGAGATCACTGAAACCCCTGACGTTGTTGAACTTGAACGCGATGGCAGGCGAGAAGTTTTACCCCCCGGAGGATATCGTCATTTCTGATTTTTTAGTACGCCTTGAAAAAAAAGTGCTTGACAGAAAATTTTGACCTGTGCATATAATCCAACCTTACTTCGCATCGACGAAGTGATTTTTTTGGAGATAGTTTTGATGAGTCGAAGATCGATACATAGCATAACGGCCACGTCAGGCACACCAACCGCGCTCGATATGCCGTTTGGCTTCTCCTGGGATGGCTCGGTCTGCTTCGGCCTCGAACAGCCGAATTATCAATTCAAACAGCGCGATCTGGATCGCGACCGAAAACCAGATTAAAACAGCGGGAGCGGCGTTCCCGCTCCCGAAACATCGAAAGCAGGACGAGCAAATTCGTCCGGTGATTTTTTGGAGCGGTTACGCCCGGGATATTGGAAGCCCGAGAGTAGCCGCTCCTTTTGCTTCGATGTTTGACAACTAAATAGCCGTATTTTAAGCACCGGCCGCCTGTTGGAGAAGGCAGGCAGTCTTAAAACTGTCGCTCGTCGAAGCTCAGAAGGTTCGAATCCTTCCCGGTGCATTTTTCAATTTCAAATTTCAGATCTGAGATCTCAAATCTCACATGGGGACGTGGCTCAACCGAACCAGAGCACCTCGGCTTCGAACGAGGGGGTTTAGGATAGAATCCTTCCGTCTTCGCAAAAGTTTTCTCACATCGGATGAATGCAAAGCGTCGCGCCGCCAGTATTTCAAGCTGGCTCTAGCGGGTTCGAGTCCCGCCTTCCGCGCCACGCAGCTCCCGTTTGACGAATGTGATAATGTGCCGATACGCACGGTTCCACTCGAGTGCCGAAAATCCGCCGTGCCCTCTTGATCTCAGCGAAATGAGTTGATTACGTACGCCGAGTTTCGTTAACTTCCGGTGCAGTTCGACGGACTGTGAATGAGGAATTATTTCATCGTCGACGCCATGAACTGTCAAAGTCGGCGGCGTTCGGCTCGTAAGGTGTCTGATCGGGGAGATCAATTCCGCGACGGTATCTGGACGTTCAACACCACGGAACCATTCGATAGCCTGCGGAAAGGATTTCGGACCCGATATTAGCTCCGTTAGGTCTGAAGGCCCGAATAGATTGATTACGGCCGCAGGCTTCGCGGTCGACTTGAAGCAGTCGGCGGTGCCGTCCATCGGCTCTACCGTTCCGACCGAAAGCGCCAGATGCCCGCCAGCAGAGATTCCCGCGGCAACTATCTTCCGCGGATCGATCCGAAACTTGGTTGCATTCCGCTGTATCCAATCGAACGCGCATCGACAATCCATGACTGCGGTGGGCGCCTTGGCAGTTGATGCTATTCGATATTCAACATTTGCAACGGCCCACCCCTGCTGCAGGTACGGGAGGATGTAAAGCATTTCTGCTTCCTTGCTGCTTTGAGTCCAGCCGCCGCCGTGAATGAACATGATGAGCGGATGGTTCTGCCCCTGGACCGGAAGATAAAAATCAAGCTTCCCGTCCCATCCATTGATCGACCGATATACTTCGCCCGGAAGAACGTCGTACCGCTCAGCGACTGAGGCAAAGGTCGCTCGGCTTTGTGCCGGCGAGCTCGTTACAGTCGCGAGACTCGCGATGCAAACGGCAATTATCAGTCGAATAGGTATCCACTTCATAGGTTTGCGTGGAATTGGTTAATTGAATCTGAACCCATGCGATTCATACGACAAGTTCATAGTGGAATTCTTCCTCCTGTATTCCGTCGTTCCACACTTTCTCAGTGACCTGCGTAGGAACAAATCCAAAAGCTTGATTCGCAAACTTCGATGAAAGATTCGACGCCCGATGGGAGACCACGACCCTCCTGACAGTCGGATGCGCGCGAGCCCACTCGATGCGCGATTCGTAGAGCATCCTCGAGAGGCCTTTTCCGCGAATTTCCGGATCGAGCCACGAACCCCAGAGCAACGCGGTTCGCTGGTTCGGATCATTTCGATCAACTACTATTCCGGTCATGCCTATCGGAACGTCGTTCGCGAATACAACAAAAACTCCGTATTTCCGAGAACGCAAGAACTCCCGCCATTGTTCTTCGGTGCGCTCGGATTCCGCGGCCAGCGTAGACCCAAAAACGAAAGGGTCTGTCGCAAGAGCTTTCAAACGGATGTCCTTGAAGATGCTCCAATCGACCTCGTCGAGCCTTCTGATCGAATATTCAGACACGGCGCAAATATAACAGCAATATTTCTGGGTCGTCTAGTCGGCAGGACGGCTGGCTCTACATGAATGATTAGAGGTTCGAATCGTTCCCCGGAAGGCAAACCTCGCAGCGTCGTTCATCAAGAACGATCTATTCTTGGGTCGTTTCGCACCGTTCCTTCAGAGGCCAGAGCCTCTGCCTTCCACGCAGAAGACGCCGGTTCGATTCCGGCACGGTGCTCCAATCCCTATTTCGGAGGAGCGAATTTCGAGAAGGTGAGTTCTCCAACTTTCTTTCCCATCACGTTCGCCACCTCAGTAGAGTTCCGAAAATGTACGCCGTCACAGATACGGGCTTCGGAGACCTCGCGAACGAAGCCGTCGATCGTTGTCCAGCGGCGCGTCGCTCCGGGCAGTGTCGGACTGACGGAACTCAGGGGCGGAAGCGGAGTGTCGCCGAGTTCGAGCTGAAGCACCGTACCTATCGTCGAGGCAACGATGCAGTGGGCGCATGGATATTCCGGATGCATCGGCGTTTCAATGAATGGCACCCAAGAGGGATCGCGTTCGGTGGCGTCGTTGCCATCGATATCTCCGTTCCGGATCGCGGTTACGGGCCGCCAGAACTTGTAGGCCCATTTTGCATCGAACACGGCGATGACCGCATCGTCCATTGCCTGCGAGACCATCGCGATCAAACGGGCGTTCTGTGTCACTTCCCTGTTTCCCGCGTTCGCTACCGATAAGATCACCGGCATATAAACGGAACCGCCCGTCGTTTCCCAAAAGCTCGCGATCGCCGTCTGTTCATCGGTTCGCTTTGAACCGGTTTTCACGCCCATCGACTTGATTTCGTTATAATCGCGTGCCCAGATGTCGCTCTTAAGATCGGGTGGCGGGCCGGGTCGAAACTGATCCGCCGACGTCATCGCCCAGGGCCTGCGTTTCGACCATAGCGAAAAGACCGGGATCGCCGTCGGGACATAGGTGCCGGGTTGGGTATTGGGGCGGAAAGTTTCAACCGCAAATGCATCATCATCTGAACGGTATTTCATAACTTCGACAGCGCTCTGCTCGCCAACGCTTATGCCCGCAGCCTTTTTGGCTCCGTCCGCGATTGCCGCTATCGCCCTAACATACTCGGCCTCGATCGCATCTTTCTGGACCGGTATCAGTTTCAGAAGCACCGCGTGATTCGCGGACGCGACTGCGGCTTCGATAGAATCTCCCGCATTGGCTTTGATGTTGAAACGTCCCGATGGATACTTTCTCGTAATTGCGTTAACCGCCTCGTAGATCGCCGTTTGAGCCAACGCAGCAGCACGGTTACCTATCGGCGTCGGAAGGCGTGCTCCGGCAATCACCGCAGTCGTTCGAGAACAGGTATCGGTTACGACGTCCGAGCTGGCCGGGAACGGGAATGCCAATAAAAGAAGCGATATCGAAATGACCAGCCGTTGTAGAACCCTTGACATTGTAGTTTCTCCTAAAAAAGGGGAGGGATCCGAGACCTCAGCACAAGATTTTGTCCGATCGCAATACGGAATGGTTGAGGAACTTAGCCATCGATAAGCTTACTCACAATGCACCATTTTTCCGAGATCGAACCCGGATCAATACTGTAGATATTCTTCACTCATGCGCAAGACCCACCTCGCCCGCTGATCGGATAAGGAACTTCTCGGCTCTATCCAGGGACGGTGCATCACTAAGGATGTCGCCGGGGCGGTTGCCGTAGCCGAGGAGGACGCCGCCGAATTGCATATCCAAGTAGTCCGCGGAAAGGCGCAACGTTTCAATAAGCGGGTGAACACCGAGCAATTGTTCGTCGCTGAGGACGGTGATGCCCCACAGTGTCTTACCGGCCATGCGTCTTCGGAAATCAATATTGGGCAAACGCATCCACGCGGACCAATGGTCGAGATAGAGTTTCGAACTCGCGGAGAGGCTGTACCAATATACCGGCGAGGCAATCACGATATCGGTAGCGACGAGAGTCGCGTCCAGATATCTTTGTTCCGTGTCGTTGGCGACAGCGTACTTCCGTGTTTCGTGATGACGAATATCTTCGAAAACCGGGAGTGGATCCTGCAGCAGGTTGAGCCATTTTTGCTCCGCACCTTTCAGCAAAGATCTCGCCGCCAGCCGGGCAAGCAGTTCAGTATTACCGTTAGGCCGGGCACTGCCAAGAATGAAAAGGTATGAACTCTCCACGGCCACAAACTATCACCGCGATTCTCGAAACGCAATAGTTATTCAAGGCAGTGCACGATAGCCGGAGGTTCGATCAAGCAGAGCACAATCAAATGTCGAACTGACATGAGCCTGCGGAACTGCAGTATTCGTTAGTACAAACAGTTTACGGGAGAATTCGATCGCGTCGGAGGTTCGCGTGGTTTCCGGCTTGAAGTTCCGCTCGTCGAACCTGAGCATCGCAGCATCGTTGGCGACCGAGGGAGTGCGGTCGAGATATTTCAACACATCCCTTCCCTTCCCGCTAAGCTTTGGAGCCGTAACAAGTTCCGCGAAGGGCGGCATCACGGTTACAACAGGGGTTTTCTTTTTTTCATACAGAACTTTTACCGTCTGACTATACGGGCGGCCGTTGGCCATCGAATAGAAGATAAGATTGAAAAGCAACCCGCGATTCGCTGTATCCGTCTCCGGCCAACTCGCGTATGGCTTGGCAGAAAGAAAGCTGAACATCTCCTGAAGGATCGCGACCTTCAGCCCATCCCAAAACGGCTTCGTATTGCTGAACGGATTTTTGTCTACGTAATCCTGAGTGGTTTTGAACGCGTCGAAAGCTAATTTCTGACTCTTGCGATCATAAAAACCAACAGTGTGAGTCGCCGCGAATACCGAATCCCGACCGGCACGTCGGACTTTTACGTTGTCGTCTGTAAACGATCCCGCTTCGGCGTTATTCAGCCGCTTATCCGCGCAAACCACCAATCCGACATCGACCGGTGTAGCCACGACCAGAGTTCCTTGCTCACGTTCGAGTTGACCGAATATGGCCAGCGACGCAACGAGAAAAATAAGGGCAACAATGATGCGGATGCCTTTCATCAGTAAGTTACAGAAACCGCCGGCTGGTTCGCCGCGAGTTTAGAATCCGCCACTGTCGGCCGACGGCCCATAGATCGAAGGGATTTTCTTGTCGAGGAGTTTGAGATAGACACTCAACTGTCCGCGATGATGGACCATGTGATTTATTGCTTGACTTACGCTTTCACCAAGCGGAGAAGCCATTAACACGTCGTCACCGCGGCGGAGTTGGAATTCCTTTTGGAGATCCTTATCCTCCAACGATTTCAATGCCTTGCGAGCGAGGTCCATATTCTGGTCGAACATGGCAAGAAGCTCATCTGTCGTTTTAGGATGGTTTTGCGGATATGTCCCGAAATCGACCACATTCTTTTCAATAATGTATTGAATCCACCTTGGGATATCGCCTGTTAGGATCGCCAAATAGCCAAGCTCCATCGACTTCGCGTGGGGCTTATACATCGGCTGATCCATCGGTACCTCCGCTAAACACTCCCGTGTAGCCTTCTCCTCCGACTCCAGTTCGCGTAGAAATTCGTTGGCAATAATTGACATAGCTCTGTCCTAGGAAGCCTGAAGGCACCTTCCGTGCCGAACGACAGTTTATCGATAAGTTGAAAACTAAGGACGTGAATGCCGCGGCTCATAGATTTGCAGTGGTGATCCGCTCGGCAAGACGACCGAAACAAGACGTCCCCATCCTGTGTTCTGCACTTCTGAACACTCGATATTCTTCGCGGCCATCTGGTTACTGAAGGCCTCGACGTCATCTGTCAGGAAATAAAGTTCGTGATGCGGAAGGTCACCCTTCGATTCGTGCACTGACATCTCCGATTTCGGCAGGCCAAAAATGATGTATCCGCCACCTGCGTCGACCGACGACAGCCCGAGATGCTCACGAAGAAATGCGTAGTCCGCCTCGGGATCTACACTTGAGACGACAGTATGAGTTCCTATGATCATGATTCTTTCTCTCTCAGAGAAAAACTAGCATGTTTTGAAGGTTGCGAGAACGGATTTTCGTTGAGCTAGCCATTCAAAGCCTGCGTCTTTATATTGACATGCGTGCGGATCGCCAAACCGCGTACCCGATAACCCGACAGAACCGATAGACTCCGCAACTGGGGTATTTCGAACCGGGACATCTAACTTCAGTTCGGAGTTCAGCCGTGAGACTCTTTCCCCGCTCCACCTAGTCTCGCTCCAGCAAGAGTGGTCGGAAGGTAAGCGAAGATGAGATCGACAGCCTTGTACCAAACCGGCGCCGGGATCATGACGTTTGCCGCGATTCCACCCAGCAAAAAGAAGACGGCCATCCCGATCGCGATCTTCATTTTGTGGCTGACGGCGATCAGCATCGTGACGAAGGTTCCGACTAACGGCCCGAGAGCGTGTGCGAGAAACGGGATCAGAAAATTCTTTGGCTCAAACAGGTGGATGGTTTCCGCAAGTCGCGCTAACGATGAATTGTCGACTCCTTCAGGAAGAGGGATAAGGGCCGGACCGATAGCGATAAAGCCCATGTTTACTACGAAAGACACAAGGATGCCGACAATTACTCCGATTATGTTTCGTACCATAGCGATCTTTCTTTAAAAATGTGGTTTGGAATCCGAGTGACTTATATCCTAGATCGCGGTTTTAGCCAAACATGTGACAAAGAAAAGGGATGGACCGGCGAATATCGTGTCTAACATTTTAGTTACACACAATATATTGTGCTTGCCTTGCGCGAGCGATTGATATTACATTACAGGGAAAGAGATGTTGTGATCATTTGCATCGAATCCCGCAGATAATAAAGGAGGAAATGGAGTTTGCTTACAGGACGAGTTTTACTTTTGAACTTTTCGTATGAGCCGCTGGGCACCGTCGGTGTTGCGCGCGCGGTTTGCCTGTGGTTTCGCGGCGCGGTCTTTATAGAAGAGAACGACGGCGAAAACGTACTCCGTTCCCCGTCGACGACCTTCAAGGTCCCGTCCGTGATCCGCTTGCGTCACTACATCAACGTTCGTCGAAACCGACGCGAGACGACCATGAAACGGGCCCGGGTGTACATCCGCGACCGTTACCGCTGCCAATACTGCGGCGAGCAAAAGCACGCCAAGGATCTGACGCTTGATCACATCCTACCGCGTGCCCAGGGCGGTGAAAGCACGCCGGCAAACCTCGTAACTGCTTGCGTAAAATGCAATCAGCGAAAAGGTAACCGCACGCCGGAGCAGGCTCGAATGCCGCTGCTCACGTCGCAGAAGCTTCTGCGTCTGGGCCTTGATCACGTACTGCTCTGCCACTATGCCGAGTCACGTCCTGAGTGGAAGAAATATCTATTTATGGACAACTCGCACGAGGAAGAATTCGAGCCGATGGTGGAAATGGCCGCCTAGCCCGGTTCATCAGCGACGCTAACGCGACTACGGCTTATACTAAGTCGTAGTCGTTTCGTATTAAACATCTTGAAAAAGCACGAATACACTTTTCGTCTTTTCGCACCGAACAACCTCGGGGCTTCGGTCATGGGCGACTTTTCGGATTGGAAGGAAATTCCAATGACGAAGGGCGAGGATGGTTATTTCTGGGCCCCAGTTAAACTCGCCGACGGAACACATCAATACAAATTCAACATCCGTTCGAAGAGTTGGTTTAACGAGCCGGACGAATGGAAATCTATCACCGATCCCTACGCTACCGACGTTCATCCCGAGACACAGAACGCGATCCTTACGCTGAAAGGGGGCAAAAAGATCGTCGATGAATATGTCTGGCGGTCGGACGACGTGCCCCTTCCGGAGAATCCTAACCTCGTGATCTACGAGATGCACGTCAGCGATTTCTCGGGCGGCGAGGGCGATGGATTCATTCGCGGCAAGTACACCGATGTCATCGACAAGCTCGATTACATCGTCGGCCTCGGCGTAAACTCCATCGAGTTGATGCCGCTCAAGACAAACCCGGGCGATTTCAATTGGGGATATTCACCGGCGCACTACTTCGCTCCAGAACCGAGTTACGGTTCGACGGCGGAGTTGAAACGCCTCGTTGACGAATGCCACGCCCGCGGGATCCGCGTGATCGTCGACGGCGTCTATAACCACGCGAGCACCGACAATGCGTTGACGCAGATCGACCACGACTATTGGTTCCGCCGTGAGGGAAAAGATCCCGAACAGAATTGGGGGCCAGAGTTCAACTACGAGCTTGTTGACGAGCGTTTCGGCATCTGTCCGGCCCACGAGTTTATTCTGGACTCGATACGGTTTTGGATATACGAATATCGGATCGATGGCATTCGATTCGACGCCGCAAAACAGATCGACAACCTCGACGCTCTTCGCCAATTCGTCGCCCACGGCCGAAAGATGTCGGAGATGAAACCGTTCTTCACAGTCGCCGAGTACATTCCGCCGACTCCTGAAGTAACGGAACCGTCGGGACCTGTAGAAAGCTGTTGGAACGACAGCTTTATGTACGCGATGATCGAATACCTGGGCGGGGAACCCCTCGATCTTGAGAAGATCAAGAACGCGATCGATCCGCGGCGACTCGGCTTTTCGGGAACGACGAGTACGACGAACTATCTTGCTAATCACGACCAGAACCGCCTATTTCAGAAGCTCGGTGAAAAAGGCATTCTCGACGAAGAACTCTACACGCGAGCCAAACTCGGGGCACTGATCTTGATGACGGCGGTCGGTGTTCCGATGATTTGGATGGGTGAGGAATTCGGCGAGCACCGACCGCTTTCAGAGGCAAGTAATAAGATCGACTGGACGCTGCTCGAGCACGAGCCGAATCAGGATCTGCTGGCGTTCTACCGAAAGTTGATCGCATTCAGAACGTCGCACGCCGCGTTCGGCTCCGAAAGCCTCGAATTCTTTCACGAATCTCCGGATGCGGGAGTGCTTTGCTTTCACCGGTTCGACACCGACGGCAATGGATTTGCCGGGGTTCTCAATCTTTCCGACCAGGACGCCCTTCAATACAGCGTGTTGGCATTTCCCTTCGAGCAATGCCGCGACATGATCTCAGGCGGAGAGTTCGATGCCATCGAGCACATTCTTGCAGTCGATATTCCGCGACGATCCGGGCTGGTCTTCGTTCCCAGATAATTTTTGTCCTATTACATATTGTTTTTGCGTTCCTACTAGATCGGACGTGAATCTACTACGGCTATTTGGTTGTCGGAAGAATGGAGGGTGATGCAATGAAGTTATTGATCATTTACGGAGCTCCTGCAGTCGGCAAGCTGACGATTGCAACCGAAGTCGCTCGGCGAACCGGATTTAAGCTCTTCCACAATCACGTCAGTATCGACTGCGTAAAGGCGGTCTTCGATTTCGGTACGCGGCCGTTCATGACGATGATTGAAATGATCCGGTTCGCAATGATCGCTGAGGCGGCCCGAGAAGGCGTCGACTTGATCCACACTTTCGTTTACGCGTTCGGCGAAGACGATAAGATTTTGCAAGACTAATCGCGAGTGCCGAGGACAACGGCGGCGAGGTTCACTTGGTGCTCCTGAAGTGCGAGCCGGACGAACTAAAAGCTCGAATCGGTAACCAGTCACGTGTGAAGATCGGCAAGCTCGCCGATCCGGACGCGGTTGATGGTTCGTTGAGCAAGTACGACCTGCGTTCGATCTACCCCGATCGCGAATCGCTGGTGATCGATACGACGGAGATCACTTTCGAAAATGCCGCGGACCTCATCGTTGATCATTTCGACCTCGGGCAACCGTTAGAGGCATTGCAGCTAAACGAGGTGTAAAGCTATAATTTGGTTCGAACTGGAGACAGAATGATTCGGGCCAAGCGGCCGGATTCATTCTGTCTTTTTCTATTGCAGAAGCCCGCATGAAGTAAGGGCATTTTGGAGAAAGCTATGTTACGCAAATATAAGAACGAAGAGGAGATATACGAGTTACTTAGGTCCTTCGAGACGGGTACCATCGCACGAGCCGAGTGGCGCCACGCCGAACATTTGGTAGTCGCTCTTTGCTACCTTCGCAACGACACGCTCGACGGGGCATATGCGAAAATGCGTGCCGGTATCTTCAATCTGCTCGAAGCGTTCGGTGTAGACCTAAAAAAAGAGATGCCGTATCACGAGACGATGACAGTTTTCTGGATGCGTACCGCATACGCATATATGTTGATGAACGAAGATCTTTCGTTTGTCGAAAAAGCGAATGGTCTTTGCGAGCTATACGACAAAGACCATCCGCTCAAGTTTTACAGTCAAGAGTTGCTATTCTCAGATCGGGCCCGAGCCGAGTTCGTTGAAGCCGACCTGTCTAACCCGCGGCTATCCACTCGCTGAAGCGGTCGAGTCAGCGAGCTACCATTTACGGCCAACCGGTAGCGGGCTTTCGTATTCCCACCACTCGCCGGGCATCTGACCTCGATATGCACTGTATGCATGCGACTCGTTCTTAGACAAGCCCTTCGCAAGGTTATGTGCCAGCCGTGCGTTGGGATCTCCGTGCTCCTTATTCTTATAGTACTGGATCCTCCCGATTCCGATATCAATCCGGTCGTGGACGTCTTTAACAGTCTGATAGAACCGCTGCATCCGCTGCTCATAGTCCTCCATAGACATAAATGGACGCACATAGAGTTGAATAAAGGGTTCGAGAGCGGAGGACATAAAGTTATCCTGGAGTAAGATCTGCACCATGTTGTCGCTCAGATCGTAATAGCCATAGCTCCACGGCAAAGATCCCTTCTGCATTAGTCGGGTCAGTCTATTTTTTGGATCTTGGTCTGGAGCGACCCGCGAATCGCCATAGATCAACCGCCTCAAGCCACGTTCTTCGAAGAAATACTGGCGTGGAATTCCAAGCTCCCAGTGTCGCCTCATTTTTTGAGCCAAATCCTTGATGCGCTGGTCGGCTGGAGCCTCTGCCCATCGTTTAGCGGCAAGCTCCATCATAAATCCATAACGTTTATCCTGCGTCATCGAATTCAAATGCTGGATGAATGGATCCACAGGCTTCTTGGGAACGTCTGTCGGTGTCGATCCCGGTGGGTCGACTTTCGACCGCTGGATCAGCCTGTACTCGGTTTTGAATCCAACTAGTCCATCTTGAACAAGGTGGTTGCCTTTCGCCGTTTCACCCTTCTGAAATTCTTTTACAGAGTTATTAAACTCGCCCGGAGTTCCGTTCGCGTATTGGGGAGCTCCGGGTACGACCTTCTTCAGCCAGTCTACATAAAGGCCGCCATCGATCTTCGTGCTGTTCAGCCTGATCATCAGATCTTGACAGACTGAACCGATCTGATCGTCGGCCAATCCCATCTCCTTGACGCCGTAAATGGTTTTGAATTTAGCTAACCCCTCGCGGTACACGGTCGCCGTGCCGTCGCCATCTGCCCTGATACCTGTGCCAATGAGGCGATTTAATGATCGCTGTGCCCATTTTGTATAATTCGGATCGTGTCCCATATAAATAATGACCTCCTGAGGCGGCCCGCAGGGGACCGAAAATAATTTCTAAACAATCAAATCTGAACGGAACTAGACTCCAACATATTGAGCCCGTTACCGGCGACGGGATACTCATCCCGTCACAGATAAATGCGTTCAGGATCTGAAAAACTATCATTCCTCTAAAAACTTTTTTTGGGGCCTTCTGACGTGTGCTAATGTGTTGTCCTTACTGTGGTGTTAATTCGTCGATGCCTGAAAGCCCTACTCAAGATGTTACGCAGCTATTGCAGAAATGGAGCGAGGGCGACGCCGAGGCTCTTGAGACATTAACACCTGTAATTTACGGCGAGCTCCACAAAATCGCCCGGCGGTATATGGGCCGGGAGAGGGCCGGACACACGCTTCAGACAACCGCTCTTGTAAACGAGGCCTACGTCCGGCTGATCGATTGGAAGAACGCGAAATTCGAAAACCGCGCTCATTTCTTTGGCGTTTCAGCCCAATTAATGCGGCGGATACTTGTAGATTTTGCTCGGACACGCCCGAAAGTTAAGGATTCGCCTGTTTATCACGTCTCCCTCGAAGAGGCAGCGTTCGTCGCGGAAAAGAGTGATGCCGACCTCGTCGCTCTTGATGAGGCGCTGACCGAACTCGCCCGCTTCGACGAACGCAAGGCCAGCATCGTGGAAATGAAATTCTTCGGAGGGTTAAAGACCAACGAGATCGCGGAGGTGCTCGGCCTCGCGGAGATCACGATCCTACGCGAGTGGCAGAAATCCAAGGCGTGGCTTTACCTGCAACTAAAGAAGGATTAGCGAGGAGAACCGTACGATTTAGAAGCCGGCGCCTTAGCAATGGCGTAACGTGCACAAGTTGGACCTACACCATTGCTAAGGCGCCGGCTTCTGCACTAGCAACCTTCGTCCCACGACCCAACGTCCCGTATAATATCGACGTCAGCGCCTTCGAATTACGGATCAGATGGACGCAGCCCGCTGGAAACAGATTGACGAATTGCTAGATGCCGCCCTTGAGACGGATCCAGGCGGGCGTGTCGATCTTGTGACTGAAAGGGCGGGAGTTGACACCGATCTTCGAAATCAGGTCCTCGAACTCCTCAAAGCTCAAGGGCCTGCAGACGACTTTCTGAACGAATCGGCAATGCGAGTTGCGGCGAAAGCGATGGCCGATGCGGAGACCGAAGTGTCGGCATTCGCATTCATCAATAAGAAGATCTCAACGTACCGCATTGAACGTCTTCTCGGAGCCGGTGGAATGGGAGAGGTTTATCTGGCTTACGACGAAAAGCTGGATCGAAAGGTCGCGCTAAAGATCCTTCCTTCTGAATTCCTGACGAACGACGAACGCGTAAAGCGATTTGAACTTGAGGCTCGTGCGATTGCAAAACTCAATCATCCGGGCATCGTGACGGTATACGACGTGGGCATTTTTGAGGGCGTAAACTTCATCGCGACGGAGTTCGTTGAAGGGAAAACTCTGCGAGATCTAATGAACGGCGAGTTCAAGATCCGCAACATCATCCTGAACTCCATCCAGATCTGCGACGCGCTCGCCGCCGCTCACGCCGAGGGGATCATCCATCGGGACATCAAGCCCGAGAATATAATGATCCGCAAAGACGGGTACGCCAAGATTCTGGATTTTGGTCTCGCGAAGCTAACCGACCCCGGCCCAAATACGATCCGAGATATGTTCGCCACAACTAAGGGCGTGATCATTGGAACACCCGCGTATATGTCGCCTGCCCAGGTAACGGATGACAAGGTCGATCATCGTACCGACCTTTGGAGCTGCGGGGTGGTGATGTATGAGTTTCTGGCGGGAAAGAATCCATTCAAGGGAACCACCAAGCAGGAGACATTTCACAACATTCTCTCGACCGATCCTGCACCGTGCAGCACTCACAATCCGCAGGTGACGCCCGAAGTAGATAGGCTACTCGCGAAGTTGATCTCTAAGCGGCCTGACGATGGATATCAATCCGCAGCCGAACTTAGGACCGATCTAAAGGCAGTACAGCGGGACCTGGAATCCCTTCATTCTTGGTCGGAATCGGGCCGAATGTTTCGGGCTTCGCCGGGACCTGATCGTCGGGCGATTGTCGCAATATCAGGGGCAGTCCTTGTGCTTGTAGCCCTACTGATCGGCGTCTACTATTTCGCAACGTGGGATGGGCCCTCAACCATTATCAACTGGGCATCGGCGAATAACATTAACATCACCGATCAATCCGGCATCGAATTTTTCCCGTCACTCTCGCCCGACGGTAGACATATCGTTTATGCGGCTCAGGAGAACGGGCAGTTCGACATCTTTTATCAGGAAGTCGGATCACGTGAACGCCTTAATCTTACCCTCGGGAGTCCAGAGAACGACACCCAGCCTGCATTCTCGCCTAATGGAGAATTTGTTGCATTCCGATCGGAGCGTCCCAGTCAGCGAGGCGTCTACGTCGTTCCGGCGTCGGGCGGCGAGCCGAGACTGGTTTCCGACAATGGATTTCATCCATCTTGGTCGCCGGACGGGTCCGAGATAGTAGTCAGCTCATTCGGCCGCGACCAACCCACCGTTCGCTCGACAACCTCTCGGAACGCCCTTACCATCATCAACGTCTCGACGGGGCTACGTCGCGAACTTGCGAATCTCGAGGCATCTTTCCCCGCCTGGTCTCCAAATGGCCATCGCATCGCCTACTGGTTTTACACGGGGACATTTGGCCGCCGCGACATTGCTACGATTCCGGCGACCGGAGGCGAACCCGTTCCAGTCGCGAAAGATTTCGCGGTCTCCAATTGGAACCCGGTTTGGTCGCCCGATGGAAAGTATCTTTATTTCGTTAGCAGCCGTTCCGGCAACCAGAATTTCTGGCGCGTTCGAGTCGACGAAAGGTCCGGCGCGGTACTCGGCCAGCCTGAGGCGGTCGTCACACCATCGAGCTACAGCCGGCATCTAACTTTTTCAAAAGATGGCAAGCGATTGGCCTACGTTCGAACGAATAATACTGCAAACATTCAGGGCGTCGATTTCGACGCGGTAGAAGGCAAGCCGATTGGCCAGCCATTTTGGATAACCCAGGGCGACCGCGAACTCTCGCGAGCGGAACTTTCATACGACGGATCGCATTTCATCGCCCGGCTCATTGGCCGAACTCAGGACGATATCATCTCCGTGACCCGCGACGGAAAGCAGTGGAAAGAGATCACAAATGACGAGCCTTTCGACCGCTACGTTCGCTGGTCACCCGATGGAAAACGGATCGCATTTAATTCGGACCGCGACGGCGGTGCCCAAGTTTGGGTCGCAAACGCGGATGGCGGCGGACTGAGGCAAATCACCTTCGACACAAGTTTGGTAACCGGGCCTGGCTTCCCTGTTTGGTCGCCTGACGGGTCAAAGCTTGCCATCCATTTCAGCGGACCCACGCTGATCATCGATCCTAATCGAACGCAACTGGAGCAGACTCCTGAGGCGATCGCCAAGGATCCGCGCTATCGTCTCGTTGTCTGGGATTGGTCACCCGACGGCAAGAAACTCCTCGGTGTTATCGCGGAAGGCGACAAGCGGCACATCGGCTACTATTCGTTCGAGACGAATTCGTACGAGGTCATCTTTGAAAACTCGCAAGCGATTGGGTCGTGGCTGCCCGACAGCCGCCGCGTCGTCTATGGCGACGGAAGCTGCGTCTATATGATCGATATTACGACGAAAGAGCGAACCAAGATTCTCGAAAACCCCGAGGTCGAGATCCGCAGCCCATTCGTCAGCCGCGACGGCAAATTGCTCTACTACACTGCGTCGAACGCCGAATCGGATATATGGCTGCTAGATCTTTCGGCTGCTCACTGAAACTATATCTATATGAGATAAGTTAAAACTCCGATGACGATCGTTCTTGCGACATCTCTAAGGCTGTTGTCTCGGCTAAATCCTCATACAAACCACTTGTTACCCGCGTTCCAAGTCTGACTTCCGACGAGTTTGCTGTATTATTTCTTTTTCGCAATTCGGTTCGAGTCGTATGCTCAGATTTTTCAACACGTTAACGCGGCAGCAGGAAGAGTTCCACCCTTTGGAAGAAGGCAAAGTGCGGATGTACATCTGCGGCCCGACGGTCTGGAACTTTGCTCACATCGGTAATTTTCGGACGTTCGTGTTCGGCGACATTCTGCGGCGGTATTTGAAGTACAAAGGATACGATCTGACGCACGTGATGAATCTGACCGACATCGACGATCGGATCATTAACGAGGCGGCAGCTAGAAATATTTCGATCGACGAGTTCACCGAACCTTTCACCCAATACTTCCTGGAAGATTTCGACGCTCTAGGTAACGAACGTCCGGAGGTGATGCCGCGGGCCACGCATCACATCGCGGAGATGATCGACATCATTTCGACGCTGCTCGCGAACGATCACGCGTACGAATCGGACGGATCTATCTACTATCGCATCGCCGCGTTTCCCGAATACGGCAAGCTTTCTAAGATCAACTTCAGCGGCAACATCACCGGCGGCAGCGAACGCATCGATACGGACAAGTACGAGAAAGAAGATGCACGCGATTTCGCACTTTGGAAACTCGTCGGCCCTGAGGACAAACCCGGCTGGGACGCTCCTTTCGGTCGCGGCCGGCCGGGGTGGCATATCGAGTGCTCAGCGATGGCGATGAAGTATCTCGGCGAGACGTTCGACATCCACGCAGGAGGGCAGGACCTGCAGTTCCCGCACCACGAGAACGAGATCGCGCAGAGCGAAGGTGCGACGGGCAAGCAGTTCGCCAAATACTGGATCCACAGCGAATTCCTGAAGATCGACGACGTAACGATGTCCAAATCAAAGGGCAATTTCTTCACGTTCCGCGATCTTCGAGCGCAAGGCTATTCCGCACTTGCGATCCGGTATCTGCTCCTTTCCGTGCCGACTCGCAAGCAGTTGAATTTCACGTTCGAAGGCCTGCAGGGTGCGGAAACAACAGTCGAAAGGCTGAGAAGCTTTCGGCAAAGAGTTCAAGAACTCCAACCGCATGACTTCGGGGTTAACACGTTCTTAGGAGAGCGAATTGATTCTGCCCTCGCTGAATTTACTGATGCGATGGATGACGATTTCAACACAGCAACGGCTTTGGCCTCAATCCATAATTTGATTCGTGACGTTAATTCGGCGATGCAGACGAGCGGCCTTCTCTCGCTGGATCGAGACCGCATTCTTGAGGTTATTCAAGCGTTCGATTCCGTACTCGGGATCTTCGGTCCTGAAGTTTCCGAACTGCTCGACGCCGACGTCGAGGCCCTTATCGAAGAACGTCAATGCGCCCGCCGCGACCGCAATTTCGCTCGCTCCGACCAGATCCGCGACGTGCTGGCTGATAAAGGAATTATTCTCGAGGATACGAAAGACGGGGTTAGGTGGAAGCGAAAGTAGACTAGGTGGGACCCGCGCACCGGGCGGGATCTTTGGCGAGTTTTACCCAGAAAACACGGTTCGTACCATACGCCTTCTGCTTCAACGAGCAGACAAAATACCCTCGGCTTGTAAATGCCTCGACCATGCCGATCTCCTCGCCGAGCCGAAATACCCTGAACGCGGTCCAGATTTCAGGATCGTGTATCTCGTCGATGTTCACGGTTTTGATTTTATCGAAGCCTCGCGGCAGGAAGTAGGTCTGATCGTCAGTGCGTACGGGCACGCCTTTCACGACCACGACCTTCGGGCTATCCTGCTTCCGTTCCGCAAACCACAGATGATATGCGGCGAGATTCTCGAACGAATAGATCGCGGGCGGCTCAGCATTGGTCGCCTCCGCGGCGGCAATCTCGTTCGCAACACCGGCCCACGCGCACCAGACCTGCTCTGGATCGTCACGACGAAATTCTAGAACAAATGCGGCACCTGACAGGATGAGAATCACCGATATCGCCCCGATCCGCAGCCAACGCTCCTCCAACGAAATAACCGCTGCGGCCACAAGCATCAAAAAGAGCGGCGTGGCCGCGATTAGGTGCCTCGTTCCCCAGACCGAATTGGGAAGCATCCAACTGAAGACGAATGCGAGGAGGACAGGAAACGCAATGAAGACGGTCGCAAATCGCAGAAAAGACTTTTCCTCGTCCGACTTCTTACTGGAGATAAACATTCCGATGGCGATCGCAAATAGAAGCAGCATCGGCACGGCGATGAACTTCACCGATGACGGATCGATATTACTGATCGGGGCATAGAATGGCTCGACGAGATTCATGAGAAATGCGGTCACCTCGCGGATCCCCGGCCGAGTTTGCCACGAAATATTCTGGGCCAGATCAGAGCTGATCTGGTCTCGATTCAGGATCGCGATCACCCATGGAACGAAGGCGGCAGCCGCGATCCCGACCATCAACGCCGCACGCCCGATCTTGATTCGCTGAAATAGTAATATGGTCAGAAACTCGCCGCCCACGATAAGCCATCCGAAATAGTGGGTATAAATAAGCAGAACGTTTACAGCGACCAGCCATATCCAACTCTTTCCGCGGTTAAAATATCGGGCGAACAGCCATATCGACAACAGCGAAAGGAACATCAAAAGCGTGTACATTCGCAGCGTTTGGCTGAATCTTATAAGTGCTCCGTTGGTCGCAAATAATGCCAAAGCCAGAAGGATCGCACTCGATCTTAGCTTCAGTTCGCGGCCGAGATAGATGAATGGAATGAGAACGAGAGCCGAGAATAAAACAGGAAACAGCCGCAGCCACAGAAGCCCGTCACCGCCGACCCCGATCCAAATCTTTAGAAGTGCATAGAACAACGGCGGGTGGATAAGATCCTGAGCGACAAACGACCACATCTCGCGCCAAGACTGCTCCGCCGCGTGAACACTGAAGATCTCATCAAACCACAAACACGCATCCGTCAACTGCCAAACGCGCGCCGCAATGTAGGCCGCACACAACGCACCTATCGCCAATCGAAATTTCTTTGGATCTTCCAACTGATAACCGGAAACTGATAACTGCTAGCAATATTCTTCTAACAGTTACCAGTTTTCAGTTCAAGGGTTAACAGTTAAAGCTGAATACCGTCGCAGAGTTTGCCGTCGATCGAGGTGTAGAAAAGTTCGACCTCTTTATATGTATTCGTGTCCCGGCAGTAGGAAAGGCAGCGGTCGTACGGCTTCGAATATATATGGATGCTCACGGCGCGCTCGTCGTACTCCGCAAGATTCAGAACCTGGTGGATCGGTTCTTCGAGGTCAACGCGAGCAGCGAGACATTCCGTCAACTCGAAATTGTTTGTCTCGTAAAGCTTGCAATAACCACGGCCCTCATCGATCTCCTCAACCCCGAAGTTCTGCCCGAGCAACTTGCCAACCGGCACCATCATCCAGCACCGCTGATCCCAATGATTGTGTACCCTCGACACTTGACCCTTCTCCCAGCAGATCGCCATCATCTCGAACCGTTCGTCCTTATATATAAGATTGCGCGTGTAGAAATTCGGGCTCCAATGCAGATACTTCGTGATCGAATCCGTGTCCATTTCGCGAGCGCTCAGATACTCGTACACAGGTTCGCAAACGAACTCTTCATCCGATATTTCGCGCAGGCCTGACACCAATTGATCAATATTGACTTTTTGCATTCGTGAATTCGCGGGCAAATCTTCGACTAATTCTGAGCCTTTTTTAGAAAATCCACAAACTCCTGAGCGTTTCGCGTCAATCCTGGGAAGGTCGCGATCGTTCTTCCGTCTCCATCGAGAATGGCGTAAAAGGGCAGAGCAACAGTCCCGAACATATCCTGTTCCATCTGCTGTTGCTTCTCGTAGATCTCCCCGTCGCCGTCGGTATAGAGGGTAGACAGTACGAACTTGCTCATCTCTGCCTTCACCTCGGCTTTAGGAAAAATATTTGCTTCCATCCATCGGCAGTTGGTGCATGTGTATCCGGTGAAGTCCACGAACACTCGCTTGTTCTCGGCTTTTGCCTGAGCGAGAGCGGCCGGGTAATCGTTCTTTATCCACTTCAGTTCGTCCGAGCCGGAACCGACCAACCTGAACGATGATGTCCCGTCGAGATCCGGCGGCAGAAACGCCTCAAGTTCTCCTAGCTTCGCTCCGAACAAGCCGGTGATCAGCCAAACACTTATCGCCAGACTCAAGATCGATGACACCAGACGGAACGCACCGATCCGCTCTGGCTTCGAATCGTGTGAAAGCTGGAATTTACCTAACAGGTAAAGCGACAGAATAATACCGATCGCGATCCAGATCGCTAGGACCGTACCTCGGGTAAAAATGCCCCACTTCCACACGATATCGACATTCGAGATGAACTTCATCGCCGCCGCAACTTCTAAAAAGCCCATGGCGACCTTGACCGAATTCATCCAGCCGCCTGCTCGCGGCATATGCGAAACCCATTGCGGAACGAGTGCGAGGACAAAAAACGGCAAAGCGAACACGGTAGAGAACGCGAGCATGCCGACGAGCGGCATTTGCCAGTCTCCCTGCGAGGCCGATACGAGGATGGTCCCGACGAACGGTGACGTGCACGTGAACGAAGTCAGCGTAAACGTCAGGCCCATCAGCAAGGCACCGATGACGCCGCTTCCTTCACCTTCGTGCGAGCGGGTAATGCTATCAAGTTTCGTCAGCAGCCCGGTCGGGACTGTTATCTCGTACGCTCCGAAAAGATTGAATGCAAAGAAAAGAAATACCGCTGCTATCAGGATATTCACCCACGGGTTTGCCGCGAAAAGATTTATCCCCGCCGCCCCCACGAAGATCGCCAGCAGCATCCCGAGCAGCGTAAACGTAGCGATGATCCCAAGCGAATATATCGTCGCCAGCCGCACCGACCTCGCCCGGCTCCCGGCAGAATGATTCGTAAAATACGAAACCGTGATCGGGATCATCGGGAAAACGCACGGCGTCAGCAGAGACAACGCTCCCAACGTCGCCGCAAGCCAAATAAATGCCCAAATGTCCTCCGGCTGTTCTCGGGTTATGATCGACCGATCCGTCGGCGTCTGGCTGGAAGCTGACGGCTGAGAGCTGACCGCGGTTTTCTTAACATCTTCTTCGCCCGCGAAACTCACCCGCTTTGTCCGAGGCGGCAAACAGAACGTGTCATTACAAAGCTGGAACCGCACATCGAGGCCGAGTGAATCGATCGACGCCGTGTCAGAGGCAGTTACCGGTACGACGAACTCTGCGCGATCGACGAAGAACCGTGTTTCAAGTGCTTTGCCGTCAATAATGAAATTCGGATCGGGCTGGACCGTGGCCTTTGTCGCCTCCGTGATATTTCCATTGATCTCGAACTGGCTGCCATCCGCAACTTTTATCGTCGTTGCGATCGGCCCGCCTTTAGGCTGTTCCAGCGAATAGAGGTGCCAGCCCCGTTCGACCTCGGCCTTGAGCGAAACCTGGAAAAGCTTCGGAGCAAACTGACCCTCGGCCCTTTCCGGTTTATTATCGACCTTGCTTAGGCTCCACTTCGTCGGATTCTGCGCAAGCGCCGAACCAACGAATAAAAGGATCAGACCGGTGAATTTTAATAGGTGACACAACTTCATTCCCATTTCAATCTTAGTATTTACGCGTGGTGTTCGCCAACAGGTTTCGTTACAGCCGACATCCGAGGGATTTTTGCACAAACTAAACTCGCTCGTTTATAATAATGAGTTTGCACTAGTTATTTATTCGCTATCATTTGCGGTTTGGAGGATTTGGACTTGCCAAAGACAGCAGCAGCTACAAAAAAGAAGACGGCGACCGCGGCTAAAAAGGTTTCGAACCCCGTCGCGTCGCGATCGAGCGGCAATCCCGCGAAGGCCAATGGCCATCATCCTTCTGAGGCCGACATCGTCGAACTCGCAAAGCAGGAGTTTCAGAAACGCCGTAGATCCCAACTCGAATCGATCAAGAATACCGACAAAAAGCTCCTGCGCGAGATGCTCTATCAGATGGTGCTTGGCCGCCGCTTTGAAGAAAAGTGCGCCGAGGTCTACCGGATGGGCAAGATCGGCGGATTCTGTCACTTATATATCGGCCAGGAAGCAATCGGTATCGGTTCTATGATGGCGCTCAAACCGTCTGACATGGTGCTGACGTCCTATCGCGATCACGTTCAGGCGATGGTCAAGGGCATTAGTCCGGAAGCGGTGATGGCTGA
>JBDSLC010000183.1:0-8805 GCA_039916585.1 Pyrinomonadaceae bacterium | reverse complement strand
TGCAATACACGCGGACCATCCGCGTGTATTGCAAGGAGCCTTCTACGTAGGCAGCGAGAGTAACCTGCGACCGACCGTTTTCTTACGTATATGACTGAACACTACGTTCAAGTTCGACCGCCGCAGGAAAAAGTACGTTGTTCTCCAAGTGAATATGTCGATGAAGGTCCTTCTCGAGATCTTCCAGCCCCGCATAGAGTGCTGTAAAACTTGGACAGGCTCCTGCTGGAAGGGTGTAATCGTTTGAAGTCTCACGCATTTGCCGCAATCTTACGCCGTCAGCCTCATGATCTACCATCATCATTCTTATCGGGTTTTCGACAGTTCCAAAATGCGACGGACTTGCGGTGCCAGTGCCTGAACTGACCGATGCGAGCGACTGGACATACGGAAACAGCACCATCTCCTCTTTTTTCATGTGCGGGATTAGGCTGTCGGCAAGCGCCAGAAAAACCGCTTGCAGTTCAAAAAGGTCAGCGTGTTGCTGGCCGTGCCGGGAGCAGACTTTCTCCATCAATGGTGTCAGCCGTTCGATTTCGGTGGCAGTATAAATGTGGTGCTTCGCAATGATATGGTCGATAAGTTCCGACGCCGATCGGTTCTCCATGTCGTTGGCTCTCCCACGAGTGGAATGATCTGAGATCGCCAATTCAATTCTGGCGGCGACGACCTCGGGGTCTATGCCCGCTGCGGCACAGGCTTCTTCGATGCTCTTCTTGCCTCCGCAACAGTAGTCGATTTTGAATTCTTCAAAGACCCGAGTTGTTTCTGGTGCTTCGAGCGCGATGTCGCGAATGGTCTTCATTGCAGTTGTAATCATATATGATAAAAACCTCCTAAATTGATAATTCAGATAGTAGTATCCTCATGGCCAAGATTTGGTGACTTATGTCACGCAACGAATAATTTATTGACGATACAATTCTTTACAGCATGAAACTACGGATCAGGAGCAACGCAATTCGGTTGCGGTTGACGATGAGCGAGTTCGATCAGTTTCGTTCAACAGGCACGGTCAAACAATCAGTAGATTTCGGAAAGGTAGGCGGGGAACTTACTTATCAACTCTCCGTATCGACTACTGCGGAGACTCTCACTGCCGAGTTCGACGGACGATCTATAGTCGTGTCAGTACCAGAAAAAGAGGCGCACGACTGGATAACTTCCGACGTTGTCGGTATTGAGAATATACAGCCGACAGGCGGCGGAAGATCTCTGCGAATCTTGGTCGAAAAGGACTTTGCCTGTCTTACCACTCGGAAACATGAGGATGAAACGGACGCGTTTCCTAATCCTTTCGTGACTGGAGCGTGCTGAAACAGCAGTTTTTGGCGTCTCCGAAAAGTTGCGCTATAAGTAAGAAGAAATTTGACACATTCTGATTAGGGTTGAGACATAGATCAATATGGCAACTCGATTCTCAGACGGATTCGTGGACGAAGTGAATTACCGTCGCCCGACTTATCTAGGACTGATCGCGTCGGCTATCCTGACGGTTCTCGTCATAGTCGGTTCGCGCAATCTTGAGCATTTCGATCCCGCCCTTTTCGGCTACACGATAGCCAGTATCGCCGCGCTCGGTGCGATCGTTTTCCGCTACGCTGTTTGGCTGCAGCGTCCGGCTACGCGGACGTATTGGCTGCGAGGATGGCAGTTGTTCCGCGACCGCAAAAAACTTTTTAAGAACACCACTAATGTTGCGGAAACTGTCGGCAAGAATCTGATCGGACAGCAATTCATCTTCAAGCGCGGTTTCGTGCGTTGGTTGACGCATTTTCTGATGATGTGGGGTTGCGTGGTTGCGGCCGCGATCACATTTCCCCTCTCGTTTGGATGGGTGCATTTCAGACTCGAAGGCGACCTCGGTTACCGCGCCTACCTTTTTGGATTTCCCTTACAGATAATGGACGGTCGCAGCTTGATCGCCTGGATCACCTTTCACGGCCTCGATTTTGCGGCAATCATGGTTCTTGCGGGCTGCGCTCTCGCCATTCATCGACGCCTTATCGATCGCGGTGCTATAGCGACCCAGTCCTTTTTGCTTGATTTCACGCCTCATTTGCTTCTGATCTCGATCTCGGTCTCGGGGCTCATGCTAACGGCGTCGAGCCTTTGGTTCGCCGGTTATATGTATTCGTTCATCGGATTGCTTCATCAGGCGACTGTGATAATGACGTTGTTCTACCTGCCTTTCGGCAAGCTTTTTCATATTGTTCAGCGCCCCGCGTCAATCGGAGTCGAACTCTATCAGAGCCGCTCACAGGAAATGGAGCAGGCCGTCTGCCCGAGATGCGGAACGATGTTCGTTGGCCAACTGTGGATCGATGATCTGAAAAAGGTCGTGACCGAGCTCGGCTTCGACTACCGTATGAAAAATGGCCATACGTTGCAGGACTACTGCCCAAGATGTAAACGCGTAATGCGGGGACTGGCATATGCTTCAATGCCAAACAAGGCAGATCGCGTTTTTGTCGGGACACGGGCCGAATGAGAATTAGCAAGATAGAAAGACGAACACAATGAGTAAAGTCGAACATTTGGATCAGATCCTTGACCGCTACGGCCCTCACCTGCACGACGAGCCGTGGGGTGGCTGGCAATCTGGGCGCGTCATCGACCGGATGGTGCCAACGCATTGCCCATATTGCGGCGTTCAGTGCGGAATGAATCTGCTCGTTTCTGACAACCATGTCGTCGGCGTCGAGCCGCGATACGATTTTCCGGTCAACGAGGGAAAGCTCTGTCCAAAAGGCGTGACTGCATACCTTCAAACGCATCATCCCGACCGCCTAGAATATCCGCTGATCAAGCGAAACGGAACATTTGAACGGGCAAGTTGGGACGAGGCGCTCGACCTGGTCGTCTCAAAGTTTAAAGAGATCCAGGAAAAATACGGCAAAGACGCTATCGGTATCTACTCCGGTTCGTCGCTCACAACCGAAAAGACGTACCTCATGGGCAAGTTTGCCCGTTGCGGCATGGGCACGCGCTACATCGACTATAACGGGCGGCTCTGCATGGTCTCTGCTGCTGCGGGAAACAATAAAGCGTTTGGCATCGACCGGGCCGCCAATCCATGGAGCGACATCCCTCAGGCCGAGGTTCTGATCTTAGCGGGTGCAAACTGTGCGGAGACCTTTCCGATTCTCAACAAGTTTCTCTGGCAGCAGCGAGATAACGGCGGACGCTGGATCGTCGTGGACCCACGTGAAACCACTACTGCCCGCCAGGGGGACCTGCATCTTCAGCTAAAACCCGGCACTGATGTGGCGGTGGCGAACGGGATCTTGAACGTCATCGTTCGCGAAGGCCTTGTCGACGAGGAATTTATCCGCACCAAAACGAATGGATGGGATGACACACGTTTAGCGGTGGAAAACTACACACCGGATGTCGCGTCACAGATTTCCGGCGTTCCGGCGGAAAAGATCGTTAAAGCGGGCTTGCTCTACGGTCGTGCTAAGACGGGCATGATAATGCACGCGCGCGGTATCGAGCATCACAGCAACGGCGTTGATAACGTTCTGTCGTACATAAATATTGTGCTTGCGACCGGAAAGATCGGCGATCCGGGACGAGGTTACGGAACAATAACAGGACAGGGAAACGGCCAGGGCGGCCGCGAGCATGGCCAGAAGGCTGACCAATTGCCCGGACAGCGTTCGATGAATAGTCCGGAGGATCGCAAATACATCTGCGATTTTTGGGGTTTGCCGGAAGATGAGTTACCGCAAGCGGGCGTTTCGGTCGTCGAGATGTTCGACAAAATGCGTGAGGGCGAGATCAAGGGATTCCTTTCGATCTGCAATAACGGCATGGTGAGCCTGCCCGACATCAACAATATTCGCCGCTCTCTCGAGGGCCTTGAATTTAACGTCAACATCGATTTCTTTATGAGCGAATCGTCGCGTTACGCCGATGTTGTGCTGCCCGGAACGACCTGGGCAGAGGATGAGGGCGTGACGGCGAGCGCCGAGGGCCGCGTGGTCAAGATCAATAAGGCGATCGACCCGCCCGGCGAAGCGAAAGAGGACTGGTGGATCATAAACGAGATCGGTAAACGGATGGGGCGCGGCCAATACTTTCAGTGCAACACCCCAAGAGAGATCTTTGACGAATTAAGGAACGCATCGAAGGGCGGGAAGGCCGACTACTTCGGCATTACCTACGAGAAGATCGACAAACAGGATGGCGTATTCTGGCCGTGCCCAACCGAGGATCATACCGGTACTCCTCGTCTTTTCGACAACAAAGAGTTCTATCACCCCGACAAAAAGGCAAAATTCCATCCGATCGAATATTTAGGTGCCGACGAAAAGCCGGATGACGAATATCCGCTGATCCTGACGAGCGGTCGGGTCGTTTATCAATATCTCTCGGGTAATCAAACTCGGCGGATCGGATTTCTAGTGCAGCAATGCCCTGAACCATACGTCGAGATCCATCCTGAAACCGCTCAAAAACTAAGGATCAACGACGGTGAACGCGTGAAGGTGATTTCCCGACGCGGCGACGGCATCTTTCCGGCACTTGTTGTCCGCACGATCAGGCCGGATACAATTTTTATCCCATATCACTGGGGCGAGCAACTTGCGGCAAATCAGCTTACAAATCCAAAGCTCGATCCGACTTCGAAGATACCGGAATACAAGGCATGTGCCGCAAAGATCGAAAAGATACATTCACGCGAACTCCCCATTCTCGGCAGAGGGCGGAAAGGTTCGTCACTGAGCGAGGTTCAACAAGGAAAGAACCCATTATGAAAGAAACGATGTTCATTGATCCGCAGCGCTGCATCGGCTGTCGTGCCTGTGTGTCCGCCTGCCGAGAATGCGATACGCATAAGGGCTACTCAATGATATTTGTCGATTACATTGACCGAAGCGAAACGACTGCGACGATGCCGACCGTTTGTATGCATTGCACCGAGCCGACGTGTGCCCTCGTCTGTCCGGCCGATGCCATCAAACAAAACGAAGACGGCGTCGTGATGACGGCACTAAAGGAGCGATGTCTCGATTGCCGTAATTGTGTTAATGCCTGCCCGTTCGGCGTACCGAAATACAATACGGCAATGCATCTGCAGATGAAATGCGACATGTGTTTCGACCGCACATCCGAAGGCTTAATGCCGATGTGTGCAAGCGTTTGCCCGACCGGGGCAATTGCATTCGGCACCTACGAGCAGATCGTGCCGCTTCGCCGGACCAAGCCGGTGAACGCCCATGTATTTGGCAATCAGCATGTCGAAACGAAGGTTTATTTGATGCTGCCGACCGATGCGGACGAAGTGAAGGTTGACGGCTGCGGCGTTTTTGAAGGCCGCGTAGAGCTTGAGCCCGGCCACACCGTGACCGGCGAATCATGGATCGATACACAGGTCGAGGAATCTGGTAAAAGCAATGAGTTCTAACTATCTTAACGAAAAGACGGTGGAAAGCGTCCTCGCGGGTGACCGTGAAGCCGCCAACGAGATATCCAGCGAGGCCGATGTGCGGTCGGCAACGGCTCCATATCAGGCCGAATTTCCTTACGAACGCGATGAGGAAGCACAGGTGACCCGACGTGAGTTTTGCAATTTTCTCTTCCTGACATCTTCCGTTCTCTTTGCCGGAGCGGCAGGTTTTGCGGGAAAGCTGGCGTACGATTCAGGTAGTGTTCATGTGTTTTCCGCATTGAAGATCGAAGGAGCCGAGGCCCTTTCACCAGGGAGTGCTCTCAATTTTCACTATCCGGATGAGAATGATTCCGCCATCCTGATACGTGCATTTGATGGTCAGTATTATGCATTCGATCAGAAATGCACACATCTGACCTGTCCGGTCTATTATTCAAAGTCTGACGATAGGATCGAGTGCCCGTGTCATGAGGGCGGCTTTGATGTGCATACTGGAAACGTCCTTTATGGGCCGCCCCCGCGTCCGCTTGATAGGATAGAGATAGAGACACGGGGAACTGAGATATGGGCAGTCGGCAAGCAGATCGGAGGTGGTCATGAGTCAGCCTAACCAAACAGTCCCCGTATCTCGTTCGGCGGCCGCTCAGCCACCTCGGCGAAGAGTCCTGACCGGCGGGCGTACTGCGGTCTGGCAGGCACGGCTGGTTCTGCTCGTAATGATAAATATTGCGCAGCTTTGGATCCTGTCCGCTACGATCGAGGCTGGACTTGCGAGGCACTACCAACAGCTGATACCGCTGATCATTTCTTCCGGAGTATGTTGGTTTATTTCACTTTCGATCTTCTTATGGTGGAAACCCGCCGAAGCGCGTAAGCCAGCCCTGGGGACAGGTCAATATCCGATGAAGCGGAAGATCATTGGCTTTGATCGGGATGACGAACAGGATTGGCGTGCCAAGCTGGAATGCGGCCACTATCAGCACGTTCGTCATGACCCGCCGCTTATCACGCGGGAATGGACGCTGACCGTTTCGGGACGAGATGAGAAGATCGGGGCCGGACTCGAATGCAAAAAATGCGAAACTGCTGAGCCCAGAGATTTCTAAGCTTGTCGGCGCGTTTGTGTAGAGCCTGCAAAAAAAGATATTTGTGAAAGAATCGACAGAGCCCAAAGGAGTTTTAGCGACAGCTATTGCCGACCTTTTCCCCGGGTATTTCGCATTGATCATGGCGACCGGGATAGTCTCCATAGCCACACAACTGCTTCAGATGCAGTTGATCGCGAAAGCGCTCTTGGTCGTCAACATCGCGGCGTACGCCATTCTCTGCCTGCTTCTAGGTATTCGACTGATCAGGTTTTTCCCAAACGTAAGGGCGGATGTCACTGACCATATGCGCGGGCCGGGATTTTTTACGGTTGCTGCGGGAACGTGTGTCCTTGGCAGTCAGTTGATAATTGTCGCGGGCGAATTTCAAGCTGCCATGGTCCTATGGTTTGTCGGACTGGCCTTGTGGGCAGTGACGATGTACATGTTCTTTACATTCGTTACGATCCAACAGGACAAACCGACCCTGGAGAAGGGAATGAGCGGCACGTGGCTTATCGCGACGGTGGCTACGCAATCGATCTCGGTCCTCGGCACATTGCTTACCGATAAGGTTGCCGCGTACCGCGAGGAGCTGCTTTTCTTTACCCTTTGCATGTTCCTCGTCGGCTGCATGCTGTACTTGTTGCTCATAACGCTGATCTTTTACCGGTTCACGTTCAAAGAATTCACGGCCGCCGAGCTGTCGCCGCCATATTGGATAAACATGGGTGCGGTCGCGATCACGACGCTCGCCGGTGCGCGATTGATCATCGCGGCTCCGGAATGGAGCTTCATCGGCGAAATCCTTCCTTTCTTAAAAGGCTTCACGCTCTTTTTCTGGGCATGGGGAACGTGGTGGATCCCGCTGCTGATCATTCTGGGGTTTTGGCGGCACGTCTATATGCGTTTTCCGCTCAGCTACAATCCGCAGTACTGGGGCATGGTTTTTCCGCTTGGAATGTACACGGTGTGCACTTATCAGCTTTCAAATGCGATCCATTTTGAACCTTTAATGTTCGTTCCGCGGTACTTCGTCTATCTCGCGATGGCTGCCTGGCTTGCGGCTTTTGCCGGAATGCTCTACGGCTTTGTCCCGAATCGACAAAGAACATGATCGGCACTCCGAATACGCAAATGGATGACTTGCTGACGCACGATCATTCTGAGATCGACACTATGGTCGATAATGTCGTAGGCATGTTCTCATCGGGTGAGCCAGGGCCGATCTACCAGGCGATCGACCTAATTTGGGCCCGTCTGGCCATCCATATTCGGGCTGAACATCTTCATCTATTTCCTACGCTTACAGATGCATCCCGATTCCTCAACGCGACCGAAGCCCATTCGATAGAGAATAGGATCGAGGAGCTTCGTAAAGATCATAATTTCTTTATGCGAGAGATGATCGGAACTATAAAAACAATGCGTCAAATTGTTGCCAATCCAGATAGTAGTGAATTGAGCCGTCTGGGTGACGTGAAACAGCGAATAGGAGGCCTTCGCCGCCGCCTAATAATGCACAACGGAAAAGAAGAGTCCGAGATCTATCCGCTGGCTGATAGGTTACTCTCACCGGAGGCTGCGGCTATGCTTCGCACAAAGATGAGAAGCGAATTGGACAATCTGCCACCTCGTCTTGTTGGGACGCCTCTCGAACGATTCAATGATCAATCCTGTCGATAATGAAAACGAGGATATTCAGGGTTTCGTGCTCGCTGGCGGTGCGAGTAGTCGAATGGGCCAGGATAAAGCTCATCTAAGGGTCGGCGGAAAGCAGTTTTTCGAAAGAGCAGTTACAGCATTGAGCCCGATATGTCACGGACCAGTCTCAGTTGTGGGCGGAAATCACCCCGACATGGCTTCTAAAACCTATTTGGACATTGAGTTTATCCCTGACTTTCGTGAGATCTGCCAACTTCCGCAGGCACCGATCGTCGGACTTTATACGGCTTTGACATATGCAAAGACGCCGTGGGTCGCCATTCTTGCCTGTGACCTGCCGTTTGTTACGGGAGATTTGATGATAAGGCTGGCTGGATATCGTTCGAATGATATTGACGTAATTGTTCCGCTGCAATCTGACGGTAACTCGCAGCCATTATGCGCAATTTACCACCGCGATAGGTGTTTGCAAGTTGTGAAAGAGATGGTCGAGAACGGTGAACTGAAAATGCGGACGGTCGTCTCGATTCTACATTCGCGATTTGTTAGTTTCGACAAACTTGCGGATCTAAGCGGTTCTGCAAGTTTCTTCTTTAACGTGAATAATCCCGAAGATCACAAATCTGCCGTCAAGATCGCCGGCGACTAAGCGGCTGC
>JBDSLC010000182.1:0-2687 GCA_039916585.1 Pyrinomonadaceae bacterium | reverse complement strand
CGCTGAGGGATTGCCATCGTATTTCAGAAACTTTCGACGCGTTCTAGGCTCAAGAGTAAACGAAGTTAAGGTTGGGCAAGTTGATAGCGGCGATATTGTGCAACGGTAAGCGATTCGGATGCAAAGCGTGAGTGGTGTCCGGTCTGCGGACAGGGCGTTGATGATGGACCTGCAATCGTTCGTTCATTCTTCGGCTGGTGGCTTTGGTCTGAGCGATCTCTTTACATCCTTTAGAACCGTCAATCGCGGACGTCTCATCGACATACTTCTAAAGCTTCATGAAGACGGCATTCTTCACATCAGGATCAGCCACGCGGCACACGATCGCGACCTTTGGATCAAGCCGGAGGCCGTTATTGGCGATGTCGCATAAGGTTGGGGATCTCAGGCCTTGACAGGCCGGATCACCGTTAGAAAAAGTAGCTCTGGTCTGTCAGAAGACCGGCCCGGACGTTAAGCACCTTGGCCGGACTTTTATAGAAATCGTCGAAGGTCCCTCCACAAAAAATATAGTCCCTTTGCGGTCAGGAGGTGTCAGCTTGTTTAACAATCCGGGTAAAGAGCCTGAGACCTTCCATTGTTCTGGAGAATGCGGGTGCTTAGGGAGTCTTTAATTCGTTGGATAACCTACGCAGGGATCGCAAAAAATATTCTCGCGATGTTCGAAACCGAACAGCCGCGGCCGCCGATCAGGGTTCGGAAACATCTACTAACCTATCGGCATGAATTGCAAAATAAAGTTTTCGGGCCATTTCCGAATTAGAACTCAGCAGCCACTCATAGACTTGTTTTGCTGAAGCCTTGTCAGATAAACAAAGGTAAAGCCGACCCATCATGTATCGCGGCAATGGGTCATCGGGGATCAGAACGGCGGCTTTCCTCGTATAATCTATCGCTTCACGATATTTCTTCAGTTTACTTACCGCATAGGCGAGATTTAGGTATGTTTCCGCATTCTTGTTATCTCGCCGTTCGGCGAGTTTCAGCACGTCTATCGCTTCGCGGTATCTTCCCAACCTCACGTAGATGGCACCGAGATTGGAATACTTGCCAGCGAACTCGGGAGGCAGAGTTTTCGCTTTTTCAAAAATCGTCAGCGCCTCGTCGTCGCGGCCCGTCGCCGAGTATAGGACTCCCAACATATTGAGCGTCTTGGAGGATCCAGGTGCAAGCTCAACGGCCTTAATTGAAACAGATTTCGCTTCGTCGAGCCGGCCGGCATGATACAGCGAGCAGGCTAGATTGAGATATGCGGTCGGATCACTCGAATCGAGCAGCGTTGCTTCTCGGAACAGGGCAACGGATTCTTCGTATTTTGCCGAGTCGTATAGGGCGAGCCCTAGATCCATTCGGACCCTTGCTAGCTTCTGTTTCTCATATTTTGGCTGCGCTTCTACGAAACTAATTGCTGCGAGTGCGAAGACCAGTGCCGCAAACCACTTAGCTATCGATTCTGTGTTCATGTTCTTCTCCTTACTTCGGGAATATCCGACCCGAAAAACCGGATCGAATCCCGACTATGACCTCATTAATCGGGCGCGTCATGAGAGTTCCGTTACCTTTAAGTGACTTCTCTATGACCTTTCAGTGAAGGCCCGAAAACCGTGATACTTTGTAGCTGTGACTACCGCTGATGAAATCGCAGCAGAGCAGTATCGCTTCGGTGACGTCTCGGTCGATTGTTCTAATTTTCGGGTCGTAAGGAACGGCGAGGTTGTACCCCTCAGGCCGCGCGACTTCGATGTGCTGGTTTACCTTTTGCGGAATACGGGCCGCGTCGTCGAAAAGCAAGAGCTATTCGAGAGTGTGTGGGGCGACACCTTCGTGAGCGACAACGCGCTCACGAAGATAATTAAAGAGATCCGGCTCGTTCTCGGCGACCGAGCAGATAATCCGATCTACATCGAAACCGTGCCGAAGCGCGGGTACCGCTTCATCGGCAAGATCGAGTACCTCGGGTCTGCGGGGCCAGACGCCGAGTCTAGTGAAGACAAGACTCGATCCGAAGTTCAGAGAGTCTCTGAACTGGCTGGTGCTTCGTGGCGGTCGTTCCCGGGTGCCGACCGGCGATTGGTGGCTGCGATTGGTCTCGTGGCATCTGTCGCATTTGCCGCCTGGATCTGGACGCGGGCAGCTTCAGAGCCACCGAGCGACGCGATTCAGTCGATCGCGGTAATGCCTTTTATTAACCAGAGCGCAGACCCGGATGTCGAATATCTGGCTGACGGGATTACCGAATCTCTCGTCGCCGCACTTTCCAGAGTTCCGAGGCTGAGCGTCAAGTCACGTTCCAGCGTGTTCCGGTACAAAGGAAAGGACGTGAGCCCCGGCGTTGTCGGCAGGGAACTCGGTGTGCGCACAATCGTAAGCGGACGGGTGGTGCAGCGCGGAGCCGAAGTCGTGATGTATGTTGAATTGATAGAGACCGCGACCGGGAATGTGATGTGGAAATCCAATTTCACGCGTCCGATGCGAGATCTGCTGTCCGTCGAGAGGGAGATCGCCCGTAACCTATCTCAACAGCTCAGCACCAAACTTTCCAGCGCGGACGAGCAGGACGTATCGAACACGCGCGTCCCGGAAGCGTATCAAGACTACCTGAGGGGCCGGTTTCACTGGAACAAACGCACAGTTGCCGATTTCCGCAAGTCGTTGGAGTACTTCCAGAGAGCGATCGACGCCGATCC
>JBDSLC010000181.1:0-6405 GCA_039916585.1 Pyrinomonadaceae bacterium | reverse complement strand
AACCGTGTCGAAGTCGCCGGCGACCGTGAGCGTAACGTTATTAGGAACGTACCATCGGCGGAAGAACTCCTTAACATCTGCGAGGGTCGCATTCTGGAGATCGTCGAGCGAGCCAATGACCTGCCAGTTATACGGATGATCTGCGGGATAGAGAGCCTTGTCGATCACGTACTGAGTATGACCATAAGGCTGATTGTCCCCGCTCTGACGTTTCTCGTTCTTAACGACCTGCTTTTCCTTTTCAAGTACCGGATCGGTCACCGTATTGATGAACCAGCCAAGTTTATCCGCCTCGGCCCAGAGCATTTTTTCGAGCGCGTCATTCGGGACAGTTTGAAGATAATTGGTCCGGTCGCGGTTCGTCGAGCCGTTGGCTCCGGAGCCGCCGATTCTTGCAGTCAGCTTGTCCAGGCCACCCTTCCCAAGGTTCTCCGATTCGAGGAATAGCAGATGCTCGAACATATGCGCGAATCCCGTCCTTCCCGCCTTTTCGCGCGCCGAACCGACGTGAGCAGTTAAGGACACCGCAACGACCGGATCGGACCGGTCGATATGGAAAAGCACCGTTAGGCCGTTGGGCAGCGTGAACTTTTCATATTGAACTTTGAAGGACGGAGCCTTCTGGCCAAGCGCCAGGAATGAAAAGAGAAGAGCAGCGATCGAAACTGAAAAGAACTTCTTCAACATATTTTTGATAGGCTTGCGGATTCGAAAATCTCTCCGGTAATTACGCTCATTCAGCCGTGAAAGTTTTCACGTAGAAATCATTTCCTTAGATGATAGGTTTTCCCCTCATCAATCGCATTCTTATTCGGATGACGTAAAACGGCATCCGATATTAATTTGAAAGGAGTAATCATCATGAAGAAAATGGTTAATCGTGTTATGGGACAGTTGGGCTTTACGCTCATCGAATTGCTTGTCATCGTGGCGGTAAGCCCGGTCCTTATCGGTCTGCTTCTTCCCGCAGTCCAGAAGGTTCGTTAGTTACCACCGTGGAACGGGGGGCTTCGGCTTCCCGTCCTATTCGTCTATCACCGGATCCTGCTTCCTGGATTTTCTACGCTCCGATTTCCAGCCTTTCCTTATGGCCACAACATCAAATTTGTCCCGTTTACCCTCGCGCATGTTCTCGACCTCGTGCTGAACGCGAGCGGCGATGAGTCGATAGGCTTCCGTGTTAGGAACGCCTTCGGTCATATCTCGAAGTTCTTCGTAAGAGAGGAGTTTGCCGACCTTGGCTCCGACCTTAGCCCCGAGGCTGTCGCGGTTCGGGACCGTCATGCCTTTCGGATACGCCTCAAACGTTCCCCAGATGTATATCGGCAGAATTCCGATCTTCTGATTCAAGGCTAGGTAACCTATCACCGGTTTGAACTCGGAGATCTCGCCGGTGGTTGAACGAGTTCCTTCGGGAAAGATAAGAGCGTTGTATCCGTCGTTCAGGATTCGCGTTACATGGCGGAGCGATTGACGCAAACTTCCGGTTCTTTCGATGGGGACGAGCGTGGTGAAGTTGTTCATATACGCCCGCTTGTATTTGGTATCGAACCAATAATCAGCCGCGGCAACCGCGACGGTTTGCTCGGCGACGTCGGCTCCCAGGGCTCGCTTTACCAATCCGGTGTCGATGTGCGATGCGTGATTCGGGGCGACGATGAAGTTCACATGCATCGGCACGTTCGAATGGCCTTCGATCGTCGTGTCCAGAACATTCGAATATAGTCTCTCCTGAGCGAAATCAACGGCCGCGTTTCCGATCCGCCGGACGAGCGAAGGTATATGGAACTCTTCGTCGTCCTTTTTCTCTTCGACTTTCGGCTCGTCGGCAAGCCGCTTGGATCTATCGATGCGTTGGACTGCAGTCAGAAGTTCGCGAACCGTCTGGACCTCGTTCAAGGTGTCCGGCGAAAGTACCCGCCCGCCGGCGTCCTCGACCGCCGCCTGAAGCTCAACGAACATCAATGAATCAAACCCGAAATCACTGAGCTTATCTTCAACAGCAACATCGGAGAGCGGCCTGCTCGAAACGGTCGCGACGATCCGCCGGATCCAAAGGAAATTATCGTCACCTTTCGATTCGACCGCCGCTTTGGTCTTTTTCTTATCGCGTTCCTCCAGAGCCTGCAGCATTGCGACGACTTCAGGTCGCTTAACCTTTCGCGTCGCCGTTCGCGGAAGTTCGAACGGCGTGACGTGCATCAGCGTGATCCGCTTGAAAAACGGGATCCCCGCCGCCACCTCGCGGAAATGATCCTCGATACGTTTGTTTACGTCGGCCCGTGTTAAGGCGATGTCGTGTTCGTAATCGGGCACGATGAGAGCCGATATTTTCTCGCCGCCGTCCTGGTCCGGAAGTCCGACCACGCTCAGCTCCTTTACGAACCCGGACTTGCTGTACAGATCTTCGATCTCGTCAGGGTAAATATTCTTTCCGTTCGAATCGATAATGACGTCTTTCGACCGGCCGACGATGTATAGATTTCCGTCCTCGTCGATGCGGCCGAGATCGCCCGTTCGCAGCCATCGGTCTTGCAGGACGGCCTCGGTCGCCTCTTCGTTGTTGTAGTAACCGAGCATCACGTTCTGCCCGCGTGCGACTACTTCACCGACGCCGTTGTCATCGGGATTCTCAATCTTCACTTCAACACCCGGCAACGGTTTGCCGACGCTTCCGCGAAGCAATTTGTTATCCGGTCTTGCCACGGTAAGCACGGGAGAGGACTCAGTCAATCCGTAACCTTCGAGCACCGTGAAACCGAGTCCGTGAAGGTCTTTCTGAACCTTTTCGCTCAACGCCGAGCCGCCCGAGATCATATATCGCAGCTTTCCGCCCATGCCCTGATGGATCGGGAAAAACACGATCGGGCCTAGATTGAACGGCGTATTGTCGCGGAGCCACGCGTTGAACTCGATCATCGAATCAGCGGCGTCGGCGATCCAATCGCCGCGTTCGCGTAATCGCGTTTTTATCCGGCGATGCAGCATCTCCCACAACGCCGGCACGCCGACCATGCCGGTCACGTGGCCTTTCTCGATCGCACGCGAAAGTTCGTCGGCGGTAAGGTCGTCGAGATACGTGATCTGCGTTCCATTTGAAAACGGAGTAAGAAAACCCGCTGAGAATTCGAACGTGTGATGCATCGGCAGCACCGAAAGGACACCGTCGGTGAGGTCCATGTCGAGGACGCTCGACAGCATCGAGATCATGTTCGTGAAGTTCTTGTGCGAGAGCATCACGGCCTTTGGCTTGCCGGTCGTGCCCGACGTGAAGATCAAGGATGCGACTGCATTCGACAGAATCTTCGGCGGCAGAAGGGCTAAACGATTTGCCTCTTCGATCTCGTCCGGCATCTCGTAGATCTCATCGAACGGATACACCTCGATATCGATCCCAGCCTCGGCAAGCTTGTCTTTTAGGTCGAGGTTTTCGGCCGCCAGTCGCGGACTGATCGCGATCGCCGATGCCTCGCCGGCTTTGGCAAAATTCACGATCTCCTCGACCGAGCTCGCCGGATCGATCGGGATCGCCGTCGCACCTGCTTTAAGAATTCCGAAGTACGACAATCCCCATTCCGGCATGTTATGCGAGAAGAGAATCACACGATCGCCGTGCTTGATCCCCTTGTGCGCGAAAAACCCAGCCGCACGGAGCGTGAGTTCCCGAACGTCTTCAAATGTGTACTGCTCACGTCGGCCGTTGCGTTCGATCCGCATCGCGACACGCGTGCCGAATCGCTTCGTCGCGGTGTCGAAGAGGTCGAGCAGATCTTTGTAGGTGTGCTCGCGTTTCTCCTGGACCTTCAGCTCTTCCTCGAGCGTCGGGAGCACCCACTTTCGCATCCCCGGGAAATGAACGTTGAGCCAATAGTCATACCAATCGAGCTTCTCGGGATACCACGGAAGCAGGTGCTTCTCTTTCTCTTTGACCACCGACATCAACCCACGAACATTGTCCGACCGATAAAGATAGGCGTTGTCAATCATGAACGGTTTGAACATCGCAAACGCGTCCATCGTGTCTTTCGTGGTTCGCTTAAACTCTTCGGTGGATTTCTTGAGGTCCGAAATAATGTTGCCGATCCTGCCGCCACCCCACCGGGGCGTCGCCCTGTCCATTAGGCTGTCGGCACGCTCGGCGAGTTTATTCAGCATCGGCGCGCTGGTCAATTCGTACGCGCGCTGACTGACCGGAATAGCCTCGACCATTCCGGCGAGCTTATTGACCACGCTGTTGCCGGTCTCTTTCTCCTCGAAGTGACGTCGTTTGTAAAGGCCGACAAGCCCGACGATCCGCTTCATATCGTTCGGGTTCGAGTCGCCCGAGGATGCCTGAAAGACGAGCGGCGGATTGTCGTCGACGAGGGCGTTCATCGCGGCTGCGATGATCACGCCAGACACCATGTCGACCGGAATTACGTCGAGGACTAACTTCTCATTGACCGGGATGATCGGCTGACCTCTCAACGCGATCAAGATCAGCGGTGCGGTCGTTGTGAAGCCTTCGTTCCAGCCCGGGAAGGGGTAGGCTTGCGACGATTCGACGATCGACGGCCGCACGAGGATCTTTACGATGTCATCTTGCTTGGCGATGATCTGCTCGGCAAGCGATTTCGAATAAGTGTAGATGTTCGTCCAACCCCAATATTCGGCACGCTCGGCTCCGAGTTCGGTCGTGCGTTCACGGATCCACATCTTGCGCTCGCGGAAGATGGCGGACTTGAGTTCGGATTCATCGTCGGGATCGCGGCCTTCTTCGATAAAACGATTGCGAGCTTGTTCTCGGAATTTCGCCGCTTGCACGGCATCGTCAGCTTCCTGTCGCGCCTGCTCGGAAAGTCGAGCGCAATCTTCCACTTCACGATCGACGTCGAAAGTCGTTCCAACAAGCTCATTCTTGCGCGGAAAGTATCCGACGACCGGCTCATTCTCCCAGATCGCCCCCGACCGCTTGCCCGCGACGAAACAAGTCGAAACGTGAACAACACGCGGCTTTTTCATCATTCGCGCGAGTTCGATGATGTTGTTTGAACCGTTGACGTTCGTGCGAAGAGCCGACTCGAGCGGCGGATTGAACGTGACATTTCCGGCTCCGTTGATCAGCACATCCGTGTCCTGCATGATCTCGCGAGCCTGTTCTTCGGGCATCCCAAGATACTGATTGCCGACATCGCCGTTCACCGGAACGACCTTCTCTTTTATAAAGTCTTCGAACTTATCGCCGTACTTTTCACGCAATGGGTCAAAGGTCGGCGAAGTGACAATGCTCGTCCAAAACCGCGTATTCGATTCGTGCTCATCCCTCGCCCGCACTGTCGCGTAAACCTTCCCAATATCAGGAAAGTTGTTCAGCAGCATCGACAACGTCACCTTGCCGACGAATCCAGTCCCGCCGATAAAGAAGATGTTCTTGCCCTTAAATATTTCTGTTGGTGAAAGTTTCATACGGAACGCGGGCGCCTTTGTCCGCGAGTGTCATTTGCCGTCCAACACGCGGACGAAGGCGTCCGCGTTCCAACTAATCCGTCACATTACACAGTCCGATGATCGGCTGGTGCAGCATAGTGATCTCGGCATTGCGGCCCATGTATGAGCGACCCATGGCGATGGCTTCGGTCAGGTTGTCGGCACGTTCCCAGCCGAGCATTTCGGGGACGTGGGCATTTTCGGCTCCGGCGACGATGACCTTCCCGACGTGCTGGCGGCCGTTTTCGCCCCAGTACCACATAAAGAACGGATGAGCTCCGTGGTATGCGTTGCCGCGGCGGTACATTTCGACGTAAGCCGGGTTCGAGGCAAACTCGCGTTCGTATTTTTCGCGCAGGTAGAAAGCGTCTCGCGATTCGGGCAGCAGGCGATGGAAAAACTCGATGTACGACGGGTGGAAGTTATGGTCAAACTCATCAAAGCACGGATGCGTGATGATCATCACGCCGCCCTTTCGCAGCAGCGGCTTGTTCCGGTACATGTTGAAGTGATAGCCCAGCGCCATCACCTGCACGAGCAGCGGATTCAGGGCCGAGTAGACGTTGTACGGCGAGATGTCCGGGATGCCGGAGATCAAGATGTCGCACTGCCCTTTGACGGGTATCTCGTACTGCCGGTAATTGAGTTCGAGAATCTTGTCGTGCACCGGCTCGGTCTTGCCGGCGTAGCAGCCGATCAACTCGTACTGTGCCGGGATCGCGTGGAGCATTTTTCGACGCGCGGCACGCGGCATATTCGAAAATGTCCGCGCCATCGCTTCCCACTTCATCCTGTCCATGAACGAGAATTCGTCCTCGTTGCGGGTCAGGATGTCGTAGCCATCCGAGAACATCTTGTTGTTCAGGGCCGTCTCGATGTGAAAAACCTTGCACTGCTCGTCGACCAGTTTCCCAAGCCGGATCACCTTATGGTTCAGTT
>JBDSLC010000180.1:0-13257 GCA_039916585.1 Pyrinomonadaceae bacterium | reverse complement strand
CGAACCCAACGTGATTTCAGCAAGATCGTCGATAATTTCGAGCTGATCATGCATTACGATCGACTCAAAGTGACGCTCAAATCCGGTATGCTCGTCCGCGAACGGCTGCCTCGCTATATTCTCCACGGATCAAAAGGCTCATTCGTTAAGTGCGGGCTGGATCCGCAGGAAGGGGCACTAAATCAAGGCCGACGTCCATCCGAGGCGAATTGGGGAATCGAGCCGCGTTCGAATTGGGGCCGCATAAATACTGAGATCGAGGGCCTACACGTGGAAGGCGAGATCGAAACGGAGGCCGGTTGTTATCAGGCATTCTATCAAAACATTGCCGAGGTCTTGCTTGATCGGGCTGAACTAGCCGTTACTCCCGAGCAAGCTTTCAATACGATCCGAATCATCGAACTTGCCCTTAAGAGCAACACTGAAAAATGCTCCATTGACTTCACGGCAACATAGACTTACTTTTCGGTCACACGTCGAAGTTCGAGCCGCTGAATTCCTTTTGCCTGCATCGGCTGAACGCCTGTTATTGCGGGCTTGTCGTCGACAGACAGGATCTCGTCCTCCAGCACCTCACCGCGAAGTTTCATGGTCGATACCAAAAGTACGCTCCCAGACTTGAACGGGACGACTAGGGAATCGCCAATAACGCGCGCCGTTAGCCGTAAACCTCCCTCATCGATATATATGTCTTCGGCTCCAGTGCCACGACAGATCTTATAGTCCTTTACAGACTTCACCGCGCCTAACTCGGTGTAAGTAGTCTTCCACTGAGAGCATGCATTGTCCGAGGTCGGGAAAGGTCCGATCTCCATCGTGACATCGACCGGCGTCGATGCCGGCACAGACGGTACGTTCGTCAGTTTGCCGGTCCATTTTCCTTCCCATACCGCGATCGGTGAAGCTGGCGTGGTAACCCTTTTCTTTACGTACTTGTCGTACCAGGCCAAATAGCGTTCGTAGCGGTCACGAACATAGCTCGGGCGCTGTATGCCGTGATTCTCGTTCGGGTAAATGATCAGTTGCGTGTCGATGCCGAGACTTTTTAACGCTTGATACATTTGTTCGCTTCCTGAGATCGGCACGTTGAAATCACGTTCACCACCTAGGAAGAGTGTTGGCGTCTTGATCTTGTTAGCTTGCAAAAACGGGTACGCAAGTTTTTGGTAGGTCTCCCAGGCCTTCGGTTCCCACGGCGGCCCGATCTCATAGTCGTACTGGGTGATGTACTGGTCGGAACCGTAGTAAGAGACCGTGAAGGCAGTTCCCGCACCGCTGGTTGCGGCCTTGAACCTATTGTCACTGGCGATCAGGTAATTGGTCAGTATGCCGCCGTAGCTCCATCCGCCGACACCAAGCTTCTCGGGATCTGCGATGCCCATATCAATTGCGTGATCCACCGCGGCATGCAAGTCCTGGACTTCATAAACACCCCAGTTAGCAAAAATCGATCGCGAGTATTTCTGGCCGCGGCCGGAGCTACCGCGATAGTTAACCGACATCACGGCGTAACCATTTGCCGCGAAGAACTGACGCTCAGCCGTAAACGAATTCTGATCCTGTCCGTTCGGACCTCCGTGGATGCGAAGAAGAAAGGGAACTTTGGTTCCTTTCACATAGCCCACGGGATACGTAAGAAGTGCGCTAACTTGGGTTCCGTCTTTACTTGCGAACCGCACTTCTTCCGTCAGCGGAAGCTCGAACTCTGCGAAGAGTTCGTCGTTCTGACGTGAAAGTTGTCGGATCGCGCCATTCTCGAACGCGTAGACCTCGCTCGCCTTATTGTTGCCGCCCGAAATACCCACGATGCGGCCTGCGGCATGATTCCAGTTGGAAAGAACGATCGGACCTGAAATAAGCCGCTCAAGCTTTCCCGACGCTATATTGATGCTTGCCGGATAGACCGACATGTCGTCCGTCACGAGAATGGTTATCGACTTTCCGTCAGCCGAGAAGTCGGGATTCGAAACGCCGCGGTCAAGATCCTCAGCCGCCTTCATCCGAACCGGAGCCGAACTTCCGTCAGATGCAACCATCGTCAGATGGCTCATATTGTAGGCTCCGTACTTCAATTCGTCAGACTCCAGAAACAGCAGGGATTTGCCATCCGGACTCCACTCGGGCCGACCGCCCCCACGGCTTGAATCCGGTGTAAGTTGTTTCTCAACCCCGCCCGCCTTCGCATCAGTAACATAGATCTGCGATCCAGGCTCGCGATCGGGATCCACCTTGCGATTGCTTGTGAAGGCGATCTTGGCGCCGTCTGGCGACCATACGGGCGAACCTTCGTCAACCTTACCCTTCGTCAATCGATCGAGCGTTTTACCGGCGATATCGTAAAGGTATACATAACTCTTCCGGGTCGAATTCAGATAGCCCTGTCCGTCCTGTTTAAATTTATAACGGTCGAGGACGATCGGCTTGGGCGGCTTAGCTGTTGCTTCCGGAACTGCTCCGGCCGGGTCATCCGGATCGGGATCACCGATCACCATTGCCATTCGCTTCGAATCGGGTGACCATTCGTAATTTTGCAGCCTTCCTTTGATGTCCGTCAGTTGCCTCGCCTCACCTCCGCTTGTGTCGAGAATCCAGATCTGGCTCCCTTTGCTTGGCCCGGGCCTTGACGAAAGAAATGAGAGATATTTTCCGTCAGGGCTCCATTGTGGCGAGGTTTCACTATCGGTAGAAAACGTGATCTGCCGTTGGATCTTGCCGTCGAAGCTGACCATCCAAATGTTCGCATCGGACTTGTCACCCTTAACGTCGGTAGTCGATACGACGTATGCCACCCATTTTCCGTCAGGCGAAAGCTGGGGACTGCTGACATTCTTGATCTTAAACAGATCGTCTAATTTCAAAGGCCGCCGTGTTGACTGGCCGGCAACGAGAGTGAATGCCAACGACAAAATACATACCGACAAGAAGCAGGTTCGAAGTTTCATATGTACTAACAGCTTTACGAAAGGGAATTGGCTTTGGTGTGAATCGAGAAAAGAGTATCAGTGCGGAGGGATGAAAGCAATGCGTGGATCACAGGTGCCAGAGGGAGTAAAGGCCCGGTGGAACACCGAGCCTTCTGATCAATCAAATAACTTCCGGCTTTAGGTTCCGGATTCCCAGCTATTCATATACTCGACCATTTCTGGAGTAAGCACGTCCATTCTCACTCCCATTGCATGCAATTTAAGCGACGCAATTTCCTGGTCGACTTCCGCCGGAAGCACGTGTACGCCGTTGGCGAGTTTGCCCTTCTCTTTAACGAGATACTCGGCAGACAAAGCCTGGTTGGCGAACGACATGTCCATCACCGATGCCGGGTGGCCTTCGGCGGCGGCGAGGTTGATCAGTCGGCCCTCGCCGAGCACGATCACGCTCTTTCCACCATTCTTGCCGATATACTCTTCGACGAATGGTCGGCGAGTGACTGCCGGCTCCGACATCTCGCGGAGCGAGTCAAGGTTTAGCTCAAGATCGAAGTGGCCGCTGTTACAGACGATCGCTCCATCCTTCATTACTTCGAAATGCTCTTTGTCGATGACGTGACGGTTGCCCGTGACGGTGATGAAGAAATCACCGATCTTGGCTGCATCCGACATCGGAAGCACACGCATTCCGTCCATGACCGCTTCGATCGCCTTGATGGGATCGATCTCACAGACAATGACGTTCGCACCCATACCGCGGGCACGCATCGCGACGCCTTTACCGCACCAACCGTAGCCGACAACGACGATCGCTTTACCGGCGAGCAAAATATTGGTCGCACGGATAACCCCGTCGAGGGTGGATTGGCCCGTACCGTAGCGATTATCAAAGAAATGCTTGGTCTGAGCGTCGTTAACGGCAATGGAAGGGAAGTTGAGAACGCCGGCGGCAACCATCGCCTTCAGACGGACGATTCCCGTAGTCGTTTCTTCGGTCGTACCAATCAGGTTCGGGATCAGTTCCGGCTTTTCCTTCAACATTGTCGCAACGACATCTGATCCATCGTCGATGATAAGGTTCGGATTCGTCTCAAGTGCAGCCTTAACATGCGACACGTAAGTCTCTATGGATTCACCCTTTATCGCCATTACGGGGATCCCCCAATCTGCTACAAGCGATGCCGCAACATCATCCTGAGTTGAAAGCGGATTGGATGCGATCAGCAGCGATTCCGCTCCGCCGGCTTGCAATGTGCGGGCAAGGTTTGCCGTCTCGGTTGTGATGTGCGCGCAGGCGATGAGCTTAACGCCTGTCAGAGGCTTTTCTTTCTCAAATCGCTCGCGAATAAGCCTTAGAACCGGCATTTCGCGGTCCGCCCACTCGATCCGCTGTTTACCCTGCGGTGCTAAGGAAATGTCTTTGATATCGTACTGAATTGAAGGTGGTTCGGTTGCCATATGTTTTCTCAATAGATTAGCCACAAATTACACGAATTACACTAATTTCTGCGTAGAATGTTCGTGCAATTCGTGCCAATTCGTGGCTAAGTTTTCTTAAACTGCTGCTGCTTCGCTAAGCGAGTTTCTCAGAGCTTCGGCTTTGTCCGTCTTCTCCCATGAGAATTCGTCGTTCACGCGGCCAAAGTGTCCGAAACGGGCGGTCGCCTTGTAGATCGGGCGTCGAAGGTCAAGTGCTTCGATGATCGCCTTCGGCGTCAGGGTAAAGTTCTCGCGCACTGCGTCAGCAATGCGTTCGTCATCGACGCTCCCGGTGCCGTGAGTATCGATCAGTACCGAAACCGGCTCCGCGATACCGATAGCATATGCCAACTGAACCGTGCATTTATCGGCAAGTCCCGCAGCGACAACGTTCTTCGCAATGTATCTGGCCATGTAAGCTGCCGAGCGATCCACTTTTGTCGGATCCTTACCCGAGAAAGCACCGCCACCGTGCGGGGCATAACCGCCGTATGTGTCCACAATGATCTTTCGACCGGTCAGTCCCGCGTCGCCCATCGGTCCGCCGATAACGAACTTGCCGGTCGGATTGATGTGATATTTTGTCTGATCGTCAAGAAGTTCGGCAGGAATTACGGGCTTGATCACGTGCTCCATAATGTCGGCACGGATGTCCTCGATATCGAGGTCAGCAGTTTGAGTCGAAATAACCACCGCTTCCACGCGAAACGGCTTGCCATCACGATACTCGATCGAAACCTGCGATTTTCCATCCGGGCGGAGGTAGGGAATCGTCCCGTCGCGCCTAACCTCTGACAACCGTCGCGTCAGATTATGAGCCATCTGGATCGGCATCGGCATCAGCTCAGGAGTTTCGTTACACGCAAAGCCGAACATCAATCCCTGATCGCCCGCACCACCGGTATCAACACCCTGTGCAATATCAGGCGACTGAGTGCCGATAGCATCGATCACCGAGCAAGTGTTCGAATCGTACCCGAACTCCGCATCGTTGTAGCCGATCTCGTGAATGGTGTCGCGAATGATGGTCTTATAATTGACCGTTGCCGTCGTTGTGATCTCACCGGCCACGACTGCAAGTCCTGTAGTTACAAGCGTTTCGCACGCAACTCGAGCGGTCGGATCCTGCTCGAGGATCGCATCTAGTATCGCGTCACTTATATTATCTGCGATCTTATCCGGGTGGCCTTCCGTAACCGACTCGGACGTAAACAAGAAATTTCCGTTACTCAATTGTGTATGTAACTCCTTTTAAGATGTCCGCCCCAAAGGGCTGAGTTTTGATAGCAATACCAAAACTGAAATCTTAACTTTTTAGTAAGGTTGTGTCAAAAGTTTGCGACTCCTTTTGATTTCAAACTCCGTGCGAAAGATGCTATCGGTGAAACTTCTTGATCCCCTGTGCAATCGAACACTGATTTGGCCCTCGCGTGGAACGTCCTTTGGGGCTGCGCTCGCGGAGACCGGGGCGAAAAGCTGTCCCGGGGTGTCCCACGGGATACGTGGGACAGGTAAGCGCTTGAAGGCGTTAGGGTAAGGTCCCCGGCTCGGCTGAATTTCGTCTTTTCTCATAAAATATTTCTTGACTCCTACGTCGTGTCATGTATGATACTTCTGCGACCGTGGAAACGAATGGCGGAATTGCTATATACGATCGTACGACTTCGCCGCCGGGGAGATGGTAACACAGTTTGTGGTCGGAAAGCGAGAGTATTGAGCGATGTTGATTCAAACGAGGATCGAGGAAACTGCAGAAAAGACGGCAGGCGGGCGTGCGGCGCTGCGGACGGCATACGATCGTATCATTTTAGGGATTCAAGCCGGGCAGCCGCAAATGCAGGATCTGCGGGCCGCGAGGAAGCAAGGGGACGCACGGGACGACGACGATTCCAATGCAGAACATGAGGAATATCTCGAGGAGATAAGTGAGGCGGAAAGTCCCGCTCCTTCGGTAGTTGAGGCTCGTCCGCGGCCGGTCGCGATGGGGCCTATGCAGGGACCGGAGCCGTGTCCGTTCATGTACGACAAGAGCGATGCGGCCAGGCGATGGCTTGCGTTCATCGTATCGCGGCATCAGGAGAAGGCTTATGCGGACGTTTACCGGGCTTATGCTGCCGGTGACGAATGGACCCGCCCGCCGGGTTCGATCCCGCCGATCGATCCGGACGATCCGTTTGCCGGGATGGAAGTGGATTCGGACGTTCGAGGAAATCTTAAGTACGTCGTCGAAAGGGACATTAACAATAAGCCCTCACTTTGGTACGCCTACAGGCCCGACGGCCGGCTCGAGCGCTACGTTATGACCGCGACCGGTTCTCGCAGCGAACCTGCGAATGTGAATCTGTTTGGGAGGTCTTCGGACATTGGGAAAGACGATTCACGCAGTGGAGTAAAGGGCCTCCTCAGTTTTTCGGATGGCCTTAGCTAAGTTCTACGGCAGGAAAGCCGCAGGCGTTGCGTCTGATAATAGGGATTATGTAAATAATACTGTTCCTAAAAAGGATTGTTAGATCCTTAAAGGCTCGCGGTCTCGTTTTTGACTGCGTCAAAGGCAGTTTTAAGCGCCCGCAGGATCTCGGCTCTTGACCTCGAATCGCCCTCTTTGAAGCTAAGCGTTAGATCGAACGAAGGATTCTTTCCCGAAAACTTGAATGAATAACCGTCTGAGCTTGAAAGATGGGCTGCGGCAGGCCTCGCGGTTTGACCATTCTCCGATCGCTGCTTGGTTTTTGGTAAAACCTTGCCGCTTTTGAGACCGTCGAGGAATTCGTGCATTGCAGCGTCGTCGAACTGGCGAGCGATCTCGAGTAGCGTCGATTTTGAGTTAATGTTCGTTTCGCGGCAGCGGGCTCGAATATCGTCCGGCAATCCCGCCACGGTCATCAGTTCCGTAACCGTCGAGCGGCTCTTGCTGATCTTTTTGGCGATCTCCTCCTGGGTGTAGCCAAATTTGGACGCGAGAGCCGCGAGACCGTCGGCCTCTTCCCAGATATTTAGGTCCTTTCTTTGGAGGTTCTCGATGAGGGCGATCTCGGCGACGCCTTGCTCGTCGAGGTCCATTTCGATACAGGGAACTTCGAGCAATCCGGCAAGTTTAGATGACCGCCAGCGACGCTCTCCGGCGATGATCATAAAACGACCGTCGTCAGTCGGTTTGACCAAAAGCGGCTCAAGAACGCCTTTCTCGCGGATGGATTCGGTAAGCTCGGTAAGATCACCGAACTCAGTGCGGGGCTGCTGAGGATTCGGGTAGATCGACTCAATGGAGATAGTTCGGCCGATGCTGCGCGATTTGGCTGCGATCTGGTCGACGTAATGTGAATCGTGGCGCATCTTTACGCCCATCGGAAGTCCTGATTTAGGCACGCTTAAGCACCTCCTTTGAAAGGCTTTGGTATTCTGCCGCACCGGACGAACGCGGTGCGTGATCGAAAATCGATTTCTTGTGGGCCGGCGATTCTTCCAAGCGGACGCTTCGAGAGATCACCGTCTTAAATGCTTTCTTGCCGAAGACATTTCTTATGTGGGATTCGACGTCGTGAGAGATCGTCGTCCGCTTATCAAACAAAGTCACAACCACGCCGAGCAGATTAAGATCCGGGTTCGGCCTGGACCTGATCTTCTCGATAGTTTCGAGAAGGTCGTCAGTTCCCTCCAGTGCGAAATAAGACGATTGTATCGGAATGATCACGTGGTTTGCCGCAACCATAGCGTTCACTGTCAGGATTCCAAGCGTGGGCGGCGTGTCGATAATGATAACGTCAAACTTCCCTTTTAATTGTTCGATCCTGTCTCTAAGTTTGAATGGGGCGTCGAAATCGCCGATCAATTTGGCTTCTAACTTCGCGAGGCTAATTCGAGCCGGCATCAAGGAAAGGTTTGGTGTTTTCGTTTCGTAAATAAGCTCGTCAGGAGAGCGGTCCGGATCGGCGAATAACTCGTATGCGCCGCCGTTGGAGCTCCCGGGCTCCATAAAGGACATTGATGAATTGCTCTGGGGATCGAGGTCTATAAGTAGAACCCGCTTCTTCAAGGCGGCTATGCCCGCCGCCAGGTTTATAGCGGTCGTTGTTTTACCGACGCCGCCTTTTTGATTTGCGATTACGATTATCATTAAGAATGCTCCCGACGTAACTTCGTCGGATCAGGAGTGAAACAGAAATGTTAAGTGCTATCCGATCAACTCGGGCCAGTCGTCCGGTAGCGGGCCAAGATCTTCTGACTCGGGATCAGCAGCCTCTGGCTGACGAGACGACGCTGACAGATCGAGGACATGCTGCCGTACATATATCGGGCAATCAAGGCGAAGTGCCAACGCGATAGCGTCGGAAGGTCTCGAATCCAACATCATCGGATCTCCGCTCTCGTCCGTGAGCTCGATCGAAGCGTAGAACGTGTTATCCAGCAGGTCGGTGATCACTACGCGGGATGGGCTTAGGCCGCATTCGATAACGAGATTTCGGAGCAGATCGTGCGTCATCGGACGCTGAGGGACGACTTTTTCTACCTCTAGCGCTATAGCGTTTGCTTCGAAAGCGCCGACCCAGATGGGCAGCACGGTCTCAGACTCGATACCCTTAAGCACCACGATCGGCGTGTTGGTATTCGGGTCCATGATCAAGGCACCGATCTTTACCTCAATAAGATTTTCGTCTTCTTCGATCACAAGTATTAAACCGCGACGCCGTACAGCGAATTCGACTTCATTTCGGAAATTTCGACGTTTACGACATTCCCGAGCATTTCAGTAGAACCTTTGAAGTTAACGACTCGATGGCACGTTGAATGGCCGCTGAGATCTTCCGGGGACTTGGCCGAGAATTTCTCGGCGAGCACGCTAACGGTTCTGCCATTGTAACGCGAGAGGCTTTCCGATTGAAGTCTCTTCTGAACTTTTTCCAGTTCGTTGAATCTTAATGATTTTTCCACTTCCGTGACGTCGTCTTCCATCTTGAACGAAGGCGTTCCAAACCTTGGAGAATACTTGAAGATGTAGGCCATGTCGTACTTGCAGTATTCGAAAAGCTCGACCGTCTGCTCAAAATCCTCCCGCGTCTCGCCGGGAAATCCAACAATGATATCGGTGGTTAGAGCAATCTCGCGAGGGGAAGACTTGATCTTATCGATCTTCGCTTTGTAACGATCGGTGGTGTGAAGACGCTTCATCGCCTTCAAAACGCGATCGCTGCCGGACTGCACAGGGAGATGCACCCAATTGCAAAGATTTCCGTTCTCATCGATCGCGTCGACAATGTCATCGTGGAAGTCTCGCGGAAATGATGTATTGAACTTCACCCGTTCGATTCCCGTCGCAGCGACGGCCCGGAGAAGTTTCGAAAAGGGCGTTTTTCCTCGGAAGCCCTCAAGTCCAGAGTCATCGGCAGGCTTGTAAGAGTTTACGTTCTGGCCGATCAGATGCACTTCTTTCACGCCCTGTCGACGAAGTTCGAGGACCTGCCGGACGATCTCGGAGGCAGAAAGACTGACTTCCCTGCCGCGGGAGAAGGGAACGATGCAATAGGTGCAAAACTTGTTACAGCCTTCGATTATCGGTACAAATGCGACGTACGGTGAGTACCGCTGTTGTTCGGTGACGTCCCAGTTGTAATCACGCTCCCGCTCACCAAGGTCGGAGTACTTCCCTTTCCCCTCGAACACGCTTTCAAGCGCCTCGGTGATGCGTCCCACCGCTCGAGTACCGATAACAAGATCAAGCCCCTCGATCTTGTCAAACAGCATTTCGCCCTCGAGTTGGGCGACACAGCCCATAACGCCAACGATGGGCTTGGTTTCGAAGGCTTTTCGGATGCGTCCTACCTTGGAATAGAGCTTTAATTCTGCCTTTTCTCGAACTGAACAGGTGTTGATCAGTATCACGTCTGCCTCAGATTGAGTCGGCGTTATCGCGTAACCGCCCGCGGAAAGAGTACTCGCTACACGTTCCGAATCCGAAACGTTCATCTGGCAGCCGTAAGTTTCCAAAAAGATCTTTTTCATCTATCTTGTAATCAATGGCCAGCCTTCAGTTCCGCGAAAAAGACTTCGTCCATCTGCATTTGCACTCCGATTATAGCCTCTTGCAAAGCGCTATCCAACTTAAGCCTTTGGCGAAGCATTTGGGTGAACTTGAGATGCAGGCATGTGCCGTGACCGATTACGGAAACATGTATGGCGCCGTGTCTTTTTACAACGCGATGAAGGGGGCCGGGGTTCGTCCGATCATCGGATACGATGCGTTTTTGGCGACCGGTTCGCGCCATTCGCATGATTCAGTTGCTCATGGTTCTGAGAAACCATTCTACAATCTTGTTCTCCTTGCGAAGAATTACAAGGGCTATCAGAACCTTGTTCAGCTCTCCTCCAAAGCCTTTACAGAAGGCCATCATGTGAAACCGAGGATCGACCGCGAGCTACTCGCGGAATTCTCTGAGGGGCTCATTGCGCTCTCCGGAGGATTCTCGGGAGGAGTGATGCATCACCTTCGATACGGGGATGAAGAGTCGGCGGCGAAGTTTGCCGGCGAGATGAGCGAGATACTCGGCCCAGGCAATTTCTTTTTAGAGATCCAAGATCATCGCGACGACGACGAGCGAAAGGTTCTCCCGATTCTGGTCGATCTATCGAAGAAACTATCGCTACCGCTTGTGGCGACGAATGACGCTCACTATCTGACGGCAGCAGACGCTCGTGCCCACGAGATCCTCTTATGTATCGGCGAAGGGCGAATGTATTCGGATACGCGAAATGTCTTCTCGACTCCCGAATACTACGTAAAATCGGCCGAGGAAATGTGGGCGATCTTTGGCAAGGAGCTCCCGGAATCGCTTACGAATACGCTCCGTATCGCTGAGGAATGCGAGCTAGATTTGAAGACAAGCGGCCATTTAACATTGCCGACATTTCCGATCCCTCCAGAATTTGGGGCTATCTCAAGCGATGAATATTTTGAGAAGGTCGTATGGGAAGGATTTGAGAAAAGGAAGTCGACAGTATTTGATCTGATGATCAAAGCGGAAACGCTCAGGTATCCGTTAGTGGATTACCGGGCTCGGCTTCAGACCGAGATCGACATCATCAAGGGGATGGGATTCCCCGGTTACTTTTTAATCGTCTGGGAGTTCATTAAGTACGCGGTCGATAACAATATCGCTGTCGGGGTAGGACGCGGATCCGCTGCCGGCTCGCTCGTTGCATACTGCCTTGAGATTACTGGTATAGACCCGATCCAATACGATCTACTCTTCGAGCGCTTTCTGAATCCCGAACGTATCTCGATGCCGGATATCGATATTGATTTCTGCATCAGAGGTCGAGGCGACGTGATAAACCACGTTACAGACGTATACGGGCGTGAATCTGTTTGCCAGATCATTACCTTCGGAACGATGGCCTCAAAGGCCGCGATCAAAGACGTGGGACGTGCCCTGAATATGCCTTATGGCGATGTCGAGCGGATCGCAAAGTTGATTCCGCCGCCGTTCCGAGGTCGTAACACGAGCATTTCTCAGGCGATCGAGCGAGTGCCTGAACTATCTGCCGCAATGAAAGCCGACCCGCGGGTTCAGGACCTTTTGGATACCGCATTGCGTTTGGAAGGATGTTCGCGACATTCTTCAGTTCACGCGGCGGGCGTTGTTATCTCACCCAAACCGCTCCATGAGATCGTTCCCGTAGCAATCTCGGCCAAGAACGAATTGACGAGTCAGTATCCCATGGGCGACCTTGAAAAGGTCGGGATGCTCAAGATGGACTTTCTCGGGCTCACGACGCTGACTATCATCGAGGACTGCCTTACTACGCTACGCGAACGTGCCGGAGTCGAGATCGACTGGACGCTTATTCCTCTCAACGACGAGAGGACCATGCAGCTTTTTTCGGATGGCAAGACTGATGCGGTTTTCCAGTTTGAATCGTCGGGGATGCAGGATATCTGCCGCCAGATGGGCCCGAAAGAGCTCGAAGATCTTTCAGCCCTCAACGCCCTATATCGTCCAGGACCTCTCGACGGCGGTATGATACCGGACTTTATCGCTCGATTTCGCGGAGAGAAGAAAGTCAAATATTTGATCCCGGAGATGGAGGAAACACTCAAGAATACGTATGGCGTCCTAGTCTACCAAGAGCAGATCATGCAACTCGCCCAGCGGCTCGCGGGATATAGTCTTGGTGAGGCCGATCTGATGCGTCGGGCGATGGGTAAGAAGAAGATCGAGGAGATGGTTCCGCACGAGAAGAAGTTCATCGAGGGAGCGATCGAACGAAACATCGCTCGGGAAAAAGCCAAAGAGATCTTCGACCTGATGGCGAAGTTCGCTGACTACGGTTTTAACCGAAGCCACAGTATGGCCTACGCCTATTTGGCATTTCAGACAGGCTACCTAAAGGCTCACTATCCTACTTACTTCTATGCCTCAGTCCTGTCGCACGAATCGGACGATGCCGCGAAGATCTATAAATATTCGTCCGAGCTTCGGTCGATGGGTATGAAGCTCTTGCCGCCTGATGTTAATGAAAGCGACGATGGGTTTACGCCGACAGATGATTCTGTCAGGTTTGGTTTGAGTGCGATAAAGGGCATCGGAACTGCGACGGTTCGTGCGATCGTTGAGGCGAGAGATGAAGGGAAATTCACTTCCCTGTTCGACTTCGCTTCGCGGATCGATCCAAGCTCGATCAACCGCCGGGCACTTGAGAGCCTGATAACGGCAGGAGCCTTTGATTCGCTGATACCTGACGAGGTATCGCCTAATCAATGGCGGGCAAATCTCTACGCTGCGGTTGAAAGTGCGATCTCACTAAGCCAGCGTTCGTGGAGCGACCGTGAGCGTGGGCAAACGGATCTGTTTGGCGGCGG
>JBDSLC010000179.1:0-8715 GCA_039916585.1 Pyrinomonadaceae bacterium | reverse complement strand
CGACGAAGACATCTCGGTTCCCGCTTTACTCGCCGGCCGCGTCGACCGCTCGGTGCAGAAAAAGAAGCCCGTCATAAAAGCCGCTTGAGGCTTTAGAGCACTAAATGAAGAAACGTATTTTCAGCGGGGCTCAGCCTACGGGTCAGCTTCACATTGGTAATTATCTTGGCGCGCTGAAGAATTGGGTAGCGTTGCAGGATGAGTACGAGGCGTTTTATTGCATCGTCAACTTACATGCGATCACGCTGCCGCAGGATCCAAAGACGCTGCGGCAGAAAACGCTTGACCTTGCACGAATCTATCTTGCAGCCGGCGTGGATCCGGGGCGCTCAACGATCTTTATTCAGTCGGATGTTCCTGAGCACGCAGAGCTAACGTGGGTGCTCTCATGTGTCGCCCGCATGGGTGAGCTTGAGCGGATGACGCAGTTCAAGGATAAGGGAAAAGGAAATGCGGAGAGGGCGGGTGTCGGGTTGTTTACTTACCCGGTTCTGATGGCGGCGGATATCTTGCTTTACCAAACGGATCTCGTACCCGTGGGGCAAGATCAGAAGCAGCATCTTGAACTCTGCCGTGACGTCGCGGAGCGATTCAATCGTGATTACGGTGAGACGTTCAAGCTGCCCGATCCTTATATCCCAAAGACGGGAGCGAGCATCAAGTCGCTGCAGGATCCGGAAAAAAAGATGTCGAAATCTGACGATAATCTCAACGGTTCGATCTTCTTGCTAGACGATGCGGACACTGTCACGAAGAAGATCAAACGAGCGGTTACCGATTCGGGAACCACGATCGAATTCGACGAAACTCGGCCGTCGATCAGCAATCTGCTTTCGATATATCAGATCCTTACCGACAAAACTTCAGACGAGTGCGTCGCGCACTTCGAGGGCAAAGGCTACGGGCATTTCAAGACTGAGTTAGCGGAAACTGTTGTGGAATTCCTGCGTCCCTTTCAAGAACGCATAAAAGAATTTGATGACGAGACCTTGAGATCGATCCTCCAACCGGGCGGCGAGCGGGCAAGAGAAATCGCGTCGAAAACGCTCGGCGACGTCTATGTTGCGCTTGGTATCGAGTAGGGCGGCTATTGCACCCCGGCGAGTTCCATGAACTCTTCAACTGGCTGCAAGTAGAGTTCGCCTAAATCGACGTTGATCAGTCTCTCGGCGTCGACGGCGCATACCGGCCGGGAGAAATAGTAACCTTGTCCAAGGCGGCAACCGAGCTCTTGCAGAAATTCGAGCTGGCTGATCGTCTCGATGCCCTCGGCGACCACTTCCATGCCTAGGTTCGCTCCCAGCATAAGGATCGTTTTGACGATAGTGTCACTCTTCTTATTCTTCCCGATCCGGTCAACGAATGAACGATCGATCTTCAGGCGGTCAAAAGGAAAACTCTGCAAGTAGCTCAAGCTGGAGTATCCGGTCCCAAAATCGTCTGTCGAAAGCTGAACGCCTAGAAGGTCGAGGTCGTGGAGAACGGCCTGTGCCTTCTCGCTATACTCCATCACGGTATTCTCCGTCACTTCCAGTTTGAGCTGGCGCGGGCTTAGGTTTGTCTCATTCAGAATATCTTCTATCTGAGACACCAAGGACGGATGCATCAACTGCCTTGCTGAGAGATTAACGCTTATCGACAACCGCTCATCGCGATCCCTCTGCCAAATACCGATCTGCCGACATGCGGTTTCGAGGATCCACTTGCCCATCGGCACGATCAAGCCGGTCTCCTCGGCTACGTCGACAAAGTCCTTCGGCGAGATCATTCCCTGCGTCGGATGATTCCAGCGGATCAGCGCTTCGAACTCACGGATTCGTCCGGAGGTGAGTTCGACGATCGGCTGGTAATGAACTTCAAATTCCTCCCGTTCAAGTGCGTGACGAAGATCTGTCTCGACCTGCAAAAGGTTCAAGTTGTGAACATGCATCTCGCGGTCGAATATCTCGTACCTGGCCTTGCCAGTCTCCTTTGCACGATACATCGCGGCATCCGCATCGCGAAGATAATCGTCGGCACCACGGTCCAGATCATCCGAGAGAATTATCCCGACGCTCGCGGTCGTGAACACCTCGTAATTGTCGATCAGGAAGGGTTCGGCAATCCGATGCTGGATCCGCTCGACAACGTGAGAAACATCTTCGACAGTTCCCGTACGATTGAGCAGGATCGTGAACTCGTCTCCGCCGAGACGGGCAACGACGTCACCCGGGCGAAGTGTTGCCTTCAACCTCCCGGAAATCGCGATCAAAAGCTTGTCTCCGACCGCATGACCGAGGCTGTCGTTGATGACCTTGAATCGGTCGAGATCTAGGAACAGCACGGCGAATCTGGCTTCAGGATTTTCGCAGCAACGCTGGATCGCCAATCGTAGATGATTCATGAACTCGGGCCGATTCGGAAGATCGGTCAGCGGATCATGCCTTGCGTAGTAGTTGAGTTTCTCTTCGCTCTCTTTCTGCTCGTGAATGTCAGTGTTGGTCCCGAACCATTTGTTGATGTTGCCGAACGAATCCCGGCCAGCGGTGGCCTTGGCAACGTGCCACCGGTACTGTCCGTCGTGGCGGCGCAACCGAAATTCTGTTTCATACGGGGCGCCGGTCGACAATGAATGAGCCCAGCGTTTCAGGCTCTCACCTATATCGTCCGAATGAACTACGTGCCGCCAGCCGTCGCCTAGCATTTCATCTTTCGAAAGATCGAAATACTCCAGCATTCGCTTGTTCACGTAATCCAGCACCCCCTCAGGACGGGCCGTCCAGATCTGATGCAGGATCCCCTCGCCTAACTGTCGATAACGCTGTTCGGATGCTTTCAGCGCGTCCTCGGTACGCTTGCGCTCGGTGATGTCCCGGCCGATTCCCTGGATTCCGATGGCCTTTCCGTCGAGGTATATCAATCGCGTACTCAATTCCAGCGAAACTCGATTGCCGGCCTTGGAGACGATCTCCAACTCGTAAGCCGTCGGACCATCACCATCAACCTTGGTCGTGATCATCCGCTTCGCCTGTTCAATATATTCGGGAGCGACGACCTGGCTAACGTGCATCTTTGCCGCTTCGTCGCGTGTATATCCGGTGATCTTCTCGCCGGCACGATTGATCGAAGTGAAGTTCCCCTCGAGATCGTGGGTATAGATAAGATCGTTAGCGTTCTCGAAAAGATCTCGGTAACGCTCTTCATTTTCGCGGATCGCTGCTTCGACACGTTTCCGTTCGGTGACGTCGCGGGCGATTCCCTGAACGGCAACCGGTTTGCCATCTTTATAAATAACGCTGCTGTTGACCTCAAGCGTTATCCTTCTGCCGTCCTTTCGTATGCAGTCAACTTCGTAAGACGTCCGCGAGGTTTCACCGTGCAGTTTTGTCGCGAGTTTGTTACGAAGGACCTCCACGTGCTCGGGATCCGCGATCTGGCTCATATTCATCTGCAGGGTTTCTGCACGCGAATACCCAAATACCCGCTCACCGGCGTCGTTGATCGAGAGATAATTACCGTCGATGTCATGAATGTAAATGATGTCGCTGGCGTTCTCGAAAATGTTTCGAAATCGTTCTTGCCCGAGCCTGATCTCTTCCTCAGCTTGCTTGCGATCGGTGATGTCGATGATCACACCCTCGCGGCAGACTACGTTTCCATTAGTGTTTCTGATCAAGCATCCGCGATCGTGCACCCAGTGGATCATCCCGCCCGCATCTACGATTCGATATTCGTATTCGACTTCCTCGCCTGAAAAAGTTGAGGCGCGGGTCTGTTCAAAAACCCAATCCCGATCTTCCGGATGGATAACGCGGACCCACATCTCCGTGTCCCTTAGCCAATCTTCCAGGGGATAACCGAAACGACTGAACGCGGGACTCACATAGATCGGCGAATAGGGCGGGGTCGGGTCAACGGCATAGAAAAGCACCGGCAGATTCTCTATGAAACTCCGGTACTTGTTTTCGTTCAAGAAAGACGACGAGTTTGAGAAGCCGGGCATCGAGGCATGGATATCCCCGTCCGCATATTCACCACGGCTGGCACGTCGGAAATGTTCAAGATCAAGAGATAGGGCCATAATCGCCGAAAGTTGACCTCACCTAAGTTCGTTCGAAGGCTTGAGAAATGCGGGGTCGACTATTCGATTTTGGATTTCAGGAAATGCTAGTTCGTGTCGAGGTCAGCCGATGCGGGATTGAGGTGGAAGGCGTCTGACGAATACTGCCAACAATGTTTTACCACAGTTTGCCAGAAAAATGAACAAAAAAGTTCACAACTTGGCGTCTAACCAATTAGACTACTTCAACTTACGATGGATCTTTCTCTAACACACGAGTCACTGACCGACCTCTTTTCGGATCGGGCACGGCCTCCAGCGGCAGTTGATGTGGAAGAATTTGAGCGCTCCGGGTTCGTGATCGGGGTGCCTGTCCTGAACGAAGCTCGCGTTGGTGTGCTGCGCGACGCTCTTGACGAGCTGATACTGGAGAAACCAAACGATCCGTTGTTTTACGAATTTCACTCGAACGAATCAAAAGACGACACGCATCAGCTTCTGCACGCTCTAGGCGCCTGGCGGATCTCGCCGGCGTTTCACGATCTGGTCTTTTATCGTCCGATCGTCGAAATAGCTGAGCAACTTCTCGACGGCCCGATCCGTTTTTGGCACGATCAGGTCTTCGTTAAGCCAGCGGGCGACGGGGCGGTGGTTGCCTGGCATCAGGATTATTCCTATTGGACGCGGACAGTTCCGCTGGCGCATCTCACTTGCTGGATCGGTTTGGACGATGCGAGTGAAGAGAACGGATGTGTCCAGTACGTCCCCGGCAGTCATCGCTGGCACCTGCTCCCGCGAGGCGATCTCGTTAATGATATGACCGCTGTGTTCCAGCACTTGAACGCCGAGCAGAAAGATGGGTTTCGTCCTGTGCCGGCGGTCATGAAAGCTGGCGAGGCGAGTTTCCATCATCCGATGACGGTTCACGGGTCTTACGAAAATAAGTCGAGTCGCCCACGGCGCGGCGTTGTGCTCAACTTCATGCGCGACGGCGTCCGTTCGAATACGAACGAACCTCTGCTGGCGGGCATTCCCGTAATCCCGATGGGCCAGAAGCTTGATGGACAATTCTTCCCGTTGCTATCCAGCGTCGAATAATTTCTCAACCAATCCCGTGAGCCGTTCGTCATAAGTACGGCGTCCAACCTGAGGCACGCCGAATCCAAATTCAACAGAGGAGATCTTTTATGAGAACGATGTTAACGATCAGTTTTGGGGTACTACTGTGTCTCGCATTCGCCGTTTCCGACGCATCGGCCCAGCGACGCGGCGGCATCAACGAACGTCAGCAGAATCAGCATCAGCGGATCGGCAATGGTGTTCGATCCGGCGAACTCACGGCACGTGAGACGTCTCGGCTCGCCCGAGAACAGGCTCACATTTATCGGATGGAGTCGCGGTTGCGGCAGTCCGGTGGGGAGTTCACGACTCGTGAGCGTTATCGAGTCCAACGTGAGTTGAACCAATCAGGCCGACACATTCGTCGGCAGAGCAACGATCGGCAGGATTATCCGCGACCCTAGGAGCAGTCGTCCCAAAAAGTCGGGCCCTCCTCCCCGCCATTTTTGTTCCACACGCGAATGGGTCTAGAATGGGCGGTAAGCCTATGAATACCAGAACCTTTGCCGCGTTCGTTTCACTGCTCTTCCTTGCAACCGTAACCGTCGCTCAGACGATGCCCGCTGACGCTGATCCAGCGCTCTGGGCACGTGCACTAAAGCTTCATCAGAAATCCATAATCGTCGATGGTCACAATGACATCCCCTCACCGATGGTTGACGACGATTTCGATCTTGCCACAAATTCGGTCGGAACAATTCACAAGACCGATGGGACCCCTTATCACACCGATCTGGCCCGCCTCAAAGCGAGTGGGATCACCGGTGGTTTTATGTCGATCTACGTCGGCGGCGACACCTGGCAGAAGGGGCAGGCGATGGTTAGGGCGATGGACCTTATCGACGCGACCTACCGCGAAGCCGAGAAACACCCACAACAGGTAATGATGTGTACGACGGCGAACGAGATACGACGGGCGAAGAAGATCGGAAAAACCTGTTTGTTAATGGGAATCGAGGGCGGTTACGTTATCGAGAACTCGCTATATGCGCTGCGAAACTTCTATCGCCTCGGCATCCGCTATATGACACTTACGCACAATGTTTCGCACGACTGGGCGGATGCACATCGCGGCGAAGTGAAGAACAACGGGCTGTCGGATTTCGGTAAGGAAGTCGTTCGCGAAATGAATCGACTAGGCATGATGGTCGACATCTCGCACGTTTCGGTCAAGGTGATGAACGACGCCCTCGACGTATCAAAGGCACCGATCATGGCGTCGCACTCGTCAGCCCGCGGCATCAGCGACCATACCCGCAACGTACCCGACGATGTTCTTAAGCGCGTTGCAAAGAACGGCGGTGTGATAATGATAAACTTCTATCCATCGTTTCTCGACGAACGGACAAATCGCGAAGAGAACGAACGAGCAGCCCGGCTCAAGCCCCAGTTAGACGCTCTCCGCGAACAATTTAAGACCAACAAGCAGGGATATGACGAAGCGGAACGCAACCTTCTTGCGGCCAATCCGATCTATGTTGCAGATTACAAGCGGATCGTCGACCACATCGACCATATGAAGAAGGTCGCCGGAATCGACATCGTCGGCCTTGGCTCCGACTTCGACGGCGTTCCTTTCCTTCCCAAAGGAATGAACGGGATGGAGGACCTCGCGCTCGTGACCTACGAAATGCTTCGCCGGGGCTACACAGATGAGGAGGTTAGAAAAGTGCTCGGCGAGAATTTTCTACGGGCCTTCGCGCAGGCTGAGAAAGTTGCGGGAAACCGGAAGATCAGTGCAGGTGGAAGTTTGGTGAAGTTCAAGAAATAGGATCGACCATTTAAGCGATATTAGAGACTTAGGGCGATCGATCCGCCCCTTTCTTTGTGTCTTGACATTGTTCACGATCGCACGTATAAATCCTCATCCTCATACAGGGCGAGCGGCTTCCACGGCAGCGAGCGAAAAGTCGTCAATCGGATGCGGCGACTGATCTGATTTGCTCACCATCATGCATCTCTTACCCCTTTGAAGGAGAATGTATGCGAAAGACGATCACTTTGATAACAGCGCTCATTGGAGTAGCGTTCATTAGTTCCTGCGGCGCGCCGGCGGCGAATAACACCGCCGCTAACAAACCCGCCAATGCCGTAAATAACGCCGCTGCCAAACCAGCAGCCGACACCGCCGCAGTGGAGGCGGACGTAAAGAAGTTCATCTCCGATTTTGAAGCCGCTTTGAATAAGAACGATGCCGACGCCGTCGGAAGGTTTTACAGCGACGACTACACGCTGATCGATCAGGACGGTGTCATGCAAACCAAGGCTTCGCGGGTCGAGCAGATCAAATCCGGAAAAGTTAAATGGGAAGGCCTGAAGTTCTCCGATATGAAGGTGCGAACCCATCCGGCCGGTGACGGAGCCGTCGTCTATGCCCACGCCACCGGGAAGACAACTATCGACGGCAAAACAGGAGATCGTGACTCGATGGTGACGTGGGTTGTGAGGAAAGGGGCCGACGGCTGGCATTTTCTCCACGCCCAGATCACTGATGTGAAAGGCGGGGCGCCGAAACCCGCAGAAGAAAAACCAGCCGCGTCGAATACGGCACCCGCTAACAAGTAGATTCGCGGGCCATACAAAAAAGCGGAGTCGGACATTTGCCGACTCCGCTTCTGCTTGTTTGGACCCAACCTACATTCCCGCGCCGTGGCATTTTTTGAACTTCTTGCCAGAGCCGCAATAGCACGGCTGGTTCGGTTTCATCTTGGGAGTGTCGCGGACGAACGGGGTGTGGCGGGCGGCTTCGGCACCGGCCACGTCAGCTCCGGCCATTGCTCCTGTGAACGCCATTCCTGCAGCCTGCTTCCGGGCACGCTGATCGGCGAGTCGTTCGAGGCGGTCACGTTCTTCCTGTTCGTCCTGCGTTACCACGTGTAGGTGGAAGAGCGACTTACAGGTGTTAGTATCGATGCGGTCGAGCATGTCTTGGAACATATCGAACGACTGCTTCTTGTACTCAACGAGCGGATCTTTCTGACCGTAGCCGACTAGCCCAATTCCCTGCTTCACCTGATCGATCGAGAGAAGATGATCCTTCCACTGCGAGTCGATGATGTTGAGCATGATGTAGCGTTCGTATGCTCGAAGCGACTCGTCACCGGCGAGTTTCTCCTTCTCAGCATAGTTGACCGACGCCTTCTTCCAGATCTTATCTTCGACTGTGTCTGGATTGTCGACCTTAAATTCGACACCAGCATCCGCCGCGGGATCAACCGCGTAAATACTCTCGATCTCAGCAGCATAGGTGTCCACATCCCACTTATCCGGCGCGGTCGTTAAAGGCAGGAAGCTGTCGGTCAGATCTCTCAGAAGATCTCTCGCCACGCCATTCTCGCCGAGCAGATACTCGCGATGCTCCGGTTCAAACATCAACTGACGACGCAATCCGTAGATCGTCTCACGCTGCTTGTTCATCACGTCGTCGTATTTGAGAACGTGTTTACGAGTTTCGAAGTTGCGTGCCTCGACGGCTTTCTGTGCCCGCTCGATCTGCTTGGAAACGGTTCGCGATTCGATCGCCACGCCCTTTTCCATCCCGAGCCATTCCATCATCG
>JBDSLC010000178.1:0-12431 GCA_039916585.1 Pyrinomonadaceae bacterium | reverse complement strand
ATGCTCGGGATGCACGGAACGTATGCCGCGAATCTTGCGGTCGCAGAAAGTGATCTGCTTGTTGCGATCGGCGTCCGATTTGACGATCGTGTGACCGGAAAACTCAACACTTTCGCCCCGAACGCCGAGGTGATTCACATCGACATCGACGCCTCGAACATCGGCAAACTTCGTAAGCCGCAGATCCCTGTGGTTGCCGATGCAAAGGAAGCATTATCGGCATTGGCTGACCGCTTTGCAAAGGAAACTCTCGATAACGGTCGTCTCGCCGATTGGTGGGAACAGATCCGCGAATGGCAGTCCGCGGTGCCGCTGTCCTGCGAATACTCTGAAACCGAGATCAAGCCTCAGCAGCTTATCGAAACCCTTCACAAGGTAACGAACGGTGACGCGATCGTTGTTACCGACGTCGGGCAGCATCAGATGTGGGCGGCTCAGTTCTATCCTTTCAAACGCAGCCGACAATGGCTGACGAGCGGCGGGCTCGGGACGATGGGCTTCGGCCTTCCTGCCGCGATGGGAGCACAGCTTGCGTGCCCGGATGAGATGGTCGTTGCGGTGGTCGGGGATGGCGGATTTCAGATGACCAATCAGGAGATCATCACGGCCGTTCAATACAAGATCCCACTAAAGGTCATCATCATGAACAACGGCTACCTCGGTATGGTCCGGCAGTGGCAAGAGATGTTCTACGACCGTGCATATTCGGAGGTCGATCTTTCTGTCTCGCCGGATTTTGTGAAGCTGGCGGAGGCTTATGGAGCGAAGGGTCTGCGAGCCTCCAAGCCCGCGGAACTCGAAGCCGTGCTTCGCGAAGGACTGGAATACGACGGCGTTACGATCATGGATATCGTCGTTTCGAAAGAAGAGAACGTTTTCCCGATCGTGCCGGTCGGCGGTGCTTCGCGAGACATGATCTTGAAATAATGCGTCATACGATCTCAATAATTGTTGCGAACGAAGCGGGCGAACTCTCGCGGATAGTCGGGTTGTTTTCGGCACGCGGCTATAACATCGAGACGATCTCGGTCGGCAAGACACTGGACCCGCGATGGTCGAAGGCGACCGTTGTGACTCACGGCGATGACACCACGATCGAGCAGATCGTAAAGCAGTGTTCGAGGCTCGCACGCGTGAAAGAGGTTAAGGCCGTCACGACGCTGCCGCATATCGAACGCGAGATGGCGCTGATCGACGTATCGGTCACGCGCGGGGACGAGCGGCAGGAAGTGATGAGCCTCGTGAATATTTTCCGCGCAAAGGTCGTCGATATCTCGCACGACAAGATGATCCTGGAAATGTCTGGGACGCAGGATAAGGTCGACACATTCATCGACATGCTAAAGCCGCTTGCGATCAATGAGGTCACGCGAAGCGGTACGGTCGCGATCACCAGATTGTCGGCGATTGATGTTTCTGTTGGACAGGCTGTGAGCCTGGCCGCGTGATCGCGAAAGGGTCACTGAATTGAAGCTTGGACAGGCTGACAGCCCGTTCTCCGTGAGAGAGAAGAATCAAAATGAAAGTTTTTTACGAGAAGGATGCCGATGCGGAATTGCTGAAGAGCAAGCGGATCGCGGTGATCGGATACGGTTCGCAGGGACATGCTCACGCGAACAATCTGAAGGACTCGGGGTACGACGTCATAGTCGGATTGCCTGAAGACAGTAAGTCGTGGAAAAAGGCTGAGGAAGCCGGACTCGAGGTGACGTTTACACGCGAAGCGGCCGAGAAAGCAGACGTGATAATGATGGTCGTGCCGGATGAAAAGGCGCCGACGATCTATCGCAACGAGATCGAACCTGTATTGACCGCAGGGAAATATCTCGCGTTCGCACACGGATTCGGTATCCACTTCAAGAAGATCGAGCCGCCTGCAGGCGTCAACGTTTTCATGGTCGCACCGAAAGGCCCAGGCCACCTCGTCCGCAGCGAATACGCTCGCGGTCGCGGTGTTCCGTGTTTGATGGCAGTGCATCAGGATGTGACGGGCGACGCAGCTAAGATTGGACTCGCTTACGCATCGGCGATCGGCGGCGGACGTGCCGGGATCATCGAGACGACGTTCAAGGAAGAGACTGAGACTGACCTGTTCGGCGAGCAGGCTGTACTCTGCGGCGGACTCACCTCGCTGATCCAGGCAGGGTTCGAAACACTCACCGAGGCCGGATATTCGCCCGAGATGGCGTATTTCGAATGCCTCCACGAGATGAAACTCATCGTCGATCTGATGTACGAAGGCGGTATCGAGAACATGCGTTACTCGATCTCGAACACGGCCGAGTACGGAGATCTTACTCGCGGCAGCCGTATCGTGACGGACGCGACAAAAGCGGAAATGAAGAAGATCCTCGGCGAGATCCAGTCGGGCCAGTTTGCTGATGAATGGATGAGCGAATGCGATTCGGGGAAAGAAAACTTTACGCGGCTTGAGAACGAAGGCAAGGCCCACCCGATCGAAGAAGTTGGTGCACGTCTGCGGGCAATGATGCCGTGGCTTGCGCAGGACAGATTAGTAAATACGGCTAAGAACTAAGGTGACTGAAATGAAAGTCTACGATCTGAACAAACTGGATGGCGACGCAGTGAACGATTCGTACAACCGCCAGGCGGTGTACGGCGAATCGGTCAGCGTCGCAAGGCTCGAAGTGAAAAAGGGCGAGGTAACTCAATCGCATTCACACGAAACCGAAGAGGTCGTCTACCTTTTAAAAGGAAGATGGCTTTTTCATTTGCCCGATGGCGACGTTACGCTGACCGACAATCAGATGCTTTGCATTCCCGCCGGCGAAATTCACTCCTCCGAAGTTCTCGAAGACAGTATTGCTGTCGACATTTGCTCCAACATTAGACCCGACTGGCGGTCCGGCCAGGATCGAATTCTCCATACAAATCCCGAACAGTTTCTCTGGGCAGTTTAAGCGGGTTCTTACCGCAGAGACGCTGAGTGAGGGAATCTGAAAATGGCCGCGTCATGCGACGCGGCCCGGATAACTTATGTCTTTTGGAAATGTAAATTGGATCTGGAAAAACGGGAGCCTCGTGCAGTGGGCTGAGGCGACATTTCACGTATCGGCACATGGACTGCACTACGGCAGCGGCGTGTTTGAGGGGATCCGCTGCTATGAGACAGAGAACGGCCCCGCGGTATTTCGTCTCGCCGAACACCTTGAACGCTTCTTCGCGTCGGCCGATGTTTACGGCTTCACGATTCCTTACACTCTCGACGAACTGACGACCGCCGTCTCCGAACTGATTGCCGCCAACGAACTTTCAAGCTGTTACATCCGCCCGATCTGCTTTATGGGCAGTGGGACGCTCGGTGTGCATCCGGGTAAGTGTCCAGTTGAAGTCGCGATCATGGCATGGCCGTGGGGAGCATATCTTGGTAGCGAAGGGTTAGAGAAAGGTATACGCGTGACCGTCTCGCCGTGGCGGAAGTTTCATTCATCGATGATGCCGACGACCGCGAAGGCGTGCGCACAATATCTCAACTCTATCCTCGCCGTTCAGGAAGCATTCGCACGCGGTTTCGATGAAGCTTTATTGCTCGACAAAGATGATCGGCTCGCTGAAGGTTCAGGTGAGAATCTTTTTGTGATCAAGGACGATGTCATCTATACAAACAAAGCTGACGATTCGATCCTGATGGGAATCACGCGCGACGCTGCGATCGAGATCGCAAGGGCTGAAGGCTATTCGGTTGAATCGCGTTCGCTTGAACTTTCGGATCTCACCGACGCCGACGAGGCGTTCTTCACCGGAACCGCAGCCGAGATCACGCCTATCCGCGAACTCGACGGTCGGCCGATCGGCAACGGTTCGCGAGGGCCGGTAACGGCGGCTGTACAAGGCAAGTTTTTCGATGTTGTTAACGGCCGCGACGAGCGGTTCGTTAGCTGGCTCACATATCTAAACAGGGCGGCCGCAGCCTAAATAACGGCGGCAATTAAGGAGCAAGAAAATGCTATCGGTAAGTCATTACGAAGGAGTGAGTTTCGCATCGGGCGAAACCGTGGGTTATCAACCTGAGTTCCAATCGTCGACTTCTGAGATTATTAGCATTAATGATGTGTGGAGGGCCGCAACGCGGATCGCTGCTTATATTAAACGCACGCCGACACTTGTCGATACGTTCCTTTGTGAACGGCTCGGGACAAATGTGTATCTCAAGCACGAACTCCTGCAGCGTACGGGCGCGTTTAAGGTTCGCGGGGCGTTCAACAAGATGCTGCAGCTCACGGACGATGAACGTGAACGCGGTGTCGTCGCCGTGAGTGCGGGAAATCACGCTCAGGCGGTTGCGTACGCGGCGAGGGTTCTCGGGCTGAGGTCATTGATCCTGATGCCGGAAAACACTCCGGACAATTACGTCCAAAAAACCTTGAAGCACGGCGCCGAAGTTCGGTTCTTTCCAACGCTTGCGTGCGCCTTCGACGCGGCTTCATCGTTCGAAGGCGAGGGCTATACTTACATTCACCCGTTCGACGACAGTGACGTGATCGCTGGCCAAGGCACTATCGGCCTCGAGATCCTGGAAGACGTTCCCGATGTTACCGACGTCGTCGTCAGCATCGGCGGTGGCGGATTGTCGGGCGGTGTCGCTTGTGCGATCCGCTCGCTTCGGCCGAATGTGAATGTTTGGGGTGTAGAAACGCGCGGAGCGCACAGCATGTCCGCAGCACTCGATGCCGGCGAAGTCGTCGAACTTTCAGAGATCACGTCTATCGCCCGAACACTCGGGGCAGCCCGCGTCGGAGCGTTGAATTTTGAACTCGCAAAAGAGTATCTTTCGGGTGTAACCGTCGTCGACGATTCCGAAGCCGTGGCTGAGATGTTTTGCCTGCTGGATAAGGCAAAGGTCCTTACCGAACCGGCCACATCCTGTACACTCGCGGCGGCTGAAAGGCTGCGGGATAATTTTGGCCCGGACAGCCATGTCGTGCTCATTCTCTGCGGAGGAAATATCGGGCTCGACGACCTGTTTTCTTATCGTAACAATGTCACTTAACCGGATCAGCAAAGCCACAACTGAAGGAATTGAACGAGCCCCGAACCGCGCAATGCTGCGTGCCGTCGGGTTTGAGGATGATGATTTTCAGAAACCGATCGTCGGAATCGCGAATGGTTATAGCACGATCACTCCGTGCAATTTGAGCCTCGGCGATCTCGCGAATGCGGCCGTCAAGGAAGGCAAACGGATCGGCCTGATGCCGCAGGTTTTCGGGACGATCACGATCAGCGACGGTATCTCAATGGGGACGCCGGGGATGAAGTATTCGCTCATCTCCCGCGAGGTCATTGCCGATTCGATCGAGACGGTCTGCCGCGGTCAGCAGATGGACGGCCTGCTCGCGATCGGAGGCTGCGATAAGAATATGCCGGGTGCGATGATCGCGATCGCCCGGCTCAACATCCCGTCGATCTTCGTTTACGGCGGCACGATCAAGGCCGGACATCTGAACGGGAAAGATCTCACGGTCGTGAGCGCTTTCGAGGCGGTCGGTGAATATCTGGCGGGCAAGATCAATGACGAACAATTAACAGCAGTCGAGAAACACGCTTGCCCGGGGGCCGGATCGTGCGGCGGAATGTTCACCGCGAACACAATGTCCTCGGCGATCGAGGCTATGGGAATGGCTCTTCCGTATTCGTCGACAATGGCCGCCGAAGATGCCGAGAAACGCGAAAACACGATCGAATCCGTCGGCGCTCTTGAGGCCGCCGTTCGTAACCAGCTTCTGCCGCGCGACATTATGACGCGAAAGGCATTCGAGAATGCCATCGCGGTGATCATGGCGACCGGCGGTTCGACCAACGCCGTGCTTCATCTGCTCGCCATAGCCCATTCCGCCGGTGTTCCGCTCACCATAGACGATTTCGAGACCATCCGCCGCCGCGTTCCTGTACTCTGCGATCTGAAGCCATCAGGAAAATACGTTGCGACCGACCTGCACAAAGCCGGCGGCATTCCGGCAGTGATGCAGATCCTTCTAGAGAATGGTTTGCTGCACGGCGATTGCATTACTATAACCGGGAAATCGCTCGCCGAAAATTTAGAAGAAACGCAGACGCCCCGTCCGCCAATCTCGCTCGCGGACGGGACGTCCGCGGCCCTCCCGGACGTTATCCGCCCGTTCAGCGATCCGATCTACTCCCAAGGTCACCTTGCTATCCTCCACGGAAATCTCGCCGAAGAAGGTGCGGTTGCCAAAGTTACCGGCATCAAGCAACGCAAGATCACCGGGCCTGCTCGCGTTTTCGAATCCGAAGAAGACTGCATGGCAGCGATAATGAAACGCACGATCCAAGCCGGCGACGTCATCGTTATCCGCTACGAAGGTCCGAAAGGCGGACCCGGAATGCGCGAGATGCTTGCGCCGACATCAGCGATCATCGGCCTTGGACTCGGCGATTCGGTTGGACTTATCACCGACGGCAGATTTTCAGGTGGAACGTACGGCATGGTCGTCGGCCACGTCTCGCCCGAGGCCGCCACAGGCGGAAATATTGCTTTCGTAAACAACGGCGACCTGATCACGATCGACGCTGACGAACAGACACTTAGCGTGGATGTTTCGGATGAGAAACTCGCGATACGCCGGGCTCATTGGAAGCTACCCGAGCGCTTGGCCAGCGTTACAGGCGTCGCCGCGAAATACGCGAAGCTCGTGTCCTCAAGTTCCTTGGGTGCTGTAACCGACTAACGTTGCGTATCGCCCGATTTTGTCGCGCTCCGGCTTCGGTGATTTGAGGCTTTGCGCCCAATTCACCTTCTTCTGCGCTCGCCAATGGAATGGATCCGTTCCTCACAGCCGGTAACTTGCTAAACTTGTCTCACCGAAACCGCATCTGCTATGCAAACTGACGAAACGAGCCGTTTCAGTCTGATTTGATTGCAGATCAGGTAAGAGCGTGTGGTATATCTGTTTGGGACAAATAGAAAAATGTTAGAAATACGAACCTTAAGCCAGCTAAAGGAGAGTGGCTACAGGCCGCGTTCCGTAAAGGACGAGATGCGGGAAAACCTGATCCGGAAGCTGAAGACCGGCGAGCGTCTCTTTCCCGGTATCCTTGGCTATGACGAAACGGTAGTTCCGCAGATAGTCAACGCCGTCCTGTCAAAACACAATTTCATACTGCTCGGCCTACGCGGTCAGGCAAAGAGCCGCATCATTCGGCAGCTGACGGAACTTCTTGACGACGAGTTGCCGATCATCGAAGGCTCTGAGATCAACGATGATCCTTTCAACCCGCTGAGTGCTTACGGCAAGGAACAACTTCGCTTCCATCGCGATGAGATACGATTGGATTGGGTCGGCCGCGACAATAGATTCGTTGAAAAGCTGGCGACTCCGGATGTGACGATCGCAGACATCGTCGGGGACGTGGATCCGATCAAGGCGGCGAAGGGCGGACATCTCTTAAGTGACGAGCTGACAATTCACTTCGGTCTTCTGCCGCGGGCAAATCGGGGCATATTCGCGATCAACGAGCTACCCGATCTTTCGGGTAAGATCCAGGTCGGCCTGTTCAATATCATGCAGGAAGGTGATATCCAGATAAAAGGATATCCCGTCAGGCTCCCGCTCGATCTGATGATGGTGTTTTCCGCGAATCCTGAGGACTACACCGCGCGCGGTAAGATAATTACGCCACTAAAAGATCGAATCGGCTCCGAGATCTTGACGCACTATCCCTCGGACGTTCATCTCAGCTCCGAGATCACGAAACAAGAAGCTTGGACCGAACGTGACGGACACGACTCGAATGCCGTTCAGATCCCGGAGTTCATCTCGGAGCTGGTCGAACAGATCGCGTTCGAGGCGCGAGACGATCAACGCATAGACAAACGCAGCGGAGTCTCGCAGCGATTCTCGATATCAGTACTCGAGTCGGCTGTCTCTAACGCCGAGCGGCGAGCATTGCTGACGGGTGAATCTGATATTGTGCCGAGAATCTCTGACATCTATGCCTCACTACCGGCGATGACTGGCAAGATGGAGCTTGAATACGAGGGTGAACAACTCGGCTCCGCCAGGCTTGCGAGAGACCTCATCAAACGCGCCTCAGGTGTGATCTTCGAGGGCTTTTTTGTAGGTATCGATTTTGCTCCGGCTGTTGCGTGGTTCGAGGAAGGAAGCAAACTTCTCCTTTCTGATACGGCTTCTGCTGAAGAGTGCGTCGGGCTGTTGAACTCGGTACCGGAGTTGATCGACTCTACGCTGGTGCCGCTCGATTTCAACCGCACTGACAATGCAAAACTGGTGTCCGCCTGCGAGTTCGTTCTCGAGGGCCTATACGCACAGAACAAGATCTCAAGAAACGAATCAGGCGGTTTCGAGGCGGTTACAAAAACTAAACGCGATCGGCGCGGAATGATCTACGAGGACTTCACGGATATTGAAGGATACAACTAGCACTTGGGAGATAACAATTATGTCTGAAGAAGAGGCCGGTGAAATTATCGAAGGCGCTCCGCGATCTAATGTAACTCAGAAATGGGTCATTCGGATCGGCCTTCTTCTCGTCGCCTTTCTTTTGGGCTTTGTGCCGATGTGGATATCGAACCGGCAACTAACTGCCGACATGGCCTCGCGCGAAAAGCAACTGCAGCGAAGCCGTGTGCAGAACGCACTGACCGCTGCAACGATCTACGCTCGGCGGGGTGAATACGAGACCGCCCGACAGAGCACCAGCACCTTCTTTACCGAGATCCGAACCGAAATGGATAAGGGCGATGCGGGAATCTTGAACGAACAGGAACGCATCGGACTCAGTCGCGTAATGGCGGAACGTGACGAAGTCATAACATTACTCTCACGAAACGATCCCGCCGCCGCCGATCGATTGGCGAATATGTTTGTTGAATACGTGGGCGTTGTCCAAAACAAATAACGAAAAGCCGCGGCCTCTCAGCCACGGCTTTTGCCATCCCTCTGTCCGTTGCTCCACAGTTAATACCGGCGATAATTGCGGCTATAGACCCTTTCGTAACGCTTGGTTTTCGGGTTCAGCTTGTAGGTGTACAAGGCTGCGCCGCCGGCGCCGGCTACCGTGCCTATCAAGGCGCCTTTCTTGCCGCCGATGAGACCGCCGATGATCGCGCCGGCGGCCGTGCCGATGCCTATGTTGATCAGGTTACGGTGCTTGTCGTAGATGCTCCGGTTGCCGTCGTTACACACGACGCGGCCGTTGCTGTCGCGATAGCAATCGGACTGGGCTGCCGCCTCGGTCGATAGCATCGGGATGGCGACTGCCATCATTGCCAACATCATGAATGTGGTTATGAACTTTTTCATTGTGTTTCCCCCTGTTGGTAAAGTGTCTGGAGGACTTCCTTCCTCGCTGATGTATATATCAACGGCCGTGCCATAGGGCGTAACCGGTTTATTCACTATAGTTACCGATGTGGCCGACCACGATAGACAACGGCGTGGATACGATTTCGTTAACCGTAAAACGCGAATGGTGTGCGTTCCCGACAGCCTTTACAAGAGCCTTACAAATCGCATGGTATGTGCTAACTTTTGAAGTAGATGAAGTTCACGCGGTATTCGAGATTTAAGGGATTTGACGTATCCAGCCTCGACCTGGGCGGGTTGATGGACGCCCTGTCGAACCGGATGCTCGACTCCGGATTCAACGAAGATTACTGGTGGACACGGGAGATGAATGAGCCCGACGATTCGCTAGATTCCCTGCGTCAGGCGATATTGCAATCGCTTCTCGAACAGGACATCTTGAGCGACCAGGATGTGGCCGAGATGCTGGCGGACAGCGACGGGAAGTTCAAGGGATCGCTCCTCGAACAGCTTATCAATCAGCTGATTGAGCGGCTGGTGGAAGAAGGATATTTGAATCTCAAGGAGGTTCCGTCCGAGCCGATGACGCAACCGGGTGGCGACGGAAAGGGTGAGATCGGCGCTCCGGCGGCGCGGAACATCAAGTTTGAGGTGACGGAGAAAGGGCTTGATTTCCTTGGCTACAAGACACTGACGAAGCTGCTCGGGAGCCTGGGTAAATCCTCAATGGGCCGGCATGAAACGGCGCGGGAGGAGACGGGTGTCGAATCCTCTCTGTCCTCAAAGCCTTATGAGTTCGGTGACGTAATGAACCTAGACGTTACCTCAACCCTCATCTCAGCGATCGCCCGCGAAGGCCTCAACGTCCCGATGAACCTCGAGTACGACGATCTGTGGGTCTATCAGCAGGAATACCGTTCGTCGTGTGCGACGGTCGTGATGCTCGATTGTTCGCATTCGATGATCCTCTACGGCGAAGATCGTTTCACGCCAGCGAAAAAGGTCGCACTCGCACTCGCACATCTCATCCGCACGCGATATCCCGGTGACACTTTAAAGGTCGTGCTGTTTCACGACGACGCCGAAGAAGTGCCTCTGTCGAAGCTCGGAACCATGCAGGTCGGGCCGTATCACACGAACACCGCCGAGGGCCTGAAGCTCGGTCGACGCCTTCTGAATTCTCAGCGAAAGGATATGAAGCAGATCGTGATGATCACGGACGGCAAGCCGACGGCTGCTTTTGTAGATGGAACCGCAGACATTCCTTTCCGCAGTTCTTCAGGAACGGACAAGAATGTCCGCGGTCCGCGAATGCTCTATAAAAACTCGATGGGCAATGATCCGTACGTGATGACGGAGACCTTTAAGGAAGTTCAGGCATGCCGAAAATCGGGGGTGATGATCAACACTTTCATGCTGGCTGACGACCCGTCCCTGATCGAGTTCGTCAAAAAAATGACCGCGATCACCCGCGGCAAGGCTTACTTCGCCAATCCCAATAATCTCACCGAATTCGTCCTGATGGACTTTCTAAAACGACGCACCCACCGCGTCAGATAGCAACAAAGAATTGACAATGGACAGTACTTCCGCCGTTCTTGGCCAAAGGACAAGTAGAGCAGGAACGAACAAGATCAGATTTTCCACTATCCGTTATCCATTTCTCCCATCCCGGTCCCGGCTCCGCTCCGACATTTTTCCTGTCCGAGATCCCGTTGCCGGACGGGGCCTGGGACAGTTAAGCGATCAAACTGCGCACGCTGCACCGCGTTTTTTGCGTCTGGCATCGCGTAGGATCGGTCTGCATGGGCGTGTTCGTTCACGGGGCGATACCCTCGATAACGCTTCCTGCGTCATCGACCTACTGGCCAGAGATACCAGTTAGAATCCACCCAAGAGAGAGGGCCATTAGACTGGCTTCGATTCCCCGATACGCGCGAAGGTCGAGCCATCGGATCCGCAAAATGGATCAGCGATGGATAATTTGGCCTTCCGAAAGAGTTTTTCGGAGTGAGCTATGAAGGCGGCTCCACTAGCACTCTACACGCCTTGATCGCTGCTCGCGAACAAAGGGATAATCTCCATGTGAAACAGAAAGGGCTTGCCGGAAGACCCGAGATTGGACAACTTCGAATTTATACCTCTGAATACGGCCATTCATCAATAGACAAGGCTGCGATCGCGATGGGCCTAGGCTTAGACTCAGTAAGGCAGTCGCGGTGAACGAGCGGTATGAGCTCATTCCGAGTGACCTGATGCGGGCCTTAGCAGAAGATCGTGCTTCAGGTAAATTGCCATTTTGTGTAGTCGCCACGGTTGGATCGACATCGTGTACCAGCATCGATCCGATCGCTCGCATTGCTGATATCTGCGAAAGTGAGAGGCTCTGGTTGCACGTAGATGCCGCCCATGGCGGAGCGGCAGCCGGCGTTCCGGAGATGAAGTGGATCCTTGATGGAGCTGAGCGTGCCGATTCTTTTGTCATCAATCCGCACAAATGGCTATTCGTGCCGTTAGACTGCAGTGTCCTTTATCTTCGAAAGCCCGATATTCTGCGTAGAGCCATGAGCGTGGTACCGGAATATCTTAATACGCCGGACCGCAATAAATCAGTTGACTTTATGGACTACGGCATACCTCTCGGGAGGCGTTTCCGTGCCTTGAAGCTCTGGTTTGTGCTGCGTTACTTCGGTTCTGCCGGCATCCAGAATCGGATCAGGGAGCACATCAGACTGGGAAGGCTATTCAGCGGTTGGGTGGATGCTAACCCGTGTCTGGAGCTTCTGGCACCGGTGCCCCTAAGCACGGTGTGTTTCCGAGCAATTCTTTCCGACGCCCAAAGCGAAAAAGAACTCGATATATTGAACGAAACGCTTTTGAAGCGCCTAAACCACTCCGGTAGGTTCTTTCTTTCACACACCAAGCTGGCGGGTAGATATGCCGTCAGAGTCGTTGTAAGCCACATCAATTCCAATGAGGAAAATTTAAGATCGCTGTTCGCCATGATAGAAGACGAAGTAAGCGAGTTATGTAGCTAGGCCGCTCAAGAAGTCCAACTATATTGCGTGTTGAAGGCGTGGAACTCTCGTAGAGGCTCGGTGTAGGATTAGGCATCCAAGGAGGGTC
>JBDSLC010000177.1:0-8474 GCA_039916585.1 Pyrinomonadaceae bacterium | reverse complement strand
CAGGACGTTACGGTGACGTCAACCATCTGGCAGCGAATGCTAGGCTACGGCGATATCACGATCGACAACGCGAGCGAAGACGGCGGCAAGGTCGTGCTCGATAACATCGACATGCCGAAGAAATACGCGGACTTGATCCTGCGGCAGATGCGCGTTCTGGATAAGTGAGAGGTGAGAAATGAGAAATCGAAGATAGTAAGAAGACCAATGTTCTAAAGGAGAAATCTTACGTCTTCGCTTTGAGGATCGTTAAGCTGTCTCAATATCTCGTGAAAGAGCATAAAGAATACGTACTTTCAAAACAGGTACTTCGATCGGGGACATCGATCGGTGCGAATTTGGAGGAGGCTTTTCAGGGGCAATCGAAGCTGGATTTTGTTCACAAACTTTCGATCGCCAACAAGGAGGCATTCGAGACACATTACTGGCTTCGTTTGTTGCGGGACAGTGACATCCTCACGAAAGAACAATCAAGTTCGCGGTTGGCAGATTGCGATGAACTTCAACGTATGCTGGTTTCGGCGATAAAGACTTCGAAGGCTAAACTATGATGGCCGCGGAAAGTGCTTAGCTAAGTTCTTCGGACCACTTATCTCATTTCTCATTTCTCACTTCTCATTTGCTAAACTCTTATTAAATGAGACGTATATTTGTGACCGGCGGGGCCGGATTTATTGGCTCGGCGTTCGTTCGGATGGTGCTTACGGAGCACGCGGATATTTTGATCGTTGATTTCGACGCGCTGACGTATGCGGGGAATCTTGAGAACCTTGCGGACGTTGATGCGTCGCGGCATACGTTTATCAAGGGCGACATTTGCGATCGTGATGCGGTGATGGCGGCGGTTCCGGAAGGGTGCGACGCGATCTTTAATTTCGCCGCGGAGTCGCACGTGGACAGGAGCATTCACTCGGCCGACGAATTCTTGCGCACGAATATTATCGGAACGCAGGTGCTGCTCGACGCGGCACGGGCGAAAGGTGTGCGGAGGTTCGTACAGATATCTACCGACGAGGTGATGGGAACGTTGCCGGACGATAGCGACGATTACTTTACCGAAGCATCGCCGCTCCAGCCGAACTCGCCGTATGCCGCGTCGAAAGCGGCGGCCGAATTTGTGGTTCGAGCGGCACAGGAGACGCATGGCGTGGACGCGGTCGTCACGCGTTGCGGAAACAACTACGGACCGAGGCAGTTCCCGGAAAAGCTGATCCCGCTGATGATCGCCAACGCGATGAACGACGAGCCGCTGCCGGTATACGGCGACGGGCGCAACGTGCGTGATTGGATCTATGTCGACGACCATTGCCGTGCGATCTGGGCGGTGTATGAACGCGGACGGGCGGGCGAGGCGTACAATATCGGCGCTCGAAACGAACGGGAAAATATCGACGTCGTTAAGTCGATCCTGGATTCGCTCGACAAACCGCACGATCTGATCAAATACGTCACGGACAGACTCGGGCATGATCGGCGCTACGCCATCGACGCGACCAAGGTAGAGAATGAACTCGGCTGGAAGCCGCAGATGACCTGGGAAAACGGCCTCGCGACGACGATCAAGTGGTATCAGGAAAATCAGGCTTGGGTCGAACGCGTCCGCAGCGGCGAGTATAAGGAATATTACAAGGCGATGTACGGCTCGCGAATATGAAGATCTTAGTTACAGGCGCTCGCGGGATGGTCGCTCGGGCGACGGCGGAATATTGTCGCTCGATCGGAGATGATGTGTTTGCGCTCCCACGCGATGAGATGAACATCGCGGACCTCGAATCGGTACGAACGGCGATCAGCGACGCTCGGCCGGACGCGATCATCAACTGTGCAGCTTACACAAATGTCGACGGAGCCGAGCGCGAACAGGAAGACACGTTTTCGGCCAATGTTGTCGGGCCTAAGAATCTCGCGCTAGCCGCGCTCGAGTTCGATTGTGGATCTGTGACGATCTCGACCGATTACGTTTTTGACGGAACATTCGACGGCTTTTACACGCAGCGGCATCAACCAAACCCGCAGGGCATTTATGCGACGACCAAACGTCGGGGCGAGATCGACGCGTTGACCGCAAATGCCCGCGCTATCGTGGTCCGTTCAGGCTGGATTTACGGTCATAGTGGAACGAATTTCTTGAGCGTGATGGGCGACCTTCTGAGGGAAGGCAAACGCATCAAAGTGATCAGCGATTCTTACGGTACGCCGACGTTCGCGGGCGATCTCGCAAGACGCTTGCGGGAACTTGCCGAGCTCGATATGCCTGGCATATTTCATGTAACTAACTCAGGTGAGGGTACGAGCTATTCCGGTTTTGCGGAGAAGGTTTGCGAGATCGGTGGGTTTGATCAGTCGCTGCTTGAGCGAGTTTCGCACGCAGATCTGCAGCGGCCCGCTCCTCGGCCCGTGAGTTCGAAACTTGCTTGCTTGATCAGTGAGAAGTTTGGCCTTGCACCGATGCCGGATTGGGAAGACGGCCTGAAAAGATTCCTCGGCAAATAAAAGAGCGGGTTAAACCCGCTCTTCTTCGTTAGCTCTTACCGTTCGTCGCGGCTGACTCCATCACGGGAGTCGTGCTTTCGTCATCGGCCGATTTGTAGTAATCGTAATAACCCGATCCGTAGTAGTCGTACTCCATCGAGCCGGACTTGATGCCGTTCAGCACGACGCCATAGATGCGGGCGCCGATCGTACCCAGACGCTGCTTAAATCGCCGCATCAGGTGGATCGAAGACTTGTTCGCCATCGCTACGAGGATCACGCCGTCGACCTGTGTCGAAAGAATGGCTGCATCGGTGAATGAGATCGCGGGCGGCGAATCGATCACGACATGCTTGTAGCGGCCGCGAAGGAATTGAAGCAGATTCCGCATCTCGTTCGACGAAAGCAACTCCGTTGGATTCGGCGGGATCGGTCCGCTGGTGATCACCTTCAGCCGCGGCAGGTCAGCACATTGCTTGATCAGATTGTCCGTGTTTCGCTCGCCTGAAAGATAGTTCGTCAAGCCTTTGGTGTTCTCAAGGTTGAAGTAACTGTGAAGCCGCGGACGGCGAAGATCGCAATCGATGATGACGACATCGGCGTCGGACTGGGCAAGCGTGATCGCGGTATTCACCGCGGTCGTCGTTTTACCTTCCGACGGCTGTGATGATGTGACTAGGATCGTTTGGGGCGGCTTTCCCGCCGACGAAAATAGCAGCGACGTTCGAAGGTGGCGGTATGCCTCTGCCATAGGTGATTGCCGCTCTTCCAAAGTTATCAATCCCGTGGGCGGCCCGGCTCCACCGTTGGTATTCGCGCCCGCGAGCTGCTTTCGATTGCTGCCGACCGAATAGTGTGGGATCAATGCAAGTGTGGGTAAGCCTAGATGGCGGCTAATGTCATCCGACGTCTTGACCGAATCGTCAAGATAATCCATCAGGAACGCAAGCCCTACTCCGGCGACGAGAGAAAGCAGGAACGCAAGTGAAATATTACGAAGCCGCGCCGGACCGACCACGCCTGCTGAGCCCGCCTCCGCCGGGACCTTAATGTTGTCCGGCTCAGTGTTAGCGATCGCGAGCGTCTGTTCTTGCTGACGCTGAATGTAGGTATCGAGTAGAGTTCGATTCGTTTCGATCTGCCGTTTTAGTGTGGTGAGGCTAGTGATCGCCTGGCCTTGAACATTCGCCTTTGAATATTCCTGTTCGTACGCAGATAACGCCTGGCCTTCCTCGCGCCGCTTGGAATCGAGCTGCGCACGCAATGATACGAGAGCACCATTGACGGCGTCCTTATCAACCGATTTCTTTCCTTCATCGATCAGCTTGGTCACCTCCTGATCCATGCTGACCTTCGACGCCTTGAGAGCAGAGATCCGCTCGTCCATCTTCTTAACGTCCGCGTACTCCTCGGTATATTTGACGAGAAGTTCAGCCCTTTCAGTTTCGGCGGTCTGGATCTGTTTATCGATGGCGCGGATGTCATCCTGAAGCTTTGCCTTACGTTCCGTACTCTGTCGAACCGCGTCGACATAGATCGCGCTATCGCGCAGTTCAGGAATACTGGCTCCCTCACCCCGGGCATTTGCCGCGAGCGCCGTATTATACCGACCCTCCAAGTTGCGCCGTTCTTCCATTGTTTTGAGATACGTGGCGCTCATGGTACTTAGCCTGGATGCGGCTAGATCCTGTCCCTTTTCGGCCAGTGAAAGATCCTGGTCCTTCATCTGCGCGATCATTTGCAGATCTTGCTCGTTAATAGTGTTACGGAGTTCCTCGATCGATTTTCCGAGATCATCCACCGCTTTTCTTGCCCCGGCCATTTCGCGGTCGGCGTCGCTCTTTCGGAATTCGCGAGCCATTGCTAGCGCAACCTTTGGGGCGAGGTCTGGGTATTCACTGCGGACACCTAGATTGACAATATTAGTCCTCTCAACCTGATCCACACTGACCTGAAATTTCAAGGCGATGGTAGCGGCCTTACTATCTTCTTCCGCAGTCAGTTGAGCGGGTTGGCCGTCGTTGGACGTGCCGGTCTCCGAGATCACAGGCAAGGACGCCGAATCGCCTTCCGGTTTCTTTTCGCTAGAGAAGATCGAACGAAGAATGTCACCGACACCTCGCGACTCCTTCTCAACAAGTCCGGGCTGGCGATGCAGGCCGAGATCGATGATGGCAGCCTTTTTTAGTTCAGGGCCCTGCAAAAGCAAAAGTTGGGTCTGGAGATAATTAGCGTCCTGGCCGAAGTTGATGTTGATCGAATCTTTCGAGGTCATCTTCGGCCGGCGAGGTTCGATAATGATCTGAGCGTTCGACTGATATACGTTCGGCTGAGCGTACATATACAAAGCCGCGGCGGCCGTTATAAGAACCGCGAGGGCGATGATGAGGGGCAATCTCTTGTAAACGACATTGAGATACTGCCTGATCGAGACTCGGCCTTCGAGCGATTCGTCGTCAAAGTAAGATGAATACGCCGGCGGGTAATTTGCCGGAACTGCCGGGTTGAGCGACACGCCCTTCGGCAGCGGAGTTAAACGCTGATCCTGTTCCATACTGCTACGCGGGAGATATATCCTTTATCTTTAAAAAATGCGCAAAACTGATTTATACCACAGTGCGTCGCGAAACACACGAAAATTCCGCTAAATGCCTGATTTTAATACGCTTGCAACCCTTCTCGATCGCTCTCTGAAACCGTCCGAATTGTCCCGCCGAATTCCGTAAGGTACTATTAAAGTTTGCTTCGGAGCTAGTAAATACGGGAATAATACGCCTATTGCGGTGAGGTTTCCGCTAAATCAAGCGAGTCTGTATGGTGAACGAATTCGATTTCGACCTTGGCATAAACGGTTTTAAGTACTCTGACCTATTCGATGCGGTAAAGCTGAAAGCGCTTGCCGAAAAATTCTACGCGGAAGTCGACGAGAAAGAGCCCGTTCTCGGCGATGCGTTGAAAAAGTACATCGGAGCGGCGGGAAATGGTTACGAGAAGCGGGTGGAGTCGAAGATCCTGACCGACGCTGCACCGTTTCTGTCAGACTTCGTCGGAAGGATGTTCAAGATCACACGTGAACGCTCAGAGCTTGAGCGGACCATCCTCGAGCAGAATCCGGTTTGGAAGTATAAGTTCTTTGTTCAGCGGCGGGCGATCAAGAAGTACAAGACTCTTGAAGATCTGTCGACGGTCGCTCAATTGAATGAGGTCGAACTCGAAGAAGCCGTCCGCGAGTTTCGAAACAAGGCGTTTGACGACACACTGGTTTTTGATGAGGAACTTGCAATCGCAAGTATTACGACGGCTCTGGCAGATGCCGAAGAAGATCTTGCAAAGAACGAAGATCCGTCCGAGGCGACTCTTAAAACGATCGGGTTGGTCAAGAAGGGTTACGAGAAGTTAGGTGATCGCCCTTTCGGAAAACTCTTCAACGAAGCGGTCTTAGCTATCGATGACGCCGGCGACCTGCTGCAAGTAAAGGCGGCTCTCGAGGTCTTTGAGAGATGGTCGGCATTACACTTCCATAAGAAAGATAAGAAGTTCGCGGCTTTCAAGGTTCCGCACGCGCTGGATTACCAGAACCTCGTTCATCTGATCCACCCCGAGCCGAAGCTGCACAACATAATGAGGGGACATGATCACGATATGCGCCGGCGTGTCGGGTTCAAGCTGACCGACGATCGCGGCACGATGCGTGATGCACTGTACGAGGTCGATTACTGCATGATCTGCCACGAGCGCGACAAGGATGCGTGTTCGACGGGTATGTTCGAAAAGGACGGAACGGTCAAGCGAAATCCACTCGGGATCAAGATCGAAGGCTGTCCGCTTGATGAGAAGATCTCCGAGATGCATCTGCTGAAAAAGCAGGGCGACCCGATCGGCTCGCTTGCTCTCGTTACGATCGATAACCCGATGTGCGCAGGCACGGGCCATCGGATCTGTAACGACTGTATGAAGGGCTGCATCTTCCAAAAGCAGGAGCCCGTCAACATCCCGCTCGCCGAGACCGCGACGCTGACCGACGTTCTCAAACTTCCGTACGGATTCGAGATCTACAGCCTGCTGACGCGTTGGAATCCGTTGAACGCCAAGCGGCCGTATCAACTTCCTTACAACGGAAAGAACGTCATGGTCGTCGGGCTGGGACCGGCGGGATACACGTTGTCGCAGTACCTGCTGAATGAAGGTTTCGGCGTGATCGGCGTAGACGGTTTGAAGATCGAACCCTTGCCGGCCGAATGGACGGGTAAGCTCGGCGCGACTTCTCCGAAACCGATCGAGAACATCGATGAGATCACGGAAGACCTAGACGAGCGCATCTTATCCGGATTTGGCGGCGTGTCGGAATACGGCATCACGGTTCGTTGGGACAAGAATTTTCTGACGATGGTGCAGTTGATGCTGCAGCGTCGGAAGCGGTTTCGTGCGTACGGCGGTGTTCGCTTTGGAGGCACGCTGACGATCGAGGATGCGTGGTCGTTTGGGTTTGACCACATCGCGATCGCCACGGGTGCAGGCCGCCCGACGATCGTCCCGATGAAGAACAACCTGATCCGCGGGATACGTCAGGCGAGCGACTTCCTGATGGCGTTGCAGCTTACCGGAGCCTTCAAGAAAGACACGCTCTCGAATCTGCAAGTGCGGCTGCCAGCCGTCGTTATCGGCGGTGGGTTGACGGGCGTCGACACCGCGACTGAGATCTTTGCTTACTATCCGGTTCAGGTCGAGAAGATGCTGCAGAAATACGAGGTCGTCGTCGCCGAGTTTGGCGAGACGCACGTGATGAAACAGTTCGACCCGGAAGAGTTGATGACGATCCGCGAATTTCTCGAACACGGACGTGCGATCCGCGCCGAGCGTGCTCGCGCTGAGGCGGCGGGTGAGCAGCCGAATTTTGTTCCGTTGGTTCAATCGTGGGGCGGCGTGTCGCTCGTCTATCGAAAGCGGCTGCAGGATTCGCCCGCGTATCGTTTGAACCACGAAGAGGTGCAGAAGGCGCTCGAAGAAGGCATTAACTTTATCGAGTGTATGTCACCGACCGAAGCTGTTCCCGATGAGTTCAGCGCTGTGAAAGCCTTGAAATTCGAGCGGCTGGATTATATCGCGGAGACCGGTAAGTTTGAGAACACGGGCGACATTCACGAGTTCCCTGCCCGCACGGTTTGCGTAGCCGCCGGTACATCGCCGAACGTGATCTACGAGAAGGAAAAGCCGGGCACGTTTAAGATGGACGAATGGCGGCAGTTCTTCCAGCCATTCAAGGTCGAGCGAAACGGCGATGGAAAGCTGCACGCGGTGGAAACGGCGAAGGGCGAGACCGGATTCTTCACATCGTACGAACACGACGGCAAGTTCATTTCCTATTACGGGGACAATCATCCGAAATATGCCGGCAACGTCGTAAAGGCGATGGCGTCGGCTAAGCACGGCTATTCTCACGTCGTTGATATCTTTGCCGAAGACCTGGCAAGGCAAGGTTCGCTGCCGCAGGAGATCAAGGACACTATCTTCGACAACCTTGAAGCGACGCTCGACGAACAGCTTCGAGCATACGTAGTAAAGGTCGATCGGCTGACGCCGACGATCGTGGACGTGATCGTGAAAGCCCCGCTGCAGGCGAGGAAGTTTGAGCCCGGGCAGTTCTATCGGCTGCAGAACTTTGAAACGTCAGCACCGATCGTCGATGGAACTCGGCTGGTGATGGAAGGGCTTGCGCTGACCGGTGCTTGGGTCGATGAAGAGAAGGGCCTCTTGTCGATGATCGTGCTCGAGATGGGAACATCGTCGCGGCTGTGCTCGCTGTTGAAGGAAGGCGAGGAAGTGCTCGTGATGGGACCGACGGGGACGCCGACGGAAATCCCTGAGAACGAGACAGTCCTGCTCGCCGGAGGTGGTTTGGGCAACGCTGTGCTTTTCTCGATCGCGAGAGCGTTACGCGAAAAGAAGAACAAGGTCATCTATTTCGCCGGATACAAGAACGGTGCAGATCTGTTCAAGCGTGA
>JBDSLC010000176.1:0-4178 GCA_039916585.1 Pyrinomonadaceae bacterium | reverse complement strand
GATCGCGAGTTTGCTTTGGTCCGGTGAAATAGTCGTCTGATTATTCCCTTGCATCGACGTTAGCTTTGTTCGAGCACCGCCGTTCAGAGGCATCGAGTAAAGGTTACGCCCGAAAAAGCTTCCTTCGCTAGAGGTAAAATAGAATCTTGTCTTGTCTTCGGAGATCCGAACGTCAGAAACTTCAAACTGGCCTGATGTAAGTTGTTTCGGTTCACCGCCGTCCACCGAGGCCGTATAGAGATGTGAAAACCCGTCGCGTTCCGATTGAAAGAATACCCGCTTGTTATCCGGCAGCCAGCCAAGCGAGAATCCGCTCGGTCCGCCCACCCAGGCCTCATCATGAACGGACGCAAGGATCTTAGTTTTCCCCGTGGCCGGATCGAGTTGCATTATCCAACGGTCCTTGTTGTCGACTGACCGCACGGACAACACCGCGTTTTTCCCATCTTCGGACCAAACCGGTTGCGAGAGCTGCACTTCGCGATCACGCGCCGTCGAAAGACCAGCCTGGCCACGCCCTGTTCCTTTGCGGGACGCAGGCGGATCAGTCCGTCGTGACTGTTCTGCTGACGTCTCTTCGACACCGGCAACAGGCGTAGCGGGCGGCAATCGCTGCCCGTGGTCGATCCACGTCGATTCGCCAGTCTCAACACTCAATATAGCGATGCGGTTACGCCCCTGAACATCACCAACTTTGCTTCTGCCGGGAATGTCTTCCGTATAACCGGATTCCGTTACGTAGTTAGGAACTATAGTAGCTTTAGAGCCCATGCCACTCTCGTTCACCATGACGATAACGAATTTGCCATCTGGGGAGAGGGACAAATTTCCGGCATTTTGTCCGGCGGTGAGCTGAAATGGTTTGCGGCGATCCTTTTCTGATTCCTTTCGTTTCTTTTCGTCTTCCTCGCGCTTTTCGGCTCGCTCACGTATCGCGTCGAGAAGGCTACGCTCTTCTTTTTTTAGTGACTCTTGGCTTTCCGTTCCCGTTCGGGCAGAATCCTGTCCCTGTTGGCTTCGACCACCAACACCGAATCCACCTCCGCCACCTGGTCCTGCGGTTGGAGCCGGCCCACCGGCCGCGCGGATATCCGTCAACTGTTCGAGCAAATTGGTGTCAAGAGAAAAAGAATACAGATTGTTCTGCCGAGTAAAGGTTATGCTGCGATGATCCAAAGTGAATCGGGGATTGCCCTCGACATCAGTCGTCTTGGTTAACTGCTTTCGTTGACCGGTCGCGACGTCGTAAAGAAAGATGTCGCCACTGTCGGCGTAAACGATGGTTTTCTTGTTGTCGGAAAGATCTCCGCCCACCGGGGGAGTCTGTTTAGCTTCCTCTTCCGACAGTTTTCGTAAACCAGTCCCATCCGCGTTCACCATATAGGTTGAAAGCTCTGCTTTTAGCGGCTCGCTCGCCTGCTTCCATCGAAAATAGATCTTCTGGCCATCCGGCGACCAGCGAACACCCGTTGGTTCATGGCCGACAAGTCCAGGCCCGCGCATTATGTTGTCAATAGTCAGTTCGAACTTCTTGCCTGGAGACGTCTGTGCTGATACCACGACGGTATTAAGGCAAAAGGCGAATATAGAAATGAAAGAGAGGATCGATCTCATTTAAATTTTCCTTTTATGGATCTGGAGTGAAAGGTTGACTGCTCGACTAATTCTAAGGCAATTCGAGCGAGGCTGCGCGTTTCTCGGCCTTTTGAGCTTCAGTAAAGCGGCCGTATTCATAGATCGCATTTTCCCAGGTTCCGTACATTGCGTTGGGCAGAACGATGAAGCGTTTGCCAAATTCCATTCTTGATTTCTCGACTTCCGCAAAGCGATCCGAGATAGATTTGCGTTCGAACGCCCCCGTGAAATCGTCGAGGTTATCGCCGATCAGCATTACGACTCGATGTTTGGTAGCTGCGATCGATCGGCGACCATCTTTGGCCGACTCGCTGGTTCGTAAGAGGACGTTATCAGCGGAGACATCTGCGAATCCTGCAGACTTAAGATTATGGATCGTTGCTTCCTTTTGGACTTCATCGCGATTCGAGATGTAGAAGATCTTTACTCCCTTTTTCACCGCATAGTTTAAGAACTCGACGGCTCCGGGAATTGCCTTCGCCTTTCGCATCTCACCCCAGGCGTACCAATCCTTTAGATTAAATGGCCTTCCGTTCACGATACCGAGTGCCTGCGACGGAGAATTATCGAGCACGGTTTCATCAATGTCGACCACGATCGATCGAGCTAGTTTTCGCTGTTCCTTCGGCAGTTTCTTGACCTGTTTCTTATCCAGGTCTGCATCAAGCCGAAGCCGCGCAAGGTTGTAAGCCTGATAGGAGAGTGCCCGGAACTCCGCAGCCTTTTGCATGTAAAGAACGGCCCCGATTTGATAGTCAAGATCGGCCTTTTCGGCGGGTTGCTGAGCGCCGGCAGAAACGGCAAAACTGGCGACGGCCAACAGAAGAAGAATCAGATCCATTCCAGCGTGTGAGTTTCGCATAAGGCGCATTTACGAAAGAGCGTGAGACAATTATAAGTTATCTATGTGCGAAACTCCGAAAGATGAGACAGAATCTGAGTTCTTGAGCGATAAGAAACCTGGCGTTCGCTCTTACTATTACGACGACGCGCACGGATACGAGGAGTATGATCCTGCAGCGGACGAGGATGACGACGAGAACGAAGAGTCAGCGTGAGGGCGCTTCGGATTGTTCGATATTGACCACGATACTTCGCCATTTGCCCTGACCGAATCTTAATACGCTCAAAACAGCCCGCGTAATGTGACCTGCGAAGATTGCTAGCCAAATATGGATGGGTTCAAGGGTCGAAAACGCCCGAATCACGAAACAGATCGACAAGGGCACTACCACCTGCGAAATTATCGAGATATAGAGCGGACTTTTGGTATCACCGCTGCCCTGAAGGCCGCCGGTGTATGTCAAAGCGACGGTGATGAAGAGGCCTGAGAATGCTAGTACACGCAGGAGTTGGACGCCCATCTCTACCGCCACTGGATCGGTAACGCTGAACGCCGCAAGCAGCTGCTGAGGAAGGAAAAAGTAAAAGAACCCTAGGAACGCCGCACCCATTAATCCAAAACGTGCCGCGACCCCGACCGCCTGATTCGCTCGCTCGGGTTTGCCGGCGCCAATATTCTGCCCGACGACTGCTGCCGATGCACCCATAAGTCCTACCGACGTCCAGGTCACGAGCGAGAATAGCTGACCGTATGATATCGAATAGATAGCCTGTGCAGCTTCACTCTGGACGAGCGATCCGATGAAGAACAGCATCAGAACCCCGCCGACGTTCATCGCAATGCCCTGAATACCGGCCGGCAGGCCAAGTTTGAATAGCTTCTTGATCACGCCCCAATCCGGCGCATAGCTGCCGCCCTTCGGAAAATGTACAACCCATCCGCCGCTGATAAGTTTGTAGAGCGCGTAGATCGCGATCGAACCCGATGCGATCGTCGTTCCCATCGCCGCGCCAGTAGTGCCAAAGGCGGGAATCGGTCCAAACCCCGGGATGAGCATCAGGTTGAGTATCAGGTTGAGGACCGTCATCACGATTCCCAGGATCATCGGAGTTCGGGCATCTCCGGCCGATCGCAACGCCCCGCCCAGCATAAAAAAGATCAGCATCCCGCCGCTGAACGCATACATTATCCGCAAGAAGGGAAGTGCCTCAGCTTTAACGTCCGGTGCCGCGTGGACGAAATCGAGCAGGTACGGAGCGGCGAAATAACCAACAGGGGCTAAAATGCCGAAGGACATGATTATCGCCGTCAAGAATGCTTGATAGACAGTCCGATTGACCTTCTCCTCGTTACCGGCACCCACGAATCGCGATACCATCACGCTCATACCGATGAAGATCGATGAGATAAATACGATCACCGCGATCCAGAGTTGGATCGATACGCCGATCGCGGCATTGCCCTTGATTCCAACGAAATGACCAACCAACGCGTGATCTACCAGGCCCTGAAGCCCGCCGATCATATTTGTCAGGACAGTTGGCCAAGCGATCTTCCAGACAGCTCTTCCAAGCGGCCCTTCTACGATTGCACGGTCGTATTTTGATCTCTTTGGTGGTTCTGGATCGACTGATGCGGTTTCCGTCAACGGATCGGATTCGACGGATTGTGCGGTGGCTTCGGACATGAGCTGTATTGA
>JBDSLC010000175.1:0-9924 GCA_039916585.1 Pyrinomonadaceae bacterium | reverse complement strand
CCTCTCAGCAGCAGTCCGACGTTGTCGCCTGCCATTCCTGAATCAAGAAGCTTCTTGAACATCTCGACGCCGGTGACGACCGAGTTTCGCGTATCTTTGATACCGATGATCTCGACCGGTTCGTTGACGTTGATCACGCCACGCTCGATACGTCCGGTAGCAACTGTTCCGCGCCCCTGGATCGTGAAGATATCTTCGACGGGCATCAGGAACGGCTTGTCCGTTTCGCGTGCCGGCGTCGGGATGAAGTCATCCACTGCCTGCATCAGCTCATCGATCTTCGGCTCCCATGCCGGGTCGCCTTCCAGTGCCTTCAATGCCGACCCCTTAACAACAGGAATGTCGTCTCCCGGGAATTCGTAGCTCGACAGAAGCTCTCTCACTTCCATCTCGACCAATTCGATGAGCTCTTCGTCGTCGACCATGTCCACTTTGTTCATGAACACGACCATCGTCGGGATACCGACCTGACGGCCAAGCAGGATGTGCTCACGCGTCTGCGGCATCGGGCCGTCCGTTGCTGCCACAACCAGGATCGCTCCGTCCATCTGAGCGGCTCCAGTGATCATGTTCTTCACATAATCAGCGTGGCCCGGGCAGTCGACGTGTGCGTAGTGCCTGTTCGCCGTCTCATACTCAACGTGCGACGTCGCGATTGTAATACCACGTGCTTTCTCTTCAGGTGCGTTATCGATCGAATCAAACGAACGAAACGTCATCTTCGCGTTGTGCTTCGACATCACCTTAGTGATCGCCGCCGTCAGCGTCGTCTTCCCGTGATCCACGTGACCAATGGTCCCAATATTTACGTGCGGCTTCGAACGGTCGAATTTCTCTTTGCTCATCTGTTCTCCTCAATCTGCAGATCTAAAATTTCTAATTCTAAATCTTAGCTACCTGCTCCGGTCCCTTTGATCTTTGCGATAACTTCCTCAGCGACGTTTCGCGGAGCCTCGGCGTATCGCTCAAAATGCATACTTGATGTCGCACGTCCCTGCGTCGAACTTCGAAGATCGGTAGTGTATCCAAACATCTCCGATAGCGGAACGAAGGCGGTAACGACTGAAACATTACCCGGACGCGGTTCCATCTTGTCTATCTGGCCGCGACGTCGGTTAAGGTCGCCATTAACGGCTCCCATATATTCTTCCGGAGTGACTACCTCGATACGCATGATCGGTTCGAGCAGTACCGGCTTTGCCTTTCTCACCGCATCCTGGAACGCGAGCGATCCGGCCAGCTTAAACGAAATTTCGTCTGAGTCGACTTCGTGATACGAACCAAATAGAAGCGTGACCTTGATGTCAACGAGTTCGTACCCAGCCAGGAAACCGCGAAGCATAGCATCGCGAACGCCTTCCATCGTCGGCTTGATGAACTGTCGCGGAATCGAACCGCCCGAGATCTTGTCTTCGAAAACAAAACCTTCGCCCGGAGCCGGTTCGATCGTCAATTCGACGTGGCCAAACTTACCGCGGCCGCCCGACTGCTTCTTATAGATTTCTTTACCAGGTGCATTGCCGGTGATCGTTTCGCGATAAGCAACCTGCGGTTTACCCACATTTGCCTCGACGCCAAACTCACGCTTCATACGGTCGACAATGATCTCAAGGTGAAGCTCGCCCATTCCAGCGATGATCGTCTGGCCAGTTTCGTGGTCGGTATTAACGCGGAAACTTGGATCTTCCTGAGCAAGGCGATTGAGCGCGATGCCCATTTTGTCTTGGTCCTGACGGGTTTTCGGTTCGACCGCGACCCGCACGACCGGTTCCGGAAAATCCATCGATTCCAGAATGATCGGCTTCGATTCGTCAGAGACCGTATCGCCCGTGGTGGTATTTTTCATACCGCCGATCGCGACGATCTCACCTGCGCTCGCCGTTTCTACGTCTTCACGCTTGTTGGCGTGCATCAGCATCAAACGTCCGACTCGTTCTTTCGAGTCTTTAATTGTATTGGTGACGTAAGAGCCTGACGAAACGGTTCCGGAGTAGATCCTGACAAATGCAAGCTGACCTAAATGCTTGTCAGCCATCAACTTAAACACCAGGCCTGAAAAGGGAGCCTTTGCGTCCGGCGGACGGGTTTCGATCTCGCCACTCTTCGGATTCGTACCTTCGATCGCAGGAATATCCAGCGGACTCGGAAGGAAATCAACGACACCGTCGAGCAGCGTCTGAACCCCTTTATTCTTGAATGCCGATCCGGTAAAGACCGGGACGATCTTCATCGCCAGCGTTCCCTTTCGAAGGGCTACTCGGATCTCATCTTCAGTGACCGATTCGCCCTCAAGGTATTTCTCCATCAGGCCGTCGTCGATCGCCGAAACTGCTTCGACAAGTTTCTCTCGTGCAGCTTCCGCAGCCTCGACTAGATCAGCCGGGATATCGGTAATATCGTAATTCGCGCCCTTTTCTTCATTGCTCCAGACAAAGGCTTTCATCGTGATCAGATCAACGACGCCCTTGAATTGGTCTTCAATGCCGATCGGGATCTGCATTGCGACCGCGTTCGCACCAAGCCTTACCAAGATCGAATCGAACGAACGCTCGAACGAGGCACCAGCACGATCCAGCTTATTAATAAAGCAGATACGCGGAACGCCGTACTTATCAGCCTGACGCCAGACAGTCTCCGACTGCGGCTCAACACCCGCGACACCGTCAAAAACGCAAACAGCACCGTCTAAAACCCGAAGAGACCGCTCGACTTCCATCGTGAAGTCAACGTGTCCCGGTGTATCGATTATATTAATGCGGTGCTCGACGTTGTTGCGCGTCCAGAAACAGGTAGTTGCTGCGGACGTAATAGTAATTCCGCGCTCTTGCTCCTGCTCCATCCAGTCCATCGTCGCAGTTCCTTCGTGAACCTCGCCGATCTTGTGCGAAACACCCGTATAGAACAAAATGCGCTCAGTCGCCGTGGTCTTACCCGCGTCGATATGGGCCATGATGCCGATATTTCTATATTTGTCTAAGCTAATATTAGCCATTTTTTCTTATGCGGAAGCCCGCGCGTTCGCAAGGGCTCAAACTCCGCTACTCGTGTCAAGCCCTTGCTAACGCGCGGGCTTCTTCACTTAAAACCTATAATGCGCGAATGCTTTGTTCGCTTCTGCCATACGGTGAACGTCGTCTTTCTTCTTGACTGCTCCGCCGCGGCCCGAGGTTGAATCAAGCAGCTCGCCTACGAGCCGGTCAACCATCGTCTTTTCGCTTCGATTGCGTGCGTTCCCCACGATCCAGCGGATCGCCAGAGCGTTGCGTCGGTCGCGGCTCACTTCGAGCGGCACCTGATAGGTCGCACCACCGATTCGACGCGATTTAACTTCCAGCGTCGGAGCTACGTTGTCAACAGCCTTCTTAAAGGCCTTGAGCGGCTCTTCACCGGTCTTTTCCTCGATCTTCGTCATCGCGCTGTAAAAGATCGCCTCGGCCACCGACTTCTTCCCTTCCCACATCATTCCGTTGATGAACTTGGTCACCAACTGACTGTTGAAGATCGGATCCGGAAGGATTTCTCTGCGTTCTGCTACTCTTCGTCGTGCCATACTTTAATTACTTAGCTCCCTTCGGACGCTTCGCACCGTACTTCGAACGGGCCTGATTTCGATTCGCGACGCCCGAAGCATCGAGCGTTCCGCGGATGATGTGATAACGCACACCCGGAAGATCCTTTACACGGCCGCCGCGGATAAGCACGATCGAGTGCTCCTGCAGGTTGTGGCCGATACCCGGAATATAAGTAGTAACTTCGATCTGGTTGGTCAGGCGTACACGTGCTACCTTACGAAGAGCCGAGTTCGGTTTCTTCGGCGTCGACGTATAAACACGCGTGCAAACACCACGCTTCTGCGGGTTAGCCTGCAACGCCGGGCTGGCCGTTTTGTATTTGACTCTCTCGCGGCCCTTGCGAACCAATTGATTAATAGTCGGCATATCTTTATGGATCGCCGGCACCCTTGCCGGCCTCTGCTCGATCGATCAGCGATCGTTGCCAGCCAGTGCTGGCGTTCCATTTCAAAAGGCAAAACTATCGTCTCACCTGACTCTTTCCGGAAATTTTCCGGCAGTTAGCTCAAGCAGCACTTAGCTGTTGAATTAGTTAAATTTGATCGATATCCGAAAGCGAAACTTTGCTGTAGCGTGGCAAAATGGTCAGTACCACCTGCGGTAGCGGGTAGGGCCCTTTCGAGCCTGTCGTTATTCCCAAACGCCGTTGGTTCGGCATTCTTTACGCAACAATTCCTGTTAAAGCTTTCAAAAATCCGCGTGTCAGCCACCCAGCAGCCGCACAAAACCCAGACCGTTCAAAGTCCGAAACTCTAGATATTATGATTTTGCCGAATTCGTGTCAAGCCCAGCCAAGAACTGGTAGTGTCCTAATTTAGTGTTGCTGGCCTACCAGCCTCGCGTTATTCCCTGAATCAACAAATACACAGTCAAAACGAAGGGTAAGGCATTAAAGGTGAGAGCCGCCGTTCCAACTGAGATGAATCGACGGCGGAAACGCAAGCTGATGATTGCAAAGATAAGCCCTAAGGCAGAGCCAATTGCGACGGCATATACGATTTGAATGACCTCCGCGAGAGCTAGATACGCACCGGCAAGCTCTTCTCCGTACAATTTCCAGTCCTCTGCGTGTGCGATTGACTGGTAGAGGATGGTGACTAAGATCGCGGCAATCGGACACAAGAATGCAATCAGTGCGTAGATCAAATATTTACGAGACGGCACTACTTTCATTGTTGTAATTGTCACATCTCTCGCGACTTTTCGAGCAAGTCTTTCAGCGTCCAAATCGACTTCGTAAGGTTAGCCGCCATTGCCGGGGTTGCACCGTGCAAGGTCTTGTGCGATCTGCAAAAGTTGTAGTGGGCAAAGTGAAGGGCAATCGCGTATTCGTGATTTTCCCACTTCTTTGAAAATGCATTGGTCAGTCTCGTAAACCTTCGCATCGACATTCTCATTGTAAGGTTCGCCCGTTCAACGTGTGAGGTCGAGATTTTTGATTTCATCGGATTGCCGAACATCACTCGCTTTTTCGCTCCAGTGCATTCGGCTGGAGAATACCGTACTTCGTTCGGATTCGGAGCGGCATACTGTTTTACAAGCTGAGCATAGTGAGCTTTCATACCGAGAACTTCATTAACTGTGTGGTTGTATCCCGGCCAAGCATCGGTCGTTATTTGAAACTGCTTTGTGCCGCCGTCGATGGCCTGATAAAACTTTTCGAGAAAGATCAGTGCATCGCGTTCCGTGCGGTGTCCAAGATGCCAAGCGACAATCAGCTTTGAATCCGAGTCAATCGCGGTAAAGGTGTAGGCCGAACCAATACGATCCGATTCGATTTCTTTCGCGTGCTTCGCCTTATCCTTCATATTGATGAACGACCAGATTTCGTCGGCCTGCACGAACTTCACCTTTACGTCCTTCACAAAGTTTTCCTGAATCGCTAGGCACTTCTTTCCAACGGTTTCCAGAAGTGAAAGAACGGTGTCGCGGTGAACGCCTGTAATGCGTTCGATGGAGCGGATTGAATTGCCTTCAACAAGAAGATTGAGGCACATCAGAGCCTTATCTTCGGCAAGCGTCATTGTTCCGAGAGTCTTGGTTTTCGGTTCGATGAAGGTCTTGCCGCAATCTACGCATCGGAAGCGCTGGTTGCCGTAGCGATCCTTTCCGTTTTTCTTTGTTAGATTTTGGCAAATCGTGCAATTCATTTAGATCTTTGTGTATTGAACTTTCGTGCTGTTACGGCGTACAATAAAAGGTGGCGGTCGGAGTCGAACCGACTTCTCGCGTTTTCCAGACCCGTGGCTGAACCGTTTCGCCTTCGCCACCGTAACTTTCAAGCATTAAGGTCAACTCCGGTTGACCTTTTTGATTGTCATCCCTACACTCATCATAGTCGCAAATTTGCGACCTAAAGTCAAGCTTGCATTGTCGCAAATTTGCGACTATAGTAATAAATGTGGAAACTGAAAAGTTTCACTAACCAAGAGGGTGTTCCGATCATCAACAAATGGTTTAAGAACGCCACTCCCCAATTAAAGGCGGCATTTCTCACTCGAATGAACGATCTGAAGAAATTACCGCACAACGGTTGGGGGCGCCCTGATGTTGGGCAGTTGCGAAGGGAATGCAGCGGGCTCTACGAGATAATCCTTTTCGCAAACGATACGCAACATCGTCCCATTGGTTATTTTTCAGGTGACGGAGAGTTTACGTTCCTTGCGTTTGCTATCGAGAGAGGTAACCGATTCGAGCCTGCGAATATTTGCGAAACGGCGCACCAACGTCGAAAACTGGTAGAAGACGAAAAGCAACTGGAGAAAAAACGTGTCGCTCAATTCACTCTTATCGCGAAGTGATTTAGTCCAACTCTTAAAGGAAGACAAAGAGTTTCGAGAGTCATTTGTTTTGGAATATGTACAGAACAGCATTCCTTCTCAGTTACGTCATTTGAGACAGGAAAGAGAATGGACACAAGATGATTTAGGGAAAGCCACAGACAAGCCTCGAAATGTAATTACTCGGCTAGAGAACCCGAATAGCAATGTTCCCAACATCGCCACAATGTACGAGATGGCCTTGGGTTTTCAAGCTGGGCTCTTGGTGAAGATTGTCCCGTTCAGCGAGCTATTAAGGGAATTTGAAAAGCCTCATACCGCCTTTTCCGCCCTTCCGATTACGCATAAGGATGAGGAGTCAGCTCTTCAAGATTGGATTAATTCTGAAAACCCAGAATATGAAAATAGCACCGATACACTACAGGAAACCGTCCAAGACGCTGAGCCCTATTTGACTGCTACGGGCGTTCCTCTGAATATCATCAGACCGCAGAAGGGAGGGCAGTCACAGTTACACTTCGACACAACCCGACCAACACTTGTCTCAAGTAATCCTTTATCGGAAATAGAACAAGAATTATCGGAAGAGCTTTCGATCACGTCGGAAGGCGTGGGGATTTCCGAGCCTGAATTGACCAACACCCTGTACCGAACACAGAAGGCAAGTTAAAGAAAATGACTACAAGAAAAAAACCTGTGAAACCAGTGCAAAAGCAAAACGCCCCTCGAATCAACTTTGAAAAAGGTGACGATCATCAAATCGTTTATTCCAATGTAATACAAGTTCTACACACGCCCGTTGATTTTCAGATAACCTTCGGGTTAGTAGATGCAAGTATCAAAAGGCCAGAGAATCGGGCGGCAGTGAAGGCGGTAGCGAGCGTAATGCTTTCCCCGATCCACGCTCGACAGCTAGCGGAACTTTTGATGAAGAATGTCGCGAAATACGAGGATGACTATATGAAACTGGACCTCAAATCTAAGAAAGCGCCTGAAGAGGAAGGCGGACAATATATCGACTTAGACCTTAGCGAACAGCCGAACCACTAAGCTAGTCGTTCTCCGTCTCTTCGATAATGTCATCAATCAAAGACTTCGCTAGGGTGTTTTCATCCTCTTCGGAGTCCTTTTCGTCTGGGTCTTCCAGTACGAGACAAGGCAGCGGGTCTTCATCGCGGTTATAACCTTTCGGTTCGTGTGTGTCGATCATAACCCTATTGTACATCGGCGGCTTTCTCGCCGCTTGAGTTATTTGAGGCCAGCAACACTAAATTAGGACACTACCCAAGAACTTGCCTCAATAGATTTAACGGATAAACGCTCTGTGGGAGTATACAGGATCATACTCCGCTAATTCGCTTTCGCTGATTGCTAAAAACAACCTCCGTGCGCGAGCGTAGCGACGTTCAGAATGTTGACCTTGCAGATATTTTCCGCCCTTCTGCCAATATCTCTGAAAGAGATGCTTCAAATATCGAACTGACGACTTCGACCCGCCCGTCCGATCGCTTTGTCGGCAAAGCTGGTTACGAACGTGGCACGTGAGGGGCGTCAGGATTCTGGGTGTGGGCAGGCTAAGTGTGTTACTTCTTCGGCCGCTCGTTGGCTTTCAGTACGCGCTTACGAAGGCGTATTGCCTTAGGTGTCACTTCGATCAGTTCATCGTCAGCGATGAATTCCAATGCGCGTTCCAGCGACATCTCCCGCACCGGGACGAGGCGCATCGCCTCGTCGGCGGAGGTCGTTCGCATGTTGGAGAGTTTTTTCTCTTTGATGGCGTTGACGTCGAGGTCGACGGCACGGGCGTTCTCGCCCACGATCATTCCTTCATAGACCTTGACCTGCGGCTTAACGAAGAGCGTTCCCCGTTCCTGCAAATTATAGAGAGCGTAAGTGTTCGTCTCACCCATTCGGTCTGCAAGCAACGAGCCCGTCTGGCGGCTCTTCATTTCGCCCTGCCATTTATCGAAGCGGAGGAACAGGGTATTGAGAAGACCGGTACCTTTTGTTTCCGTGAGGAACTCTCCGCGGAAACCGATAAGGCCTCTAGACGGCGTTTCGAACTCGAGTCGGACACGGCCCGAGCCGTTGTTGATCATCTTTGTCATCTGACCCTTGCGGCGGCCCATCGCTTCGGTCACGACACCGATGAATTCGTCAGGCACATCGACTACGACAAGCTCGATCGGTTCGAGAAGTTCACCGGTCTTCTCATCTTTCTTGGTGATGACCTCTGGTTTCGAGACCTGAAGTTCGTAGCCTTCACGACGCATCATTTCGATCAGGATCGCAAGCTGAAGTTCGCCGCGGCCCGACACCTTGAACTGCTCCGCCGCCTCGGTCTGTGTGACGCGAAGGGCGACGTTGCCGAGCAATTCTCGATCGAGCCGGTCCTTGATCTGCCGGGACGTGACGAATTTTCCGTCGATTCCGGAGAACGGCGACGTGTTGACACCGAAGATCATCGAAATGGTCGGTTCGTCGACTGCGATCACCGGAAGCGGGCGGGGATTATCGACGGTCGTTATCGTTTCGCCGATGTTGATGTCGTCGAACCCGGCAAGCGCGACGATCTCGCCAACTCCGGCCGTATCGACAGAAGTTCGCTCTAGTCCTTCGAACACGAACAGCTCTTTGACACGCGTTTTCTGGGTTGATCCATCTATCTTGGCAACGATCACTTCCTGATTCTTTGAGATCGTGCCTGAGAACATTCGTCCGATCGCTAGGCGGCCGACGAATGGGTTGTAGTCAATGTTGGCAACGAGAAGCTGCAGCGAGTCGGTGCGGATCGCATGGGGAGCGGGAATGGTCTCAATTACCTGATCGAATAGCGGTATGAGATTTTTCGATTCGTCCGCCAGATTCTTTTTCGCGATACCATCACGCGAGATTGAGTAGAGAACAGGGAATTCGATCTGCTCCTCGTTCGCTCCGAGATCGATGAAAAGGTCGTAGATCTCGTCAAGCACTTCTTCGGGACGCGAATCCTGTCGATCGATCTTATTTACGAGTGCGATTGCCGGAAGTTTAAGTTCGAGAGCTTTGCGGAGTACGAATCGGGTCTGCGGCAGACAGCCTTCCGCGGCGTCTACGAGCAGGACGATTCCGTCGACCATCTTCAGAACGCGCTCGACCTCTCCGCCAAAGTCGGCGTGGCCCGGCGTGTCGACGATGTTGATCTTGTAATCGCCATATCGCACGGACGTGTTCTTCGCCATGATCGTAATGCCGCGTTCGCGTTCAAGGTCCATCGAGTCCATCACGCGTTCTGTAACGGTCTCATTGTCGCGGTACGTACCCGACTGCTGAAGCATCGCGTCGACGAGCGTGGTCTTACCGTGGTCAACGTGAGCGATGATGGCGATGTTTCTTATCTTATCCGTGGTCAACATACTCGTAATCCCATGCCTAAAGGCAAACGAGTATAATGCTTTATTGATGTTCGAAACGCAAAGGGATGAGGTAGAAGAGGTGAGTTGATTTCATCGATGGTGGCCGTTGCTCCTCTCGATTGGATTCACGCCGATTGTAATCTTGTTCGTCGGGATAACCTCGATGGAAGGTGACCG
>JBDSLC010000174.1:0-8513 GCA_039916585.1 Pyrinomonadaceae bacterium | reverse complement strand
GATTCAGGCTCAAAAAAGAACGAAGCATCGTTCAGCCGAAGCTTCTCCATCGCGTCCCGAAGGTCTTCATACTGGGCTGAATCGGTCGGGTAAAGCCCCGCAAAAACCATCGGCTTCACTTCCTGAAACCCCGGCAAAGCCTCGGCTACAGGTCTTTGAGCGTCCGTTATTGTATCGCCGATCTGAACATCAGCCACTGTCTTGATCGACGCAGTGATGAAGCCTACTTCACCCGGCCCAAGCTCGTTTATTGGAGTCGGCCGGGGACGGTTAACTCCAATTGTTTCAACCAGATACTCCCGGCCCGTGTTGAAGAATTTGATCTTCGTTCCCTTGCGAATCGTCCCGTCGATCACCCGGAAAAGCACGATCACGCCCCGATACGAATCGTACCAACTGTCGAATATCAGCGCCTTCAGCGGAGCCTCACGCTCACCTTTTGGAGCTGGTATCTTCTTGACTATCGCCTCAAGGACGTCCTCGACACCAAGCCCCGTCTTTGCCGAGGTCAAACACGCTTCACTCGTATCGAGCCCTATAATATTCTCGATCTGTTCCTTGATCCGGTCCGGTTCCGCAGACGGCAGGTCGATCTTGTTCAGGACAGGGAGAAGCTCTAGGTCGTTCTCGATCGCAAGATACGTGTTCGCAAGTGTTTGAGCCTCAACACCTTGCGACGCATCGACAACCAGCAGAGCACCCTCGCAAGCCGATAGCGACCGCGAAACCTCGTACGAAAAATCCACGTGTCCCGGTGTGTCGATCAGGTTTAAAACGTAATTTTTCCCGTCCTTAGCCTTGTAATCCAGCCGCACAGCGTGGGCCTTGATCGTAATGCCTCGCTCGCGCTCCAGATCCATGTCGTCCAGCATCTGGGCTTCCATATCACGGTCAGCAACCGCCCCCGTCAATTGAAGCAGACGATCCGCCAGCGTAGACTTCCCGTGATCGATATGGGCAATTATCGAAAAATTTCTTATTAGCTCGCGATCCATAACAAAAGGCAATCTATAAGACTAGCAGAACGTTAATAAAACCGCACCGCTAGCCATTAAAACCACTCTTCTGAATCTGTTATCAGCGTCGAACCGAACCTTAACCTGTCCTCGAAAATCAGTTCTCGCCGCGTTTTCCAGGGCGAAACACCGGGATTGGATGCCTTCGGGCAAGCCGTATTCCAGTGTGCTTGTCTGTTCAAGTAAGACCAAATAAGGAGTAAAAATATGAAAGATATACTGAGACGGACCCTAGCCGGGTTGACCGTCCTGGCGACGTCTGCCGCCATCGGTGGACCCGCACTAGCATCCAGCCACGCCGAGGCGCCGCTGATCAGCATGACCGCTTTGCTGATAACACCGACACTTATGCATTCCGCAGCGTCGAGCCCGGCCGCGAAGGCTACGTCACGCTGATCGCAAAACTACATTCCGCTGCAAGATCCATCAGCCGGACCCCAGTGGTTCCGTTTTGACGACACCGTCCTGTACGAGATCAAGATCGATAACACGGGCGACGGGCGGGAAGACATCACATACGAATTCCGTTTTAAAACTCAGATCGTCAATGGCGAGACCGTCCTCGGCCAAGCAGCGGCGAATCAGGACATCGTTATCTCTAGCCTCGACGACCCTGATTACAACATGCCGCAAACATATTCGGTTCGACGCGTGGATCCGACGACCGGTAAAAATGGCAAGGTCATCGGAACTGATCTCAAAGTGCCGCCTGCTAATGTAGGCCCCCGCGTTACCCCTGACTACGAACAGAATCTAGGACAACCGGCGATCGGTACGCTTCCGAACGGCGGCCGCGTGTTTGCCGGAAATCGCGATGAGTACTTTTACATCGACTTGGGCGTGTTTGATGGCCTAAACCTTCGATCGGTCGGCGAAACGGGTGGAATTGACTCAACGAAAGGCCTCAACGTCAGCTCGATCGCTATCGAGGTTCCGATCCAGGAATTAACACGTTCCAGAGCAGTTCCTGCTGGCCCGACTTCGCCGGACGCGGTGATCGGTGTTTGGGCCACCGCTAGCCGACAATCGGTGAAGGTTCTCGGACCTGGAGCACCGTCGAAAGAAGACAAATGGAAGCAGGTTTCGCGCCTCGGAAACCCGCTTGTGAACGAAGTCGTCATCCCGCTTAAGCTTAAGGATGCGTTCAACGCACTCTCTCCTGAGAATGATGCGGTTGCGGCTCCGTTTGTGCTGGATCCTGAACTTCCAAAGCTCTTACAAGCGGTCTACGGCATAGCAATTCCGCCCGCACCGCGAAACGATCTGGTTTCGATATTTGCAACGGGAATTCCAGTGAACCCCGTAACTGGCCCGAACTATACAACGTTCCTTTCGGACGGCATTCCCCACGAATACCTTCGTCTGAATGTGGCTATCGCACCAACGGCGATCGCTAGCCAGAACCGTCTCGGCCTGCTCGGTGGTGATGTGGCCGGCTTCCCGAATGGCCGTCGCGTGTTTGACGACGTAACCGACATCGCACTGCGTGCGGTTGCTGGCGGAACCCCGTTCACCCCGGCCACGAACGTCGCTCCGAATAACACGCTTGGTGATGGTGTGAGCTTCAATCCAGAGGGTCCGCTTCTCACACGATTCCCATATTTGCTCCCACCAAATCAGGGTAATCAACCACGTAGCTCGAATCAGCAGTAGGTTGTTCCCACAAAGCCGGCAGTGGGGCGGTCCTCGCCGATCGCCTCATTGCCAAGATCTTTCGGAGTCAGAATCATGTCGAAATATATATCTCTCGTTCTTAGTGCAGGCATTTTATCGGCGGCGGTTGCGTTTTCTTCATGTACAAGAGTCTCAAGCACCCCGCAGGCACCGGTACCCGAGTTTCCCTTGATCGCCGATAGCGAGCCTGTCGTGAAGGCGATCAAAGCTGTAGATGCCGCACCACAATCTTCCGCAGGGTACGTTCAGCTTGCCGGAGCCTACATCAATACTGCCCGAAGGACCGGTAACTTCTATCTCAACGCCGACGCCCGGCGAGCGGTGGCAAAGGCTCTTGAGATCTCTCCGCAGGATTCGTCAGCCCGCCGGCTTAAAGCATCTTTGCACCTGACTTATCATGAGTTCGCCGAAGGGCTGAAGCTCGGTGAAGAACTATACGCCGAAGGCACCGATTCATTTGCCATGGGCGTGATCACGGACGCTCACACCCAACTCGGTAACTATCCGCAGGCCGCCGAATGGGCTCAAAAGCTAGTCGACGCAAAGCCGAATTCGTCGTCCTATGCCCGTGCGGCACTAATACGGGCGTTGAACGGCGACAACGACGGAGCAGCCGAACTATATAAATTATCGGCCCGTACGGCCGATCCAGCCGATAAAGAGGCCCAGAGTTGGACCCTTTCACAGCTTGGCGATCTATATTGGCGAAACGGCCGCTACGATGAGGCAGAACGCGTGTACGACGAGTCGCTTTCGCTGACTGAGAACTACAACCTCGCCCTGCTCGGCAAAGGCCGAACGAGAGCCGCCAAGGGTGATCTCGATTCCGCCGCAAGTCTTGTGAGCGGAGCTCTGGAACGTTCGCCTCATACGAGCTATGCGATAATTCTAGGTGATATTAAACGCAAGCAGGGCAATGAGTTAGCCGCTCAAAAGCTTTACCAACTTGCCGACAACGCCTCTCTTCTTGGTGACCTTCACGACGCCCATCGAATTGCGCTGATGTTGGCAGATCATGACATCGACCTCGACAAGGCTTTGGCGATCGCCGAAGCTGACTATGCGGGAATCAAAGATATATACGCCGCTGATATTCTGTCGTGGTGCCTCTACAAAAAGGGTCGTTTTGCCGAAGCGCGAGAAAAATCGCGCGAAGCTCTGAGGATCAATACGAAGGACGCGGTCCTGTTCTATCACGCGGGAATGATTGAAAATGCACTCGGCAACCATACAGAGGCCAGACAGCTACTTCGATCAGCAATTGAACTAAATCCGGCGTTTGATTTGATGCAGGCTGAAACGGTCCGAAAAACACTCTCGGCAATTAGTTGACACCGCCGATCATCGACACCGCACAGGCGGGTTTTCGAGCCCAGCCGCTCCCGCTCCCAAATTTTATTGTCTAACCTATTCTTTATTGGTATATTTATTGCTCCTGACCAATATAGTTAGAATTTGTATTAATTGAATACAGGAGATAGATCTATGAGACACGAATACGACCAGGAAGACGCAAACGTTAGTACCAAACTTACCTATTTGTTGATCGGCGGCGGCATCGGCGCCGTATTGGCCCTGCTTTTTGCACCGAAATCGGGACAGGAACTCCGCGGCGATATTGCGGACGCTACTCGCAAGGGAATCGAAAAAAGCAAGGAAACGGCCGCGCAGCTTCAGGAACGTGCCGGTGAATACTATGAGGTCGGCCGCGAGAAGGCGTCGGAATATATTCAGACGGCTCAGGAAAAGGCAGGCGAATTTGCCGAGAAAGCTCGCACGGCTGCGGCGAGCACGGCTAACCCGTTCACTGCTGCGGTTGAGGCTGGAAAGGATGCCTATGCCGCTGAAAAGAGAAAGGGCGAGGCTAAATCGATCACCGAAGGCCGCCCGAGCTATCCTGTAAAGGAAGAAAACTAAGGCACTTATGAACGCGAATGATCCGCAATTCTGGATGATGGTCTCGTCGATCGTCATCGCAATTTGCTTCATCGTTATGGCGATCGCCCTGATAGCGGTCGCCGTTACGGTTCGCCGAGTGACCGCGACCGTACGCCGGGTCGAGGAAAGTGTGGAACCACTCCTTCGGCAGGTGAACGCGATCAGCGTGCAAGTCCGCGAGATGTCGGTTCAGTTCAGCGAGGTAGCGACCAATCTTGCGTCGGCGACGAAGAATCTCTCGGACTCCACCGAGTTGATCAAGGAAGAGGTTTCGGAACTCCGGACCATCGTATCCTCAACGGCTCTAGTGGCTCGCGATAAGGTTACGATGGTATCTAACTCGATCGACCGCACACATTCGCAAGTCGTTGATACCACTGAGTTTGTGCAGCAGAAGATCGTCGTGCCAGCACGTGAGATAGCCGCGATCATGTCCGGCGTTCGCAAGGGACTGGAAGTCCTTTTCGCTCCCTCACCGAAACAGATCGACCGAGTTTACGACAACGAAGATATGTTCATCGGGTAAATAGATCGTAACCGTGGATGAGAAGGGCAGATTTACCGAATCTGCCTTTTTTCTTTAGGGAGGACCTATTTGGCTTCAACAAGTTCCACTGACTCCGTTTCCGACCGCGATCATTGCCACGCCTAAGAGGCGATCGTCTTCGCAGATGAAATGAAGGCTGCCTTGAATCGCACATCCTTGACCCTTAAAACGGGCGCGTGATAGGCTCTAATGTTTTGAGCATTGGACGATAGAAGTCCTTAGTATTTAGCAGCAGTTTATTAGAAAATATTTATGTCCCTGCTGGCATTTGCCGGGATCCAGTTATTTCCGGACGGCACTTTATTCATACACATCGCGTTGATCTTGATAATGATCTGGATATTGAACCGGACATTCTTCAAGCCGATCAATCGTGTTCTTGAGTCGCGCGACAGGCGTAAATTCGGTCCGGGCGGCGAAGCCGAAAAGATACTCAACGACGCTCTCGAAAAAGAAGCCAAACTCAACAAGGAAATGCTGTCAGCGCGCAGTGAAGGTTACGATCTGATCGAAAAGCAGCGTGCAGCCGCAGTGGATAACCGCGTGAAACTCGTTGCTGCCGCTAAGGCTGAGACTGCTGCTAAGTTCACGGCTGAAAAGCACTCGCTAGCCGAACAGGCGGCGGCGGCACGTGCCACGATCGCCGCCGAAGCCGAAGGAATTGCCGACCGCATCGCAGGGAGCATTTTGAAGGGATAGTATGTTCGCATTTGTTTACAGTTTTTTGCTCCTTGCGGCTGCCAGTGGCGAACATGCCGAGGGCGGGTACATGGAGTTTTACAACAAGTACCTTAACTATCCCGGGTTCGAAGCTTGGAAGTTCATAAACCTTGCGATTTTTGTCGCTTTTATTGTCTACGTCGCAAAGAAGCCATTGACGGAGGCTTTCAAGGCCAAGCGCGACCAGATCCGTGCCGATCTTATCCGGGCGGAAGAAGAGAAGAAGGCCGCACTCGCACGTTTCACAACTGCCGAAGCAAAGCTCGCGTCGCTCGACAATGAACGCCAGTTGATCTTGAACAAGGCCAAGGCCGAAGCCGACGCTGAAGCAAAGCGTATCGCCGAGGCGGCGGAGTTTGAGGTGAGCAAGCTGCAGGATCAAACCTCGGGCGAGATCTCGCGACTAACGCAGATCGCCAATCTTGAACTCAAGCGATTCTCAGCTGACGAGAGTGTCCGGATCGCGGAAGAGAAACTTCGTTCGAATATCGACGCAAACGCTGATTCGAACCTTGTAAGATCGGGCATTCAGGCGATCGGAGGTTTGAACTAAAATGAGTGTTGAGACCATTGCACGCCGATACGGAACCGCTCTTGCCGACGTCGTAATAAAGACGGGCGAAGCTGCCTCCGTAAGTTCGGAGCTGAAAACCTGGGAAGAAATGCTGGCATCGAGTGCCGACCTGCGAAGTGCTCTCGCTAATCCGGCGATCGCACATCTCGATAAGGAGAAGGTGCTCGAATCGCTGATCGCGAAAGCGAATCCTTCAAAGACAACGTCGAATTTCCTGCGGGTCCTTCTGCGGAATAGCAGGCTTACGGAGCTCCACGAGATCAACGAAAAGTTCGCGTCGGTTCTCGAAGAACGCAGCGGACATATCGCAGCGCAAGTTACATCGGCACGCGAGCTTTCGGCTGACCAGAAAGCCGAACTTCGGGCAAATCTGGAAAAGATCACCGGAAAGCAGGTACAGCTAAATTTCGGCATCGATCAAGACATCATTGGCGGGGTCATTACTCGCGTCGGCTCGACGGTTTACGACGGGTCGGTTAGGACGCAGTTAGAGAATCTACGAGAAGAATTAGTTAACGGTGAATAGACATGGAAGCAATTAAAGCTAACGAGATCAACGAGATCATCCGCGCACAGATCGAAAATTTCGATTCGAGCATGACGGTGGATGAAGTCGGAACGGTAATTAAGGTCGGCGACGGTATCGCCGAGATCCACGGCCTCGAAAAGGTAATGGCCGGCGAACTGCTCGAGTTTCCGCACGGAGTTCGCGGCCTGGCGCTCAACCTTGAAGAAGACAAGGTCGGTACCGTGCTTTTCGGCGATTTTCAGAAGATCAAAGAAGGCGATGAAGTTAAGCGTACCAAGCGAATTATGAGCGTGCCCGTAGGCGACGCTATGATCGGCCGAGTGGTTGATGCGCTTGGTAATCCGATCGATGGAAAGGGCGAGATCGTTACCGATACGTTCAACCCGGTCGAGCGTATCGCTCCCGGTATCATCGATCGTCAGCCCGTTAAAGAGCCGCTTCAGACTGGCCTTAAAGCTATCGACGCGATGGTGCCGATCGGCCGCGGACAGCGTGAGCTGATCATCGGCGACCGCCAGACTGGTAAGACCGCCGTCGCGATCGACACGATCATCAACCAGAAGGGCAAAGACGTTATCTGCGTCTATGTCGCGATCGGCCAAAAGGCGTCGACCGTTGCTCAGGTTGTAAAGAAGCTCGAAGATTTCGGGGCGATGGATTACACCATCGTCGTTGCCGCAACGGCCTCCGACCCCGCGGCGATGCAGTTCCTCGCTCCTTACTCAGGCTGCGCTATCGCCGAATTCTTCCGCGACAATGGCCGCCACGCTCTTACGATCTACGACGATCTTTCGAAGCAAGCAGCCGCATACCGCGAGATCTCGCTGCTTCTTCGCCGTCCGCCGGGCCGCGAAGCATATCCTGGCGACGTTTTTTATCTACACTCACGCTTGCTCGAACGTGCGGCAAAGATGTCGGATGCACGCGGCGGCGGTTCGCTAACCTCGCTTCCAATAATAGAGACGCAGGCAGGCGATATCTCGGCGTACATTCCGACCAACGTGATCTCGATCACTGACGGGCAGATCTTCCTTGAATCGGACCTGTTCAACTCAGGCGTGCGTCCGGCGATCAACGTGGGTAACTCGGTTTCGCGTGTGGGTGGTTCGGCACAGATCAAGGCGATGAAGGCTGTCGCCGGCACGCTCCGTATCGACCTTGCACAGTTCCGCGAGCTCGCTGCATTCGCACAGTTCGGTTCTGACCTCGATAAGTCGACACAGTCGCAACTCGAACGTGGAAAACGCCTGACGGAGATCCTCAAGCAAGGCCAGTATCAGCCGATGCCGGTTGAGAAGCAGGTGGTGATCATCTGGGCGGTGTCGAATGGGTTGGCCGATGACATTGCGGTCGAGGACCTGAAGGAATTCGAATCACAGCTTTCGAGCTTTATCGAGAAATCGCATCCGGCGGTCTACAACACTCTTCGCGAAAAGAAGAGCATCGATGACGATCTCAAGGCTTCGCTGAAGGAAGCTATCGAAGATTTCAAGGCTACCCGTTGGGGTAAAGGCG
>JBDSLC010000173.1:0-11207 GCA_039916585.1 Pyrinomonadaceae bacterium | reverse complement strand
GACCGCCGACGCGGCCGTTCTTGAGGTTGATGATCTTGCCGGAGCCGAGCTCGATCGCCTTGCGGGCGTCGTCGTGAGATTTGATCGATTCGTCGAGACAGATCGGAGTCTTGATCTGAGCTTGCAGCTTTGCGTGGTCGATAATGTCGTCGTAGGGAAGCGGCTGTTCGAGCATCATCAGGCCAAATTCGTCGAGGGACTTCAGCTTGTCGATATCTGCGAGCGTGTACGCCGAGTTCGCGTCGCCCATTAGCTTGATATCCGGGAAGACCTTTCGGACGGCTTTGATGACGTCGTAATCCCAATGTGGGGCGATCTTTATCTTGATCCGCTGATAGCCGGCTTCGAGCTCGGTGGCTATTTTTTCAATGAGTTGTTCGACCGAGTCCTGAATGCCGATCGAAACGCCGCATTCGATCGTTTGGTTCACACCGCCGAGATGCTTCCAAAGCGGGACGCCGAGCTTCTTTGCTTCGAGATCCCAGCAGGCGGTCTCGATCCCCGACTTCGCCATTCGATGGCCACGGGCCTGTTTCATCAGGTCCCAGATGCCGGCGGCGTTCTCGACCTCTTTCCCGACAACCATCGGGGCGAGAACCTTCTCCGCTGTGACCCACGCGGAATCGGTCCATTCATCGGAATATCCGGGCTCTTCTCCGCAAGTGACTTCGCCCCAGCCTTCGCCACCGTCGCTATCTTCGACGCGGACGAGAATGATCCGGCGTTCGTATGTGCGGCCGAAACTTGTCTCGAAAAAATGGACGAGCGGAAGGTTGATCTCGATGAGTTCGATGGACTTGATCTGCATTAGTTGAATGGTAAACGGTCAGCTCTAAAGTGAGAAATAGGGATGAGGGATGAGGGATGAGAGATGAGGGATGAGAGATGAGAAATCAAAGTGAGATACGAGGATGGCACTTCTAACTTCTCATATCTCACTTCTCATTCCACGATCTCGAACTGAATGAATTGGGTCGCGGTGCGGTGTCGGCCCTTGATGTTCGTGTCGGTGATGTCGACCTGCAGCGCGTATTCGCCGAGTTCCATTTTCTTCGGAAGACCAAGTGAACTCATGAAAGGCATTGCTCCGTCCACGGCTTGGAACGTGAGGGGGTTCGGTTCGCCGGTGAAGACGATCTTACCGTCTTTGTAAAGACTCACTTTAGACGTCAGGCCGGATGCGAGCTTGTAATTGTGAACCGCCATGCCGAAGTTAAGGATCGTTCCGGGCTTGAACTGCCGTAGGGCGGTGTCGATGAGCGGCTGCGAATCTCCGGCGGCCGGTACGCCGTTGTTCGCGACGCGTTTGCTGTAAGCGGCCTCGGACAAGTTCTCGATCACTAGGCCGGACAATGTCAAGTGATTCTTCTTTAGATTCGGGACGTCGATATACTGATTCGCGGAGCCGATCTTGTTCGTCGCCGTATCTTTGAGCGCGATGCGGAGTTGATAAGCCCCCGGCTTCTTGACCGGAAATGCTATGTCGTAAACAAAGCCGAACCTTAGAAACTGGTCATAACGCTCTTTAGTTAGCGTCATTGTGTAGGACTTGGCGACCTGGTCTACGGGTAAGCCATTGTCGCCGAATCCGATCGCCAAAACCTCGAAGGTCGCTACCTTTTTACCGTCGGGTGTATCGGCGAACGAAATATCCTTGGCCGCTACGTGGAGCAGCGAACGGACGAAGGGCGTCTGTCCTTTCTCGACGCCGAACATCGTGTTGAGACGCACTGCGATCTCGTTGACCGCGAAGGGCGATGTAAGTGCCTGAACCAGATTTCCGCGAGTCGCGCTAGAGTTTTTCGCGACATTGTCGTCGCTGACCCCGAAGAACCCGCTGCGGTAACGGACGCGTGCGCCTTTGCGAAGGACCTTGATATTGAGACGATTGAACCGGCGGGTCTTTGGGTCGAACGTTTCACCCTCGGGTTCATACCCGACTAGGTAGTAGCTCTGATCGTCGAGGACTCGCCGGATACCGGACGCGAGATCGTTGTTGTTGATGATCGCAAATCCGCCGGTTTCCTGTGCGAGAAATACGAGGCCGTCCTGAGTGTCGCGAAGTTCGGCGTTGCGATCGCTTTCTTCCTGGCGGATCTCTTCTGGAGTCCGCCCTTGAGTGTTATCGGCAGCGGTCAATCCGGTTACCTGCAGTCCGCGCGCATCGAGCGTATATATTACGACCGAGGAGCGGTTCGCCTGATCGATCAAACTCCGGAGCGAAGCCATGATGCGGCTGGATTCAATGCTGCCGCCGGCATCTTTGTTGAACAGCTTGAACCCATCCGAGAGCAGCATTATCGATTTTCGGCCCGGCAACTCCGCCATCCCGCGGACGACATAATTGACGGCACCGAGGGTTCCAGTCACGAAGTAGTTGGTGCGAAAATCGTTGAATTCGCGTTCGCGTCCCTCGTCGGTTCGGTCGCCGGGGCCGGGTTCGGGACTCGGCTCGGTCGCGGGCGGCTTCGCTTCGAGCGGTGCAAACGCGCCGATGCCGCCGGCTCCGCTCGGGTTCCAGCGAACTTTTTCGATCGCGGCGTAGAGCATCCGTTTATCGGACGTGAACTGCTGAAGCGCTCCGATGCCTGCACCGGCGCGGATGATAGCGACCAGGTCGCCTTCCTGCATCTGTTCATCGACAAACTTCGTCAAAGCACGGCGGACGTAGTAAACACTCTCGAATGAAAGCGTCAGATCATCAACGACAAGCGCGACGGTGCGGCGTACGTTCTCCTGTTTAAGTGGCGTTGTCGGAACGACCGGCGCGTTTTTTTCGACCTTATTCGGCTGCTCCACCCGCTCGCGGACGTTTGATACGAATGAGAAGTTGGTGATCGACTGCTTTTTACCATTCTCGTAGATCTCGATTTCCTCGGGCTTTAGGTCGGTGATGATCTTGCCGCGAGAATCGAGCACGGTTACGTCCACCTGGATCAGCGACGTGGTTATTTTCACCACATCCGGTTCGTCAGCCGGCGGCGTCGGGGACGCAGAAGGACGCTGGGTTTGGCTAGCGGCTGCGACCGCGAACAACAAGATCAGTGGGAGCAGGGCGAATCTCTTCATTTTGATTGCTTCGGAGAGTGAATACGGACTTTGTTATGATAGTACGGAATTTTGGTTTTTTTGTTATTAAAATCCTTCTCCATTGCATCTGATAATTCGGAGAGTTCCACCCCATGATTATGAATATCCGATTCCCGTTCCCGGTTTTGAATCTCGTTTTGGTGACGGCTCTTTTGTCGCTGTCTTGCTCAGCCCAGGCCGGCGATACGTCGCTCGATTCGCTGCGTCAGTTAACGAAGGATGGCAAGCTTCCACCGGAATCGGTCGTGGCGGGAATCGAGTCGCGTTATGCGGGTAAGAAGACGGGAGCTTTGGCGAAGCTGCTAAGGGCGCGGATCAGGTTCGAGAATAAGGATTTTGCGGGTGCCGCGTCGATCCTGGATTCAGGTGATTTCGCAAAGCTGACAAAGGTAGCAGATTACGCGATGTGGCTTCGCGGGCGGGCTTTGCAGGAGGCTGGTGATCATGCTGGAGCCAAGACGGTGTTTGAAAAGCTTATCGCGCAGTATCCTGATTCGATCCGTGGGAGGGATGCTCGGATCTTGTGGTCGGACTCAGCGATCAAATCGGGAGATGCCCTGAGAGTTGCGCCGTTTCTTGCTGATCAGATCGCCGATCATGACGCGGCCGCTCTCCTCGCGACGGCCAAGGCTTACGAAGCTCTGAACGATCAGCCGAACGCTGTAGCGTTCTACCGAAAGACATATTTTTACGGTGCCGGGAACGATGCTGCGAAGCAAGGTGAAGCAAAGTTAGTATCTTTGGCACAGCCCTTGACGCCGTCGAACGCGGAGGAGATCACGGTCCGCGCAGCGAAACTCTATGACGCAAGGAACTGGGTGGAGGCGGACAAGGCATTTGCATTGCTTGCGTCTAACTACCCGTCGGCACTAACACCGGAACTGAATCTAAAACGGCTCGTAATTCTCGCGAGCTTGAAAAAGATGGGCGATGCTCAGGCAGCGTTTATGGCAATCCCGGCAAGCTCGCCGATACGTGAGCAGGCCCACTACGAACTTGCGACCGGCTACGCGGACAATAAGCTGTGGGCCGATGCTCGGCGTACGGCAGAGGAGATGCGGCGGGCGTTTCCGAATGGAAAGCTCACGGTGAAGGCGTGGGTCGATGCGGGGCTTGCGGCACGCGACGCTAAGAACAAAGGCGAGGAGCAGTACTTTCTCGGAGCGGCCCTCGCGAATTATCCGAACGCCGTCGAGGTCGCACAGGCGCAGTTCGAACTGGCGTGGATGGCTCACGATGCCAATGACTACGCCCGGTCATCGCAGCTTCTGATCGAACATCTCGCGCGGTACGTAGACAAGGACACCACCAGTCGCGGCAAGGCCGGATATTGGGCGGCCCGCGATGCTCAGCGTGCGGGCAAAACTGCAGAGGCCTGTGCACTTTATGACGCGGTCATCTATCGCTACTCAGCCAATTGGTACGGCTATCAGGCGCAGCAGCGGGTCGCGACGATGTCGTGCCCAGCCGGAGCTCGACTGGATCCCCAAGTCGCGAAAGCGGTCGTGAATATGAAGACCGTCACCGTCGCTCCGGAAACGTCGGGGCCGTCTGAGATCGCTCGTGCTGAAAAAAGCGAAGACCTTAGTACGATCGGGCTGTTTGACTGGGCGATCGATGAGCTGACTGAAGCGAAGAAGACCGCTCAAAACTCGCCTAAGATCAATCTCTCGCTTGCGAAACATTACACGCTCAAAGGCGACCGAGTGAACGCTCTGCTATCACTCGCGAAGAGCTATCCCGATTACTCGCAGATGTTTCCGGAAGAAATGGGCCGGGAGGAATGGCAGATATTCTACCCGCTTACCAACTGGGCCGACATCACGAAATGGGCGAAGGCCCGCGGCCTAGACAAGTATCAGGTCGCAGGCATCATTCGCCAGGAGACGATCTTTGACGCCGACGCCAGTTCGCATGCGAACGCTTATGGCCTGATGCAGCTTCTGCTTCCGACGGCGCGTACGATGGCCAGGAAATACGGCGCGACGGCTCCCGCGTCGTATCGGGATCTTTTCGATCCGGCTCTCAACATCGAGCTCGGGACCGCATATATGAAAGACCAGTTCGAGAAGTTTGGAAGGTTCGAGTACGTCGGTATCGCCTATAACGCCGGGCCGGGACGCGTTCCTCAGTGGCGTGCGACCCTGCCGATAGAGATGGACGAATTCGTCGAGGCGATCCCGTTCAAGGAAACGAAGGGATACGTTCAGGGCGTGATCCGCAATAGTGAGCAGTATCGACGACTGTACGATGAGAACGGCAACTTCAGGCCCAACGTCGGCACGCGTCCGATCCGGGCCGAGATCGATTCGAAACCACGCGACCAATTCGCGACCGAGAATCCGGAGATCGTACTGGATGAGTTAAGCGGATCGTAAACTGACTGCGTCACAGATCGAAACGCGAGGCTGAAGATTCGCTATCATTGGCCTCGTTTCGCGCTATTATTGTTTTCAAGTTCCGACGCGATAAATCCAAATTCAAGATCGAATAGGTTTCATATGGCGAAACTCAGTGTTAATCGGAAGCAATACGATGTGGACGTGGATCCGAACACGCCGCTGCTGTGGGTGATCCGCGACGATTGCGGGTTGACCGGCACAAAGTTCGGTTGCGGCGTCGCGCAATGCGGCGCGTGTACAGTCCACGTCGACGGTCAGGCGAAGCGTTCGTGCGTAACGCCGTTCAAGGCTGCGGTCGGCAAAGAGGTCACGACTATCGAGGGGATCTCGCCGGACTCGACCCACGTCCTTCAGCAAGCGTGGATCGAGGCGGATGTACCGCAGTGCGGATATTGCCAGTCTGGCCAAATAATGTCCGCGGCGATCCTGCTGAAAGAGAACAACAAGCCGACCGATGCAGACATCGACGCAGCAATGAGCGGAATCATCTGCCGATGCGGCACGTACAACCGCATTCGCGATGCGATCAAAAAGGCGGCCATCGCCGGAGGTGCCAAATGAACTTCGACTATCCGTTCGGTTCGATCGGCTCAAATGGGGCAGAAGAGGAAGCACTGAACACACAGGACAACACGGAAGAATACGGAAAAGAAGCAGCGATCGGACGTCGCTCGTTCCTTAAAGCGACCATCATCGCTGGCGGCGCCTTGCTCGTGACGTCAGGCTTTCCGATGAGGTCGCGGGCAGAAGAGAAGCTGGGAATTCCGGAGTCTGCACCGGGGGCTTTTCATCCCAACGCGTTCATTACGATCGCACCGGATGGCAGAGTTACCGTGACGGTCGGTCAGGCGGAAATGGGCCAGGGAATTCTGACATCGCTGCCGATGATCGTTGCGGACGAGCTTGAGGTCGATTGGAAGGACGTTCATTACGAACATGGGCCTCCTGGGAAAGAGTTCAATAATCCGGCGCTTGGTGGAATGCAGGTGACCGGCGGAAGCGCGAGCATCAAGGGATTTTTCGATCCGCTAAGGAAGTCGGCGGCGGGAGTTCGTGAGATGTTGGTGATGGCGGCCGCCCAGCAGTGGGGCGTTCCTGCGGAGCAGTGCCGGGCGCGTAACGGAGAGGTGTTTCACCCGACATCGCGGCGGACTGCGAAATACGGAACTCTGCTTGACGCAGCAGCGAAGATCACTCCGCCCGCAGAACCGAAGCTGAAGGATCCGAAAGATTTCCGGTACATCGGCAAGAGCGTGAAGCGGCTTGATTCACCCGAGAAGGTGAATGGCACGGGCATTTTCGGGATCGATATCAAGGTCCCGGGAATGCTGACGGCGACGATCGCTCGTTCGCCGGTGATCGGCGGCAAGGTCGCAAGCGTTGATGATGCGGCTGCAAGGGCTATCAAGGGCGTTCGCGGTGTATACAAACTCGACAGCGGTGTGGCGGTCGTTGCCGATAATTACTGGGCAGCGACGAAGGGACGGAAGGCATTAAAGATCACGTGGGATGCAGGCAAGATGGCGGGCGTGAACAGCGCCGCTCTTCTTGCTTCGGACGTTGCCGCCGCTAAATCGGCAAAAGGGATCGAGGCGAAGAGGACTGGCGATGTTGCCGCGGGTAAGGCGAAGGCATCGAAGACGGTTGAGGCAGTTTACTTCGCCCCTTATCTCGCGCACGCGACGATGGAACCGATGAACGCGACCGCTGACGTTCGAGCCGATAGGGCTACAGTTTGGAGCGGTATTCAGGCTCAGCAGGTCGTACAGGCAATGGTCGCGAAAGAGACGGGACTTCCGCCGGAGAAGGTGACGGTAAATAACGTACTGCTCGGCGGCGGATTTGGCCGACGGCTGGGCGAATACGTGATGGACGCCGTGAAACTCTCCAGACTCTCGAGCAAGCCCGTTAAAGTTATTTGGACGCGCGAGGACGACATGGACCACGACTTCTTCCGGCCATCGTCCTACAACGTGATGTCGGCTGGGATCGATGCGGCAGGCAAACCCGTGTTCTGGCAGCACCGGACTGTAAGCGGTTCCATCATGGGTTCGTTAGGCCCGGTGGTTTTCGGATTCGCTCCGCCCGCTGATCGGCTCGATGACACGGCGACGGAAGGTGCACACACACTGCCGTACGAGACGCAAAATCTGCTCGTTGATTGGGTGCCGACGAGTCATGGAGTTCCGGTCGGATTCTGGCGTTCGGTGGGTTCGTCGCATACGGCGTTTTCGACGGAGTGCTTTCTCGATGAGGTCGCTCATGCGGCAGGGAAAGATCCGTTGGCGTTCAGGTTGTCCCTTCTTGAAAAGCATCCGCGGTATGTTGGAGCATTGAAGCTCGCCGCTGAGAAGGCTGGATGGGGCAGGCCGCTGCCGAAAGGCATGGGGCGCGGCATCGCAGTTCACGAAAGCTTCGGAAGTTATGTCGCTGAGGTCGCCGAGGTTTCCGTCGATAAGGACGGCCATGTGAAGGTGCATCGCGTCGTGATCGCGTGCGATTGCGGGCAGGTCGTGAACCCTGATACGGTTGCTGCTCAGATGGAGGGGGGCATGGTCTATGGCTTGACCGCGGCTCTTTACGGCGAGATCAATATCGAGAACGGCCGGGTCAAGCAGCGCAACTTTTACGATTATAAAATGCTGCGGATGAACGAGATGCCGAAGGTCGAAGTGTACATTGTTCCATCGACGGAGAAGCACGGCGGGGTCGGCGAACCGGGCACACCGCCGATCGCACCGGCGGTCGTAAACGCCATCTTCGCGGTGACGGGGAAGCGGATCAGAAGTCTGCCGATCAGGCCCGAGGAGCTGCGAACTCATGCATAATCCTGCGCGTGAGCAAGGGCGTAACTGTCAAGTTGGATGTTACGCCCTCCCTAACGGTTGGGCTTCCGCATCACGGAGACAAATATGAGATTCTCGACACTTAACTATCTCAAACTCGCCGTCATCGGCATCGCGGTGTTCGCCTTGGCCGGATTCGCCTGGACGGGCGGACGGTTCGGTACTCCTCAGGTTGACAACACTTTCGTCGGGACGCTTGGCGAGGCGGATCGCGAAGCGGTTTCGGTCGCTGCGTTCAATGAGGCTTCGAAGGTGTTCTTCTCGGCCAGATGTGCAAACTGTCATCCGGCCGGCGACGTGCCGACGCAGGGTGATGCAATGACACCGCATACGCAAGGTGTCACGCGCGGAAAAGAGGGCACGGGAATGTATGGAATGAAGTGCACTACCTGCCACCAAAACGAAAATCTTGAAGGCGACCATCTCCCGCCCGGCACGACGAAGGATTGGCATATGCCGCCGGCGTCGCACAAAATGCCGTTTCAAGGATTAACGGCCGGCCAGCTTTGCCGCAACTTCATAGATCCGAAACAGAATGGCGGATTCAAGACTGCTAAGGAAGCGATGGAGCACGTTCAGAAACGCGATCCGCTTGTGATGTGGGGGTGGAATCCGGGCAACGGCCGAACTACGCCGCCGCTGAGCTTTGACGAGTTTGCCGCAAAGGTTCAGGAATGGGTCGATAACGGAGCAACCTGCCCGGAATGAAGCTGGTTTCTGAAACGGTAGGAATCGCAACCCTGGAAAAGATCCGCGACGGATTTCGGTCAGAGATCGCAACTAGGTTCGAGCATCGGGCGAAGGCGTGTTCAAGTTGCGAGACGCCGGGAGCCTGCTGTGTGGATCAGCATTTTGTGAACGTTCGCGTGAGTCGGCTCGAAGCTGCCGCTATTCGGATCGCGGTTACCGCTTTAGAAGAGGCGGTTCGTATCGGCATTTCGCAGAGGCTTGCGAAGATCGATGCTACCGCTGAGTTCTATTCATGCCCGCTGTATCTCGCTGGGACCGGGTGTCTGATACACGACTCCGCTAAACCGCTGCCCTGTATCGCCCACGCCTGCTATGAAAGGAACGAAGACCTTCCCCCCGACGAACTTCTCTCGACGCGAGAGATAGAGATCGATCAGCTAAACCGTCGAGTCTATGGCCGCCGGGAACCGCTGAGACCGATCCACGCCGCGTTACGCTAGGCCGATTGCTTGAGCTTTCCGCCGAGAACGGTGAAGGGGATCAACATCGCGAGAAAGACGAGGTGATACCAGATCGGCAAATAGTTCCACGCCATTATCTCCACCATCAATCCGAATGCGAGCAGCAGAACGCCCAGTATAAACGGAGCCCTGCGATTTTCCCCGGCAATGAATGCAGCAAGAAAGCCGCTCATTATCGAAATGATCACGGCTCCCACGAGATGCATGAGGAGAATCGTTGTATCCGGTCTGAACGGATCTTTGTTCAGCATCGCCAGTTGAAAATCGTCCTGGTGTATCGCGTACCACCCCGGCGACGCCATGATCAGCACCTGATCACTGCCGATCCACAATACAGACCAAGCCACAAATCCCGCGATCACTCCAAGAACGATCCTCAGCATATTCTTCTCCAAATTGTTTTGAATTATCCCGCCGGGTGAAACGAGCCGAAGTATAAGCCAAAAGAGGATACCGGACAAGCACGCGAAAGATCGAAGTTATCCTGGGCCAGGCTGTTCCGTTCCATTTCGCCGGTGTGGTTTTTGTTCCATTTGGAAAAAAATGCTCCCTTGCGGTCCATTGGCCGGATACAACGGGTTCGAATTTCAAAGATCGCAGTTACGAGATACTCGAACCGGAACGATAGTGTTGCATGGATTAAACGAAATTGCAAGCGGAATTTACTGCGACCTTGGCAGTAAGAATGATATACTTGCGGCAAGTGCGAATCTTTCTCCTCACCACCATCTTGCTCGGCCTCCCAGCCATTTCGTATGCCCAGTGCCCGACAATCAAGGTCCGCGGTCCGGCTGGAATAACGAATTCCGGAGACGAGATGACTTTCGAAGCCGAGCTCAATGTGATCGGCCCGAAGTTGAGCTATTCGTGGTCGGTGGACAAAGGTACAATCATAGAGGGCCAGGGGACACGAGAGATATCTATCGCAACAGATGGTATTGCGGGCGAGACCATCACTGCGACGGTCGAGGTTGAGGGGTTGCCGAACGATTGTAAGAGTTCAGCCTCAGAGACGGCCGGTGTTGCTCCCGCGATTGAGGATATGTATCCCGACTCATGGGGCGTTCTGAAGCCGAACGATGAGCGCGGCCGCCTGGACCTTTTTTTCGCGGATCTATCTAACAGCCCGGCCGATGCGGGCTGGATCATCTTAACGGTGAAGCCGGGCGACCGACTCGATCCGACCAACCCTCGCATTCACTTCATTCTCAAGCATGCCAAGTACAGGAAATTCGACAAGGGTCGGATCGTATTTGCCATCGAGGTTGGAGACGAGAGGCTTACGACCGTTTGGCGAGTGCTTCCGCGTGCCGCACCGCCAACCTGCAGTGGATGCACTATCTTCCGAGGCGAAAATCTATAGCTATTCTGATGCCCCGCGTGGTACACACGAAATTGTTCGTCGGGGCCGCAACCCGATCTCGGGAACCAGCAAAAAGTAAGAATGCCCCGCAATTACGCGAAGCATTTCTTCGTCTGAGCTAATTGAAATGGTTATTTGATCTCCAGCTCGTACGGGAGCATGAACATTGCTTCGCCGTTGTGCATGCGGTCCATTAGTTCGGCGTAGCGGAATGCCTTTCGCATTTCGGCGGGCATGGCCTCGACGAGGGCTTTCTTGGCTGCTGCATCTTTAGCATTCGCCGAGATCTCGGCGT
>JBDSLC010000172.1:0-4793 GCA_039916585.1 Pyrinomonadaceae bacterium | reverse complement strand
AAGCGATTGATGAGATCCGCGTCCGCTTCAGCGTCCAGTTCGCGGATCAGCAGCCTCTCAGTCTCGAGAATCTTCACACAGCCTCGCCCGATTCGGTTTGCTGTCGAGCATGATAAGAGCTGCGCGTCAGCGGTGAAGATTCGACGTGTTTGAAGCCCATATCGAGGCCGATGCGTTTCCACTCGGCGAACTCTTCGGGGGTGACGTAGCGTTCGACCGGCAGGCGCTTTTCGTAGGGCTGGAGATATTGGCCGATTGTCATGATGTCGCACGAGACCGAGCGGAGATCGCGCATCAGTTCGACGACTTCTTCGAATTCTTCCCCGAGTCCAGCCATGATGCCGCTCTTGGTTTTCATCGACGGAAACTGTGTGTCGCGAAAGTGCGCCGAGCGTTCGAGCAGCTCAAGTGTCTGCGCGTACTTGGCGTCGGGGCGAACGCGCCGATAAAGGCGAGCGATGGTTTCGGTATTGTGATTGAGAACGTCGGGACGAGCGACGAGAACGTTATTCAACGCGGTTTCGTCGCCGTTGAAATCGGGGATGAGGACTTCGACCTTGCACTCGGGATTCATCTCGCGGACACGAGTGATCGTCTCTGCCCAGTGCATCGAACCGCCGTCGGCGAGGTCGTCGCGGTTTACCGAAGTAATGACCGCGTGCTTGAGATCGAGATGCATGACAGCCTCGGCAACGTGGGTCGGCTCCATCGGATCGAGGTCCATCGGCTTGCCTTTGTTGACCGCGCAGAACCCGCAATGCCGCGTACACGTGTCGCCGCCGAGCATGAATGTCGCCGTCTTATCGGTCCAGCATTCGAAGATGTTCGGGCACTTCGCTTCCTGGCAGACGGTATGGAGATTGAGGCCTTCGATGAGATCGAGAACCGCGTTTTGATTAGCCGGATCGCCGAGCTTGATCTTCAGCCAGTCCGGCTTTTTCAGCCGCGGCCGCTCTTTGCGATTCAAAAACTTCTCTACTAAAACCTTTTCCTCGATCATCTTGATACCTGATAGGTGAACCGTAAGTCTAACATTTCGATCTCGAAAAAATCAGTTGACTTCCGCTTCGCAATTCTATAATTTCAGAATATAGACTTTTTAGTAAGGATTCAAGATGTCGAATAAAACCTCAATCAAATGCACTTGTTGTTGCTGCATTACCTGCGCCTGTCGCGGCGTCGGCGGTTGAGCTTTTGCGTTGGTAAACCATTCTTTCGCAATTCATTTCAACGGCCGTGAGTGTTCAAACTTCACGGCCATTTTCTTTCGGGATAAACGATGCAGACAGCGGTGAAGGAATCAAAAATTGCTCGCACATTCAGGGCGGACGAGATCGCTAAAGGCTTTCTCGAAGCGGCCGTTGGCAACACGCCATTGATCAGACTTCGCAACGTCACGCGCGGGCTGCCTGAGGGTGTTGAGGTTTGGGCGAAGGCTGAATATACGAACCCCGGCGGTTCGGTAAAGGACCGGGCCGCACTCGCGATGATCCTTGCGGGCGAGAAGAGCGGGGAACTCGGGCCGGATAAAACCATCATCGACGCGACCAGCGGCAACACGGGAATCGCATACGCAATGCTCGGTGCCGCTCGCGGATATCGCGTGACGCTTGCTCTGCCGAAGAACGCGAGCAAGGCCCGGAAGCAGATCTTGAAACGATTCGGTGCGGAGATCATCGAGACCGATCCGCTGGAAGCGACTGACGGCGCTCAGCGGGTTGTTCGAGAACTGGTCGCGAAAGATCCTGACAACTACTTCTATCCCGATCAGTACAACAACGAGGCAAATTGGAAGGCTCATTACGCCACGACCGCTAACGAGATCTGGTGGCAGACGAATGGACGCGTGACGCACTTTGTCGCGGGACTGGGCACGACGGGGACGTTCACCGGCACGACGCGGCGGTTGAAAGAACTTAACCCGCAATTGCATTCGATCTCGATCCAGCCCGCGTCACCGCTGCATGGACTCGAGGGACTGAAGCACCTTGAAACTGCGATCGTTCCCGGAATTTATGACGAAACGCTGGCAGATTCGAATGTGTTCGTTGATACAGAAGCGGGCCAGGCGATGACGCGAAGACTTGCTCGGGAGGAAGGTTTGTTCGTTGGGCCGAGTTCTGGAGCCAACGTCCACGCGGCGATCGAGGCTGCGAAAACGCTCGACGGAGAAGGGGTTATTGTGACGATCCTGTGCGACGGCGGCGGGAAGTATCTCGATGAAGAGTTCTGGAACGTGTAAGGCTCCGGAAACCCGCGCGTGTGAACGGGCATTACTATCGCCTTGAGCGATAAGCCCCCCTAACGGTCGGGCTTCTGCATTATGTTCTTTGAAAAATCATTAGCTGATGCAAATTGCGCTTGACAACTGTCGAGGCGCAAAGTTAATCTGCCGTTAGTTCTTTTTTATGCCTTTTTCGAAAAGGCAACTGACAGTGGCGATTTAAGGTTAACTTGCTCCACTAAAAAAACTGCTAAACGACTGCAAAGAGATTTCTAATGAAAGCTCTCGTGCTTTTAGCACGAGGGCTTTTTTCTTTTTGGAGTTGTCGGGAGAAATTAATGACCGACTTTTCATTATCAACGCGATTTGTACACGCCGGCGAACGGCGCGATGCACCAAAAGGAGTTCCGTCTTCCACTCCTATCTACGCAAGCTCGTCTTTCATTTACGAACAGGTGGAAGACATCGACCGCATCGTCGAAGGTGATACGAGCGGCTTTGTTTACAGCCGCTACGGCAATCCCACCGTCGCAGCGTTTGAGGATGCGATGGCGTCGCTTGAGAACGGAAAGTTCGCGTATGCGTTCGGGTCTGGAATGGCCGCGATTCACGGGGCATTACTCGCTTGCGAACTGTCGAGCGGATCGATCGTGCTGGCGTCGAAGGATCTGTATGGTTCGACGTTTGAATTGCTGCTGACGGTGTTTGGAGCGTTCGGGATCAAAACCGTCACCGAAGATTTCAATGATGTCGCCGCGTTGCGAGCGAAGGCATTCGAGCTGAAGCCGAGCGTACTGCTGTGCGAGACGCTATCGAATCCACTTCTCAAGGTTTGCGATATTGAGGAATGTGCTCAGATCGCACGCGAGGTCGGCGCGAAGCTGATCGTTGATAACACGTTCGCCACGCCGTACCTTTGTCGGCCATTGGATCTCGGAGCTGACTTCGTTGTTCACAGTGCGACCAAGTATCTCGGCGGCCACGCGGACGCGACGGGCGGAGTTGTTGTCGCGAGGGAAGAGTTTGACAAGCCGGCGTTGCTTGGGGCGTTGACGCTTGCGGGTGGCGTGCTGAGCCCGTGGGAAGCTAATTCGATACTGCGGGGTATCAAGACCCTTGGGCTCCGGATGGAGAAGCAGTGTTCGAACGCAGAGCGGCTTGCGACGAAGCTGCAGGCGTTGCCGGAGATCAGCGAAGTGATCTATCCAAAGTTGTTCGAGGGCGAAGACGCAAATGCTCTCGACCGGACTTTTCACGGCAGTGAATTCGGTGCGATCGTGACGATTCGCTTGCGCGAAGATACGCGGGAAGCGTCGTATAGATTTTTGAACGCATTAAATCTTTGCACCCGTGCAGCTAGCGTGGGTGACCTTTTTACCGGCATCGTCCACCCGGCGACCGCGACTCATCGCGAACTGTCACCGGCGAAGCGAGCGGCGATCGGGATCACCGAAGGATTGATCCGAATTTCGGTTGGGATCGAAGATCTGAACGATATCTTCGCCGACATTGAACAGGCCCTAGCTTTTTGTACAAGCCCGCGCGTTAGCAAGGGCGGAACGCTCAACTCGGATGTATCGCCCTTGCTAACGCGCGGGCCTGTGCATTCGGACGCGACTTTTAGTGCAGTCGCCTGAACACGAAATGATCGAAGTAAACCAGATAGTTATCGATGCCATCACGGCTCACGCCGAGCGGGATTATCCCCACGAGTGCGGCGGGATGCTGATCGGTACGTTTTCGGAAGAGAAGAAGACGGTGGTGGAGACTTTTCCGCTGGAGAACGCTCGCGAGGAAGAGGCTCGGCACAACCGCGTGCTGATCCTGCCGAAGGACGTTCTCCGAGCCGAGCGATACGCACGCGAGCAGAAACTCGACGTCGTCGGCTATTACCATTCGCACCCCGACGATCGGGCCGTGCCATCGCAGTACGATCTTGATCACGCACTGCCGGTCTGGTCATACGTCATCGCGTCCGTCTTGAATGGAAAGGTGGACGATATCGCGTCGTGGGAAATGGAGAACGACCGTTCGAGATTTACCGAGGAAGAGATGGAACGCCGGCTCCCAGCCGGCGAGTGGAGATAGTTAGACGATTGCCGGCTGGGAGCCGGCGTTCCATTAAAGCAATTATGTCAGTAACGATAATAATACCTACGCCATTGCGGCAGTTTGTGGGCGGCAATTCGGAAGTTGAGGTTAACGCCGCGACGGCGGGCGATGCTCTGCGCGAGCTTACGACCGAGCACGGCGAGCTTCGCAAGCACCTTTATAATGATCAAGACAAGCTTCGTAATTTTATCAACGTGTACGTCGGCGATGAGGACATTCGTCATTTGGATGGCCCGGCGACAGTGTTGAAAGACGGCGAGACGCTGATGATCGTTCCGTCGATCGCGGGCGGCAGTGCGACCGGTGAGGCAAAGTCTGCTGATACGGCGACCGAACTTTCCAACGACGAGATCGCGCGATATTCGCGGCATCTTATCCTGCCGGAGGTTGGGCTCGAGGGCCAAAAAAAGCTTAAGAACGCTCGTGTGCTGACGATCGGCACGGGCGGACTCGGGTC
>JBDSLC010000171.1:0-8091 GCA_039916585.1 Pyrinomonadaceae bacterium | reverse complement strand
CTTGTGGCTTGTATCGCGATCTGCTGGAGGCGGCGGTTAAAGAAAAGTCAGACTGCCTCCGGCGAGCCAAGCCGTTTGAAAACGTTCGCATTGATATGAATGCGTCCGCCTCGCGCGATCGTGGCGTGCAGGCGCACATCGGGCGGCTTTACCGGTCCGCCCAGAAACTTTTCCCATTCGACATCGACGCTTGCCATAGCTTTTTGATCTTTCTTCCACTTTCTCGTGGTGTTTCATACATTATACAATGTGCTATCCAAATGTCAAGTTCTTTCTTAGGTCTTTCCGGTTGAAGAAGCAAAAAACCTCCGCGAGTGGGTGTATAAGTCATATAAATCGTATCCGCAAATGTACGGCAGATCCTGCGTAAGAAAGCGCGTTTCAAAATGGCAAAAGCGCGTTTCAAAAACGTAAAAACGCGTCGCCGGGGTGCGCATTCTAGAACAAAATGCGTTTCCCGGGCGACACGTCGCGTCTGAAAACCTCAATTTTTATTGCCAGCGAAAGCCGAGGGGTGCGATGCACGATCACGACACGCCGCCCATTCTACTGTCGCTCAGCCAGGAAAACCTCCATATCTTCGCGGTTGAGCGGCTTGGCGAAATGATAGCCTTGGCCGGCACCGCAGCCCAACATTTTCAGTTCTCCGATCTGATCCGGATGTTCGATTCCCTCAGCAATTGTCTTCAAATTCAGCGAATCGCCCATCATTATTATGGCTTTCGCCACCGCGTTCCCTTCGCTGCCCTGGCCGAGCTTGTCGATGAATGACTTGTCGATCTTTAATATATCGATTGGGAACCGCTGCAGATAGCTCAAGCTTGAATAGCCCGTCCCGAAATCGTCGATCGCGAGCCGAATCCCTAAGTCTTTTAGAATTTGGAGTTTAACGATCGTCGCTTCGGTGTCCTGCATCATGAAACTCTCGGTGATCTCGAGGATCAGGCAGCGCGCCGGTAGGCCCGAAGCAAGCAGCGCACGGCTGACCATATCGACTAATTCCTTCTGCTGAAACTGGCGGATCGAGATGTTGACGGTGACTGAAAAATCCTTTTCGCCTGCGAACTGTTCCCGCCATTCCTGCACCTGCCGACATGCCTCGCGAAGCACCCACGCACCAAGCGGAACGATCAGATTTGTCTCCTCTGCCAGCGGAATAAACTTCATCGGCGGGATCAGGCCGTACTTCGGATGAACCCAGCGGACTAGGGCCTCCATCCCCATCATGTTGTTGGACGAAAGCTCGAGGATGGGCTGATAATGCACCACGAATTCATGATGGTCGATGCCTCGGCGAAGATCTTCTTCAAGCTCGATCCGCTCCATTAGCGCCTCACGCATCTTGGGCTCGAAAACGACGTAACCGCCCTTGCCTTCATTCTTTGCAAGGTACATCGCAAGATCCGCGTTCCGCAAAAGCGCCTCGCTCGTCATTGCGTCTTCACTGCTTGCTGCGATCCCGATCGAAACGCCTACGTGAGCCTCTTTTCCCTCGATCATGAAGGGCTGCTGGAATACTGCTAGAATGCGTTCCGCGATCATCACAGCTTCATCAACTCGCACGACTGATTCGCAAAGAACTGCGAATTCGTCCCCGCCCAGACGCGCCGCCGTGTCCGTGGTACGCAGGCAGTCCTGCAAACGCTCGGCAACCGATATCAGCAATTTGTCACCCGCCGCGTGCCCAAGTGAATCATTGATGGATTTGAAATTGTCGAGATCCAGGAAAAGAACCGCGAGCTTATCTTTCCGCCGCACAAGCTTCGCCAGAGCGTGATCCACCCGATTCTGAAACAGCGCCCGATTCGCGATATTCGTCAACGGATCGTGCAGTGCCTGATGAGTGAGCTGATCCTCCAATACTTTCCTATCTGTTACATCCATTAGACTTCCGATCATTCGGACCGGCATTTCATCCGTGTCATACACCACGTACCCGCGATCGATCACGTAGGCATAGGTTCCGTTTTTACGAAGGAACCGGTATTCGTCCGCCCAGTTCTCTTTCCCCGTGTCGATATGATGGGTGATGTCCCGGATCACACGCTCGCGGTCCTCAGGATGCAGCCGCTCACGCCAGGTGCTTTTATCACCGCCCATCTCCTCGGCAGAGTATCCGAAAAGCTTCGAAACGCCGTCATTCCACCACACCTCATCAGTGAAAAGGTTCCAGTCCCACACGGCATCACTCGTCGCTCGTGTAACCAGTTCGAAACGTTCCTGGCTGAGTTTCAAAGCGTCCTCACTTCGCTTTCGTTCGATCGCAACGGCGATCTGGTCTGCCACGGCTGAAAGTAGTTGGACATCACGCTCGCTGTAAGTTTCCGAGTTTTCGTAATCCTGCACGACGAGCACGCCGATCGGTCCACTCGGCGTCTTCAGCGGCACACCAAGCCAGATAGGCGAATCCGTACCGACCGATTCCACCTCACCACTTTCGATTATCTTTTTTGCATCTTCATCCGTCAGCAGCATCGGCTCGCCCTTGCGAAACACGTAAGCGCTCAAAGATCTTCCCACCTTGAGGGGCGCCGGCATTGGGTCGAATTTATCGGCCCAAAATTGCATGGTAAGCATTTCGGTCGCCGGATCATATAAGGCTACGAAGAAATTTTCTGCATAGACTATCTTCTTGATCCGTCGATGGATGAACGCAAAGAGGTCTTCTAAATTCGCGGTCGCAGTTACCCCATGGATGATCTGCGAGATAGTGCGAGACTCCTGCTCCAAGCGCTTTCGCTCCGAGACGTCCCGGGCTACGCACACCAGTTTGTGCGAATGTGTTTGAGGGTCGAAGATCGACGAGGTAGAGATCGAAACCGGAAAACGCGATCCATCCTTCCGGTTGCAATACATCTCAAATCGGTTACCAAGCTTCCTACCACCTAAGGTTTCCTTAAAAAGCTTTCTAAATAGTCGCTTATTCCTTGTAAGAACCTCGATCGAACTTCCTACCAGGTTACCTGCTGTAAAACCCGTCAACTCACAAGTCGCAGGATTCACTCGATCAATTACGCCAAATCGGTCGATCACAAGTATGGCGTCATTTATCGATGAAAAAATGGAATCCCCGAGATTGTGCATCGTAGTGATGCCGAATCCGGAGAAGGGTAAATGAGTGAAGTCCGAACCTGTCTCGTCGGACTGAAGGGGATGAGATATGTTCGCGGACGATTCGCCACGCAGGAAGGGTTCCATTTATTTTCAGGACTTAGCGTCCTGTGACGGTGAACTATGATTAGATCTCGCTACAAATCAGCGGGTTCAGTACGCGGGGTGGGAAAGTCGTGGCGGACGGGGACCGACAAGACCATTAACGATAATGGATTAAACACTGTTTAATGTCAACACTTATGTGGCTCGGCTGACTTCGGCTAATTGGATATACTTAAAGCCAAAATATGGATGATGTGATCAATATCGTCGGCGGCGGTCTGGCCGGAGTAGAAGCAGCATGGCAAGCGGCGAACGCCGGGATCAAGGTCCGCCTCTTCGAGATGCGGCCAGTTACCCAAACGCCCGCCCACCGGACCGACAAGCTCGCCGAGATCGTTTGCTCAAATTCTCTCAAGACAGACGAACCCGGATCGGCTCCCTATCTCCTTAAAGAAGAATTGCGGCGCGGTGATTCCTTAGTTTTGGAGGTTGCCGCAATGACTCGGGTACCTGCGGGCGCTGCATTATCGGTAGATCGCATTAGGTTTGCCGATATGATCACCGAGCGGATCGAGGCTCACTCTAGCATTGAGATAATTCGCGAAGAGATCACTGCCATTCCCGACGATTCGGTAACTATTATCGCGACTGGGCCACTTACATCTGATGCTCTAACTGCAGAGATAATGCGATTCACTGGCGACGACCAGCTATATTTTTACGACGCGATCGCGCCTATCGTCGCAGCAGATTCGATCGATATGTCTGTCGCGTTCAAGGCGGCCCGCTACGACAAGGGCGGCGATGATTACATCAACTGTCCGATGGATCGTGAGCAGTACGAAACATTCATTGGTGAATTATTAGCTGCCAATTCAGCACCGTTGAAGCGATTCGAAGACACGCACTGGTTCGAATCGTGTCTGCCGATCGAGGAAATCGCGCGAAGGGGTCCTGAGACCTTGAGGTTCGGGCCAATGAAACCGAAAGGCTTACGACATCCCAGAACGGGCGCAGAGCCTTACGCGTGTGTACAACTTCGCCAAGAGAATCTTATGGCGGATGCCTTTGGAATGGTCGGCTTTCAGAACCACTTAAGATACGGCGAGCAAGAGCGTGTCCTCAAGTTGATCCCCGGCCTCGAAAATGCCGAGTTCCTGCAATTCGGGCAGATCCATCGCAACACGTTCATCAATTCGCCGAAGATCCTTAACGAAACGCTTGCGACGAAAGCGAATCCCAATCTCTTTTTCGCGGGACAGATCACGGGGGTCGAGGGATACGTAGAATCGGTAGCGACCGGGTGGATCGCCGGTCTGAATGCCGTCCGCACGCTCCGCTCTAGGCCCCTGCTCATTGCCCCGCAAACGTCGGCGATCGGAGCTCTATGTAGATACGTTTCCAACGTCGAGACGAAGAATTTTCAGCCTGTAAACATCACATTCGGTCTGCTTGAACCGTTGCCGGTTGAGATACGAAAGAAGGTCAAACAGAAACGCGAGCGGCATATGATCCAAGTCGCACGGGCATTGGCGGATTGGGATGAATGGTTGCCAAAGCTTGAGACCGCGGAGGCCTCTCAAGCTTGACGGAAGCCGAGCTCTTCATCATCGGAGCGATCTTAATCGTTGCCGCTTTATACTCTTCAGTCGGCCACGGCGGAGCTTCAGGCTATTTGGCGGCGATGGCTTTTCTTTCGGTGGCTCCGACTGTAACCCGGCCGGCCGCCTTGGTACTCAATCTTTTCGTCGCCTCGATCGGGGCGACCCAGTTTTACAGGGCCGGACACTTTTCCTGGAAGCTTTTCTGGCCATTCGCGGTCACTTCGATCCCGTTCGCTTTCCTCGGCGGAATGATCACGCTCCCGACCAATGTTTACAAGATCCTGCTTGGGCTAGTACTGTTGTTTGCTGCCTTCCGCCTTGCATGGAGTTTCTCGAGGGACGTTGATCCGGTTCCGCCGAAGATGTGGATCGCACTTATCTGTGGGGCTGCAATGGGCCTGTTATCCGGTTTGGTAGGAGTTGGAGGAGGTATCTTCCTTACGCCGCTGCTACTTCTAATGAATTGGTCTGAGACAAAGACGGCCGCGGGCGTTTCAGCGTTATTCATTTTGGTCAACTCTGCTGCAGGCCTTCTAGGCAACTATCGGCAGGTCAGCGTACTGCCATCGGATGTTTGGCTATGGATCATCGCGGCCATCGCCGGTGGTGTCCTCGGATCGCTGCTCGGCTCGCGGAAGTTTGATTCGCTGATGCTTCGTCGCGTGCTTGGGGCTGTCTTGCTGTTTGCGGCCGTAAAACTTATCTTCGTCTAGGCACGAAATCGCCGTAACTCGCATCAAAGCAACAAGAACCTCGATTTGATGAAGTCCCTATTTTTTATCCTTCTGCTATCTGCGATCTCCGCGTCGGCGCAATCCGGCCGCGTAAAGCCCGCGGAATCGCCGACGCCGAAACCCAAAGGAACATCGCCGATCGTATATGCTCCCACCAATAACGATCGTGACCGGATCGCAGCCCCGGCTCCAACGCCTTCCAGAATTGATGACTCGGAGATCACAGTAGACTCTACGCTTGTACCGATCCCCGTGACGGTCATCGACGCGAATGGCCGAGCTGTTACGAGCCTCAAAATTTCTGATTTTGATCTAAAGATCGACGGCAAACCGGCTGAGGTCGGGGAGGTCACGCGCTCGGAAACGCCTGTGCGATTGGCGATGTTGTTTGATAACTCCTCGAGTGTCGTTATCGCCCGCGAGTTTGAGAAGAGCGCCGCGCTCAAGTTTTTCCGGCGTGTGATCAGGCCGGAAAAAGATCTGGCAGCCTTGTTCAGCGTATCGACCGTCACCAAGCTTGAACAGCCGTTCACAGCGGAGATCTCTTCTATTACTCGTGCGATAGAAATGTTTGCGGAGCCTACCGGAGCTACGGCTCTCCTCGATGGCATCGTGCAGGCCGCCGATTACCTTAATGAAGTTCCCGGCAGGCGTGTGATCGTAATCGTTTCAGACGGCGATGATACGGCGAGCGATGCGACTCTAGAGCAGGCTCTACGGGCACTTCAACTGTCGAATGTTCAGGTCTATATCGTCAAGACCACGGACTTCGAGAACTACAAGCGGACCGGCTCTCGGCGTGGGAATGCGAACATCCGCCAACTTGCCGCGGAACGTCGAATGATCGAATTTGCTAATCAAACAGGTGGCATGGTCCACTCGCCGCTGGATGAACGCGAGCTGGACGAAGCTTTTCGCCAGATCATCGCCGCCCTATCGCAGCAGTATATTCTCAGCTACTATCCCGACGATACGGCGTCCGACCGAGGTCAGTTTCGCGAGATCTCTCTCGCGGTGAAAGGCAATGCGGCGCTGACCGTCCGCACGCGAAAAGGGTATTATGTCCCTAAGCGATGAGCTTCGAGGCTTCCCTTACCGAGTTTTTCCAGCACCTAAAATATGAGCGCAATCTTAGCGCCCATACGCTTCGCAATTACGAATCGGACCTTGAGCAGTTTCGGGGGTTTCTGTTTTCGATCGAGAGGCGTGAGGATCTCGAGGTCGAGCAGATCGACCGTTTAACGATCCGCGAATGGATGGCGACTCTCCATACAGCGGGGCTCAAGAAGGCTTCGATCGCCCGCAAACTCGCGTCGTTACGTACTCTCTTCCAATTCCTTATCCGCGAAGGGAAGCTCGAATCCAACCCGGCGAAGATGGTCGCGACGCCCAAGATCGAACGCAAACTGCCGACGCATTTATCGATGGAGGATGCGGTTCGATTCATCGAGACGCCGGATCTATCGACGGATCTCGGGCGGCGGGATAGGGCGATACTCGAATTCTTGTATGCGACCGGCATCCGCGTCGGCGAACTGGTCAGCATCAATCTAACTGACATCGACTATCGCGAACGTACGGCGAGGGTCTTCGGCAAACGGCGGAAGGAGCGGATCGTGCCTTTTCACAACGAGGCGCTTCAGGCATTGATGCTTTATCTCGACAGCTCGCGGCCACAGTTCCTGGCGAATGCTCCGCTGGCAGACCGTGATGCCAAGGCTTGCTTTCTTAACTATCAGGGAACGCGGATAACGACTCGGAGCGTCGGCAGGATGGTCGACAAATACATCAAGCTCTGTGCGGACGTTCACAAGATCTCTCCGCACTCGCTTCGGCATACGTTCGCCACGCATATGCTCGACTCGGGAGCCGACCTCCGGGACATCCAAGAGCTCCTCGGCCACGCTCGACTATCGACCACGCAGATCTATACCCAAGTCTCGATGGAAAAAATGATCGACGTCTACTCTAAGGCCCACCCAAAGGCATAGCTGGGTGAACTAACGATCTTTTTTCGGAAGGACCAACTTTGAAATTCAGCTTTTGCGCCAACTTGGGCTTGGCATAACTAACGACAAGCGAGAGTTGCGTCGAGAACTTTGAGAATCAAAAATGTGGCACGTGCCACATTTTCAGTTAACAGCCGATAGTGAACAGTGAAAAGCTCCGATAAATACTGGCCTTTGTTCACTTTCACTGTTCACAATTCACTAAAATGTGGCCCGTGCCACATTGTTGGGTTCGTGTAGAAAGGCGCGAGTTGTCGCCCGAATAGCTCGTTTGGAGCTCTCGTTTATGGGCGTCAGCCGTGCCGTTTTGGACGTTTTGAAACGCGCTTTTGACCCTCCAGTTGCGCGCTTTTTCGGATTAAAAATTGCGCAGCTGAAGCGTTCATAGCTCCACTCTGAAAACCGCCGACAACCACCGTCCGCTCCGACCCCGCCGACCGACACGAGATTCACTCCAACCCGCTCCGAAGCCAACTCCGACGCGACCCGGCGCAAAGCCGAGACCTCCACCTACTCCGATCACGTCTCTCGCTCCAACCTTGCAGAAAGAAAATAAAAACAGACGGTTAGATTTTGTGAGAATCGCGC
>JBDSLC010000170.1:0-6089 GCA_039916585.1 Pyrinomonadaceae bacterium | reverse complement strand
TAGACAGTCTGGGTGTTCGTAATACGCCGCCGCGATCTTCCGTCCCGCCGCGGACGAACGATGCGGTACAGGACCTTATCGAATCCGCAAAGAAGAGCCCTACGGACGACCCAGCGAAGATCAAACTACGAAAGGACCTCGAAGACCTCAAAAAGAAGAGTAGCGAAGCAAATTCATCGAAGAACACTGGTGGGTTAACTCCCGCTCAAGAGGACGCTTTTCTTGCGGCTGACCCATCTGCGAAGGCAGCGTACAATTTTTGGGACGTGCCGTCGTATGAGGACGTTTACGCTAACGCGTCCGAGTCAATCAAGATAAAGCCGACGTCAAAAATGTATCAGCTTCGAGCGGAGGCGACGATGGAACTGCTCGATAAAGACCCGATGCTGTACGATCTCCAGGGCGCGTTGAAGGACATAAATAGGTCGATCGAATTGTCCTCACGAAACCTCGACGAGAAATATACGATCCGTGGAGACGTCTATGTAGAATTGAAGGACCTACCGAAGGCGCTAGAAAGCTACACGAAGGCGATCGAAGCGAATCCAACCAGCTCTCCGGCCTACCTTGAACGTGGGAAGATCTACGCGACAAATGGGTTCCGAAACTGGATAAGTGCTATTGCGGATTTTGATACGGTTATCGAAAAGGACGCCACCAATGTTGATGCCTACAACGGCCGCGGTTACGCTTATTTCGAGCTCGGCAAGAAGACAGAATCTGTCGCTGATTTCAAAAGGGCGCTTGCGGTCGACCGGACGAACAAATATGCGAAATACAACCTCAACGAACTAGCGAACAATCGCCGCGCCGTTAGCATGGAGGACTATAAGTTCATCACGAAGGTTCGTTTCGTTTAGGATTTAGTCGTCGATGATCTCAAATCCCAAATTTCCGCCCAGTATTTTGGTGTTAGTAAGTTCGCTCGCCCCGGAGTTCGTCACGAGCTTGCTCCTTTGAGTCTACCGCCGACGAACGCCATTGGAAGGAGAAGTGCGGTAAAGAGCACGTGATACCAGATCGGAACGTACGGCCATGACATAGCGGCCTTGAGTTAACCAAAGTCCAGGAGAAGAAAGCCAAGGATGAGCGGGCCTCGTTTGTTCTCGCTGGCGATCAGGGAGGCGACGAATCCGGCGATGATCGATACGACCGAAGCTAAAACGCAGTGGACGAAAAGGAAAGTCGAATTTGGATAAAAGTGTCCGGCACGTGGCCCTCGCTCAATGACCTCTTGAAAAGCGGCTTGATGTTCGCTGAAACGCCGGCCAAATTGATGAAAAGATCGTCTCACTTCCAAGCCAGACTATCGCCCACGTAAAGAAGCCGGCAATTGCTCCCAAACCAATCCGCAGCATAGACTTCTCCTGCTAACCTCTTGTTGGCTCATAGTAAAGAGTTACCGCGCCACAATCAAATGTTTTCGTATGAAGGAGTTTAAGGTCGACGCGATCCGTAATGTTTTTGAATAATGTGAGACCACTGCCGACCACGGTTGGGTGAACGCTGAGTTGAAATTCATCGATCATTCCCAACTGCGTTAGCTGTGCGATCAGGCCGGGACTCCCAACCAGGACGGGCTCACCTTCTTGTCGCTTGAGATCTAAGACCTCTTCTTTAAGGCTTCTGGTTGCCAGTCTGGCGCTTGGCCAATCAAGAGCGTCCAGCGTCCGCGAAAAAACGATCTTGGGAATCTCGTCCATCACTACCGCGAATTCGTCCGTCGCTTTGTTGCCCGACGGATTCTTCACAAGCGGCGGCCAAAACTCCATCAACTGATAGGTCTTTCGGCCATAGAGAGCCGTGCCGGAGTTTCTTAAGAGGTCAGTATAGTGCTCGTGGATCTCGTCGTCCGCGTTCATTGATGTGTGATCGCAGTAACCGTCGAGGGTCATATTCATCGCGGCAATTATCTTCGCCATACATTTGGGTATTCCTATGCGACCTGCTACGAACTTCCATAGGAGATTCTAGTTACCTGTCTAAGAGCGTATTTTCGGCCTGCATTATTGCGACTTCGCGTCGAGAAAGTCATTCACCATCGGGATGATAACGGACATTTTGTTCATCAGGGTGACGTGCGTTGTGTTCGGGATTATTGCCAGTCTCGAATCGGTTCGAGGCATCATGTCAGCGTGGCTGTTCCCCCCACCTTTGAGCCGGTACATTTCGGCTATGTGGTCGAAGCGGACGCCGTCGGCATCGCCGTTGATGAAGAAGAATGGCGCTTTGGTGGCTTTGATATTATCCGCGCCAAAATCGTATGGTTTCAGTGCCGTGGCTTTAATGTGATCGAAGAAATCGGGGAACGAGTTTGGTACAGGATTTAGCTTTTCACGCTCGGTTTCGGCCGGCGTGCCTTTCATCATCTCGAGCTTGAAGTTAGGCCAAAAGTCGTTCGCTTCTTTGACCCAGCCGTCGCGTCGGATCGGATGCGAGATCACGACGACCTTTCTTACTTTTTCCGGATGGCGAATGGCACACTGCATCGCTACGCCGCCGCCTAAGGAATATCCCATGATGTCCGCCCGTTCGATCTTGAGATAGGCAAGCAGCCCGTCAACATCGTCGGACAGGTTTTCGTAAGTAATATCGCGTTTGATGTCGGCCGTACGCCCGTGGCCCTGCATGTCGATGGCGATCACTTTCCGGGTTTTGGCGAATTCGTTGATCCAATCATTCCAGTCGCCCGAGATCGCCATGAACGCCCCATGCAGCAATACCAAAGGCTCGCCGCTGCCGTGTACCTCGTAATACATTTTCAGCCCGTTCACGGGCGCATATCCAGTGGATGGAACTCGCTGTCCCGATACGACACCCGACAGGACAATCGTCACGAAAATAAACAGGTACATAGCAGAAGTATTCTTTATAGTTGCCATAATCATTCAGTGTTACGAACTATTTGTATTGGAAAACAAACTCGACAGGACTAAAATTTCGATAGCTATCTTATAGACCATTGGAGTGAATATGCCGACATTTGTAACCATCGGATATGGAGATCAACAGGGCTACGAGCGAACGCCGAAAACCAAGCGCGACGCCGCTCACGCACACGATACCAGATTGCTGAGCAACGGCGTTTTAATGGGTACCGCGGGGCTACCCGTTCAAGTCAGAAATACCGAAGCAATCAGTGTCGAAACCAATAAAGGGGCCTTTATGACGTCCGATTTGCCGGTTGCCGGCTTTGCAATCATTGAAGCGGCCAGCTTGGACGAGGCGATCGAAATGGTTTCCAAAACCCCTTGCGCCATCGCTCACGGTGTCGTCGAAGTGTGGCCATTGGAGCAGCCAAAGTAGTGTAGCGATGCCTAGGCTCCACGTTTGATCCTGCTGTCCGGACCGTCCTCCCCTATCTGCGGAGCCCCGGTTTTTACGTCGCCGTCACGTTCGTAGGTGACGCAAATGATGCCTTTGGGGGCGACCTGGCTGCTTGTGACCTTAAAGGCAGCTGGGATCGTGCCGTCCTGAAACAGGCGTTTGCCCTGGCCGAGCGTAACGGGGATGATCATTAGCTCCAGTGAGTCGATGACATCAGCCTTGAACAGCGTTCGCAGCATGTCCGCGCTTCCGAAAACCTGTATGTCTGGGCCATCGGATCGTTTTAGATCGCGCACTTTTTCGGCGAGATCTCCGTCTAAGAAAATTGTCGGATGCCAGTCGCTTGCGTTACGCGTGTTTGAAGCGACGTATTTCGTCGCGGTCATGACGTTCGGCCAAAAGTTTGAGTGCGTCGGCCAATAGGTTTCCCAACCGTCGAAGGTTTTGCGGCCCAACAGCAGATCTACCGGCTTCGCCAAGCGCTCCTGTATCACGGCTCCGGTAACCTCGTCGGCATAGGGGAAAAACCATCCGCCCCATTTGAATCCGTCGCCTTCATTTTCCTCATTCTGTATGACGCCGTCGAGCGTCATAAATTCGCATGCTGATATCTTTCTCATTTTGCTTCCTTATTCTCAAACCCGAATCGTATCGCCGCTGCGAGCACGTCTATGTTAATGTCCTCAAGCTTTTTGAACTTGATGCAGTATCCGGTAACGCTCGCCTTGCCCAGATCTTTTCCATAGGTTTCTTCTAGGAATTTCTTGTCTTCGATACCGAGGATATAGATGGAGATCCCAGTTTTGTTTGGGCTTAGGCCGATCTGATAGAATTCGCTGATCGTCCCATCGGCGTACCTATGATCGCGGGACCCGTAGCCAATATCGGATTCGATACAACCCTTCCTTCGGCGTTCCTACCATCGACGAACCACAATTTACAGCCGGGGCTTGCTCCCAAAATGAGGTCGTGCAGTTGCCGCATCTCATCGCGTTTTGGTTCGGGTTGGCTCGCAACAAATTCTTTGATCTGTTTCTGTACGCTCATGTGTTCGGTTCGCGCTTCATGTTTGAGAGCACGTCTTTCAGATTCTCTATTTGGCCCGCAGTTCCCTCGCGGAATCCAAATTCGATCATTCTCTCCAGCCGTTCCAGCGATTCATTGTAGATAGAAGCATGAACCGTCGTCCTTCCGTCTTCTTCGTGGAAGTTAAAGTCCCAATCCGAACCGGGCAGTTCCAGGTTTTCATTCTCATCCGAGAAGGCATTGAAAAGCTTGAAGTTGGTTTTCGGAGTGATGGACGTATATTTCTGAACTACCCAACGCTCTTGCCCCTCAGGGCTAACCATCGCGTAGAACCGTCGACCGCCTTCTCTGAAATCTAATACTGTTGTCTTCGATGAAAATGGTTTCGGGGCCCACCATTGGTCGAGAAGTTCCGGTTTTGTATAAGCATCCCAGACCATTTCACGCGGGGCGTCAAACTCCACCGTGATCGATACCGTCCTGGTTTCTTTGTTGACAACGAAGTCCATACTATTTCCCTTCCTTTTTCTTTTTCATGACCTCAAGCACGTCACCAAGCTGCTCAAACCGCGATTCCCAGATCTTCCTGTACTGCTCCATCCATTCATCGATCTCTTTCATTTTTTCGATCTCCAGCGAGTAAAAGATCTCTCGTCCTATGGATTCCTGCTTTACCAGATCGCACTCCGCGAGAATGCGAAGATGTTTTGATACCGCCTGTCGCGACGTATCGAAATGCGTCGCTATTGCGTTCGGCGTCATCGCCTGAAGTGCGATCAACGCGATGATACCTCTTCGAGTCGGGTCGGCGATGGCTTGAAAAATGTCTCGTCGCATTCGTATATATGAAACCGTTCAGTTGCAAGTATATGCGCAACTAGTTGGTTTCGCAAGTCTTTTTTTAATTTTTTTTTGGGCTAGGACTCGGGGGGTTCCCAGTCCTTTTTGAGCAGCAGTTCTTCGATCCTGTAGGCGTGCAGCATCTCGTGGTTAAGCAGATGCCGGAACATTATAAAAACTGAATAATGATCGAACGCCTCGTGAACAGCGGTCTTCTGCCACTCATCGGCTGAGAGGACCTTGAGTCTTTCGATCAGACTGGCACGCTCGCGAACATATCTTTCGAGGCTTTCGTCGAGATCGGTGTCGAGCATTGCACCCGCTTCGTCTTCGGAGGACTTCTCGATTGTTTTAATAAGAGGCTCTGACGCGGCGAGGATCAGATCAAGCCGAGCCCTAAACGCTACATCAGATTGCGACAGATGTACCGCGTGTTCGTAAGCGGACCACTTTGTAGGACTTGGACGACGCTTGAGGATCTCAGGCGGCACTTCCCGGATCAGGGGAATGATCACACCCGGAGCGGTTTCCAACGCGGTGATCAGTCTTGCTGTGTCGCTCATGATGTCCATCAGCCGCGGCGGGCCTCTTCGATCGCGGCGATGTCGATTTTTTCCATCGTCATCATCGCATCAAAGACACGTTTAGCAACAGCCGGATCTGAATCGGTCACGCCTTCGGTAAGGGCGATGGGTGTGATCTGCCAGTTGAGTCCCCATTTATCCTTGCACCAACCGCACGCACTTTCCTGTCCGCCATTCCCAACGATCGCATTCCAATAGCGGTCGGTTTCTTCCTGATCTTGCGTCGCTATCTGGAATGAGAAAGCTTCGCTGTGCTTGAACATCGGTCCCCCGTTCAAGCCAATGCACGGAATCCCGCAAACCGTGAAATCC
>JBDSLC010000169.1:0-37168 GCA_039916585.1 Pyrinomonadaceae bacterium | reverse complement strand
CGTGGAGAATATAGCGAGGCAGCCGTTCGCGGACGAGCATACCGGATTTGAGCGTCACTTTGAGTCGATCGTAATGCATGATCAGCTCGAAATTATCGACGATCTTGCTGAAATCACGTTGGGTTCGAATGTCTGCCGTGATCATTTCGGGAACACCGAAAAGAACCTGTGCCTGGTCGATCAGGTGCGAGCCAAGGTCGTACAAAACCCCCGTACCTTCGTCCGACTCCTTCCAACCGCCGCGAGGTTTGTCCCGAAATCTATCGTAATGTGCTTCGTATTCCACGAGCGTCCCCAACATTTCGGCTTCGACGATCTTTTGAACGGTCAAAAAATCTCCATCCCATCGGCGATTCTGATGAACGCTCAAGAGAAGATCGTTCTTCGCGGCACGATCTATCAGTTCTCTTGCTTGAGCAGAGGTGAGCGTGAACGGCTTTTCCACGATAACGTGTTTCCCTGCCCCTAGGGCTCGTTTGGCCACCTCGAAGTGAGTCGAATTTGGGGTCGCAACGACGATCAGGTGGACCGATTCATCCCCTAGAAGTTCGTTGAGATCGCGAACGATCTCAACGAAAGGATACTCATCCTTGGAATTCGAGGTCTGACGTTCAAAAACCTTGGTGAGCTTGAGGCCCCGCGTTGTAGTAATAAACGGTGCGTGAAAAACCCGCGATGCCATCCCGTAGCCAAGAAGTGCGACATTTATCTCGTTCATGAACTTCTTCAAATACTACACCGGTTCGCCGCACTTCAAGACTCGACGCGGGTTGTGATCTGGAGGATTTTTCTATTCGTTCCGTGGTTCGTCTTTAATTCCCGCCGCCTTACACACTCGAATTTCCCGAAGCAAAGATCGTGGACGGCGTTCTGATTCTCGTCCTTGAAAATGCTCGAACCTCGCCGCGAGCAAATTCTCGGTGCAGGTACGAAAGGCCCGCCAAACCAGTGAGCCCGTTCCCTTTTGTGAAGTGAGGATGCGGACCCGAATGTCCGCGTTCCATTATTTATATGCGACGACGGCCGAGGCCGGGCCGACGAGGTGGATGCACTCGGTTCGTTTGAAGCCAACATCCCTGCACCAGCCATCGAAATCGGCGTGCGTGTAGTCGAATGCGTCGCCAAACTCGATCAGCATATTCAGTGACATCATCAGGCCGAAGGCATTTTCACGACGGGCGTCATCGATGATGGCCTCGATGGCGATAAACGCCCCGCCCTCCGGTAAAGCGTCGTATGCCTTGCGGATGAGCATCATCTTCTTTTCTAGGTTCCAGTCGTGCAGGATCATTCCCATTGTAACGACATCTGTAGCCGGGATCGGATCGTTAAAGAAGTCGATCGGTTCCGCCCTTACGCGGTCTGACACGTCCGCTGCTTCAATTTTCCTTTTCGCGATATCTGTTGCGGGAGGAAGATCTGTTGTCGTGCAGGACATATGCGGATTAGCCTTTGCGACGAGTGTCGCGAGAAGTCCCGTCGCCCCGCCGACATCCACGAGCGTTTTGTAAGGAGAGAAATCGAACTTTTCCGCTAGCGTTGCGAAATTGCCGTATGAGATACCCGCCATTGCATCCATGAACTGCTCTAGACGTTCGGGCTGGCTGTAGAGTTCCTCGAATACGCCTGCTCCGCCGTGCTTAGTCTCGTTTTGCGGCTTACCGGTTCGCAGCCCATCCGCCAGATTGCCCCAAAACGAATAAAGTCGGTCGTGAGCCATCTCGAGAAATCCACCCATGAAAGCCGGACTGTTTCGATTAAGGAACGCCGCGGTTTCGGGTGTATTAGAATATTTTCCCGCTTCGCCGTCGCCTTCGCGGTGAAGAAACTTAAGTGCGACAAGGGTGTCGAAGAAATCCGGGTTGGATCGGTCGTGCAGGCCGAGCGCGTCTTTCAGCTCCTGGCCGGTCTTCGGCGAAGACCCGAGTTCCGTAAACAGACCAATCTTAACTGCAGTCAAAAGCGTCCGAGCCGGCCAAAAGGCCATGCCGACTTCCATGATTCGTTCGGGGGAAAGATTTGCCATGCTATTCGTTCCTTCAGAGTTGTTCATACCCTCTACGCGTAAACGCGCTGAGAAAGACATCACAAAAATAGTTGAAGTTATCTCTCAACCATCGTCCGACCGACCATTAACGTAATGCGTCACCGCAGCTTTCGTAGAATAGGGATCTGCGCCGAGACACATTCCATGGGGCATTGACTTGGCAGCTCGTTACGTCGCGTTCGCAACTTGGCTCGAAAGAGATTCGCTCGTATACAATCCAGCAGCACGGATGACGACCGGTAAAATTAGTAGATAGCATGCCGCAGCAACGTAAAAATTCACGGAAATGCCGAAGTAGATCGATACAAAAACTGCCGTGGCTGAACTAAGAACGCCAAAGATGCCGTTTAGAGCCCAGAACCACGGTGTGTCACCAGCGACAAGAGGCTTAAATAATCTCATTCCTCGAGGAAAAAAGATGCCAAGGAGCACCCCAAGCGGAAAGATCGCCGCTATGCAAAGAATTGCCTTACTGAAAATTGGCTGAGTAATGTATTGGGTAACAAGAAACGAAAGGACGAATAACTCGCCTAGAATGACTACAGCTACCAGAATCGGCAGTAGCATGAACCATCGCTTTGTTCCTGGAATTACCTCACTTAGAAAGCTGCCCATGCCTGTGCTTGCAATGATCGTAAACAGGAGAATCCCGAGTGCGTAGATCGGATGCCCGAGGAAGACTGTGAGTTTCTGGATGATGGCGATCTCAGCAAACATAAATCCGGCACCGATGAGGCAAAAGTAGATCGCCCCAAGCAAATGCGCCGGTTCAACGGTTGAACTCGTTTTTTGTTTATGGATTCCCGAAAAAAGTGGTATGAGCACGGTGATCGCCGATAAGACAGTAAGACAACCGATGAGTCCCACCAGGGTGATAGTGGCGAGAAGGTTCCCCCTAGCGACCCCCTGACTTGACCGAAATGCGAGATCCATCTTTGTGAGCCGTAGCAGGTTGAAGAAATACGGGCTTTCATCGGTGGAAGGTTCGAAATTATAGGGCGCATCCTTAATCACGGAAAAGAGTTCGGATTCAGATCGGGCCGAGACTATCCGGCCCAGAATATCCGATGGGGTTTCGAGACCGGGAGCGACCAACACGTCGTATTGCATCTCCGAGCTGACGGATCGGAGCCGAGAAATATCGTCACTGCCGAAAGCACGTTTGCTCAGCAACAGCGTCGATATCTTCCCTACCGTGACAAGTGCGACGTGTTTGAATGGGTCAGCAATTCCCCGCCGGAGGAGCATTGTGACGGCCAGGCTCAGTATTCGGCCCGTCTCTGCCGGATTGTCGGGATTGAACCAGCGAGATACCGTGAAAATGCCGTTGTCAGCAAGGCGATCATAGAACACATTCCAGCCCTCGACGGTATAGAGACCGTTTTCCGAAAGCGAGAAGGCACCCGCACCAGTTGCAGCCCAAGTGTCGATCATCGACATCTGTATGACCGAGAATGTTTCGTCGGTTTGTGTAAGATAGCTGCGAGCTTCATCCGAGACAAGCCTGACAGCGGGATTGGCTCCGAGCCCAGCGAATGACCTGAACTCCTTATGCTGAAGGTCGATAAACACGGGATTTACATCGATTCCCAAAACGCGTTCCTGCCCAAAAAGCAGAGCGCTCTGCAGATCTCGCCCGCCCCCAACACCGATGATACAGGCTCCCCCCGAGGGCCTGAGAAAATAAGCGATATTTGTGATGTCGTAGCGTAGATTTTCAATGTCAGCAGGCGAACTGAATTTCCGAACCGAGGTAAAGGCATCCCCATCAATGTTCATGGGATAGGTCGTGGTTATTTCATTCTTAGGAATATTCGGACTCGGCCCCCAATATGGAGGAGTTTGCTCGGTCGGTTTCAAGACAACAACCCGTGAGAACGAATTCCATTTCTCAATCAGTATTTGATCGATCGAGACAAAGTTACCTTTCGTAGCGTACTGGTAGATTCCGAAGTGGGTTAGTGAATTCACGGTAACGAGGGAAAAAAGCACGACCGATACGCCGATAAGGAGCTTGCGGTTGCGAAAGGTCGTGCTCCCGAACGCAAAGACGAAGGCGGCCATTGCACCTATAAAGGAACATATCAGGACTAGAGTAGGCGCCGAGAATACTTCGAGTCCGGCGAGGACAAAAAGGCACCCGAGAGCCGCACCGATAAGGTCAACGGCATAGATCCGGCCGATCGGAAGGTCGTATTTAGTCAAGAGCACGGAGAGGGCAACTCCAGAGAAATAGAATGGAGTGGTACACAGGGCCGTGATCAATAGAAGCGAAAGAACCGGCATCAGCGTCGGTTCCAGTTTGACCGGAATCAAACAGATGAGAGCAAGGGCGACGGGCAGCACGATCGCATATCCAAGACATGAAAGCGCTACCGTATCGTCGAGACTTCGCCGTTCTATTTCCCGCTTCTTGAGGTATACGGTTGTGGCCCCGGCGGTCATTCCTAGCATTGCGGTCGAAATGGCGAAGAAGGCCAAGTGATACCAAGTAGTAACACTTAAGATTCGCGTCAACGTGATCTCAAGAGCGAGTGTTGAAAATGCTATGAGGAAGGTCCCAATGTATATTTTCATGTTCTATTTGGATCTCAATTCTCTCGAAACCTTCTGAACCTCATCCAACACGCGAAGTAGGTTTCCACTCCAGATCTTCTCGATCTGCTTCTTGGTATATCCCCGTCGGACAAGCTCGAGTGTGACGTTGAAAGTTTCGGACGCGTCGTTCCACCCTTCGACGCCGCCACCACCGTCGAAATCTGATGCGATCCCGACGTGATCGATACCCATCTTCTTAACCAGGTAGTCGATATGATCGACAAAATCTTTCACATCCACATCCGGTGCTTCTTTCTTTAGGCGCTCAGCTATGACCTGTGCGGCCTTACTTCGGATGGCTGCGAGTTTAGCTCCGTAGGCGGCCCGGTCGGCCTCAGACATCGCGATCACAGCGGGACGCTCGAGGATCGTGAATCCTTCCTTATCTGCAAACTCCTTCATGATCGCTGCGGACGCGTCCGCCCTTTTGGCACTCTTGTCGACGTTTACGTAAGCCTTCAGCGCAACCGCCTGGACAACGCCTCCCTTAGCTTTGATCAGCGCAAGCTCTTCATCATCAAGATTGCGACTATGATTCGCGATCGCCCGCGCCGAAGAGTGCGACGCGATGACAGGAGCCTTGCTCAGTGCGATCGCCTGCTTATTTGCTTCTTTTGACGGGTGCGAGATATCGACCATGATTCCCCACTTGTTCGCCTCGACAATTGCCTGTTTGCCCAGATCGCTTAGGCCGTTATGCATCCACTTTCCTTCCCGTTCTCCCGTGTTCGAATCGGCAAGCTGGCTGTGGCCATTGTGCGCCAGTGACATGTACCGAGCTCCGCGATCGGCAAACTCCTTTATGCGGCTAATGTCGGTCCCGATCGGGTATGCATTCTCCACGCCGATCATCGCAACAAGCTTCCCAGATCGGGCGATACGTCGAACGTCCTTGCTCGTCAAAGCCAGTTCGATCTGATCGGGCGCGATCTCTTTGGTCAATCTATGTATCGCGTCGAACTTATCGATGGCGTTTTTGTATGCCCGATCGTAGCCCTCAGGCGTGAGATCTCCCTGGCCTGTATATACGATGAACCACGCAACATCGAGTCCTCCAGACCTCATCTTCGGCAACGTAACCTGCGACAGCAGATCTTGGGTGTAATTGCGTTCTTTAGTGAAATTAGAGGTGTTTATGTCATCGTGCGTATCTAGCGTGATAACATCCTTGTGAATCTTTCGGGCCCTGGCAATCAAATCGGCTTCGTTGGCAGCCTGGCCGAACAGGCTCGTAGCGGTCAGAGCGAACAGAATCGCCCCACTCAGAATTCTCTTCATCTTTTTCTCCCAAATTAAGTAAGAATGTGGTCATTAGATTACTTTGATTCAACGATCACGGGCAAACCGACCGATCATCTTGCTATCTAAAGTTTGCGATTTGCGATCTTGTTGGCCACAACTTCATAGAAGCTGAGACGGACCGACCCTATTCGCACGAATCTCCATCAGGCGTCGGCTGACGTAGATAAGGACTTGCAAATCCGACGTATCTGCACATAATTAGCCTATGCGAAAAATTCTACCGCTTCTTCTACTAGTAATTAGTGCGTCTGTTTTCGGGCAGGACAAGAGTAATGAGCCTACACCTATGAGCGGCGAGTTTCTGGCTGAGAAGTTCTGGTCGACTTTAGGGAAACCAACCGAAGGCAGTCGCGGCTACTCGCTTTTGACTCGCGACATGCAGCCAAAATCGGACACAAATTTCGAGTTTTGGGTCAAGATCGTCCCGACAAATGCGATGGCCTTCAACCGCCGCTACAGTCTTCCGAGAGAATCAGCCTTTGTAATCCAACGAGCAACAGTCGATTGTTCAAAGCGTACTGTCTATCTCGATAGGACGGGATCGTTCGACGCCTCAAACAATTCGCTTGATCCGCGTGGCTCAGATCTGATCAAGGGAGATATCCGCAGCCGCGTACGTGCGGGATCTGTAAGCGAGACGCTGTTCGAATATATCTGCCTCAAACTTCAATAGAGAATTAGAGAGTTAGCCCCGTCCGCAGCATTTGCACTCGAACGTAGGATCCTCTTCCTTCAATTTCGCGAATGCCTGGTCGTGCTCTGCTCTTATCGGTTCACGATCCATCGAGTCGAAGTAGTCGTTGATCGCGTCGACAACTCTCTTCTTCTCCAGATGCGGAAGCTGGAAGAACCCGTGTAGTAGAATGATGGAATCCTTATTCATCTTCACGATCACGTTCTCACTCTCGTCAACAAATAGATTCCGAGCGTCGCAAACAATGACAGTGGAGTCCAAACCGCAACATATGCTGGTAAAGTCCCGTTCAGGCCAAACTGTTCGAATACTGAAGTCGCAGCCATAAAAATGAGCCAAAGTCCTACCGCGAAGCTAACGGTTGCCGCTTTTCCTTTCCGGTTTAAACTCAAAGCGAACGGAGCGGTAAAAAGTGCGATTATGAATGGAAGTACTATTGTGGACCATTTTCGTTCGATCGCGACCGAAAAAAGATCGCGTTCTAGACCCGATTCACTCGCATCCCGCCGGGCCCGTGCTTCCGTAATCGATAGCTGGCTAGGTTTCTTTCGAACTTCCTTGAAGGGATCGCTTCTTGCAAAAACCTCCCCCACTTCTTCCACCGAGTTGCTCACTTCACCATGGCTCAGTGACGTTTTCTTCACACTCCCATTCAAAATGATCCGGTCACCGCTCCAATGAGCAAAGTCTGAACGGTACACGGTTTGCAACTCCCCCCCATTATCCGCAAATTCATAGACTCTAAATGTATTGATTCGGTTACGGTTATCAGACGCCTGCTCATTATATACGAATGAGTAAATTCGGGATTGATCGGCCACCCAATAACCGCCAGCTGAGGCATACGAGCCGCGGCTTCGCAGTTGTTGTCTGAAACGATCCTGCAACAGGTTCGCTCCTGGCGCTACTATCTCCTGTATACCAAAATTGACGAGACCTAGAAGCAACATTAACCCGAAGCACGGAACCAGCAGCCGATAAACACTCTGCCCGGCTGCCGTCCACGTTACGATCTCATTCTGCCTAGACTTAATAACGAAGGTGGCTAGGATCGACACCATTGCAGCAGATGGCGCGAGCTGAAGATAAACAAATGGCGTAAGATACACCAGATACCGGACAAGAATCGAAACGCCGCCGTCCATGGTACCTGCATATCGCCAAAGTTCGAATGCGGTGAAGATTAGGAAAATTGAAGATAGAAAGGCAAGGGTTAATAGATAATAACGAACCAAATTTACCAGTGCGTCAAAATCTCGGAGTCCGGTCGTCATATCCCGAAAGAGGCTTTGCCCTCGGTCACGCGAAATCAGACTAGATACACGTTCATGTACCTGCTCAAGTATCTCCGCTAAACCGCTGAACCAATTGAGTCTTATGCCAAGGCTCAACCAAATTATGGCGAGCAGCGCAGATCCGACCGGCAATAATCCTCCTGAAAGAATCCCGAACCTGCCTGTTCGGATCAGTTGTTCACCCAGAAATGCTAAGAGGTAATACGTTATCAGACTCAGTAACGATACAACAAGACCAAAACCGCGGCCGCCGCGATTGAATCGCAAGACAAGTCCGGCTCCCAGTATCGCGAAGATCAGAGGTGTAAGGCTTAGAAGGACTCGGCGTTGCCAGAGGATCCCTGCCTCAAGACTCTCCTTCCCTTCCCTATTCTTTGCATACTCGGAGAGTTCGTTGAGCCCGAGCTCTTCGACGGAGCTTTCAGAACTCGATAGCCTCTGGACCAGCTCGTCGCGGCGCGTCTTGATGGCAAACCTCACTTCACCTATCTTTTCGGATACGAACTTCTCCGGTCCGCGGCCGTCAGTCGTGATCGTTGTTGAAAGGCCATCTTCGAGCACCAGCTCGGAGAGTTGATCACTGGAATCTATACGTCCTTGCTTGGACGTTATCAGACGCACTTCACCGGTTTTCGCATTCTCAGTGTGGATGAAGATGTTTTTCCACCGGCCGTCGGTTATATCGCCATCCTTCACATAGATCGTGTAGCCAGCGACCTCTGTATTGAACACTCCAGGTTCGATCGGCGACTCGAGCTTGTAGATCGCGGTCTGCATCGCGACGTTCCTAACCAATCGAGACGCGAACGGCACACCGTAAAGGTTAACCAGGAACGTAAATCCCGTAAGGCACATTCCAAGCAGGGCTATTGGGAACAGGATCTGCAGATTTCCAACCCCCGCAGCCCGGATAGCGACAAGCTCGCTGTCTCCCTGCATTTTGGTAAGTCCTATGACGATCCCAACGAGAGCGGCCATCGGGCAGGTAAACGCGATCACATTCGGGATCAGAGCCGCGGCTAGCTGCCAGATAAGATTTGTTGGAATGTTAACGCTGAAAAAAATGTCGGAGAAACGACTAGCCTGCTGTACAAAAAGAATGACGCTGAGAAGCAGCCACGCGGATAGAAAATATGGCACGATCGCGCCGATCAAGTATCTGGAGATCGTCAAACTCGTCCGCATAGGTTCCCCGAAATTTCGAGTTTACCGTAAACCTGCGGCGCCCGCGACTTCGCGGCCGAGAGCTTGTGCAATCAGCTTTTTCATTACGCTAGAGATCACCGCAACCGATTCCTGATTTGTCGACGAGAACTGGATGAAGTCGATCGGGGAAAGACGCTGAACTGCAGCGAAAACTTGCATGTCCGCAGAGTTGATCATGCCGATGACGTAGCTGCGCTTACAGTTAGGACACTGTAAATGAAAGCCGGGCACCAGTAGGTATTCTTCGGATGGGTCGGTGGGGCGACTGCAAACCTCGCAACTCCTCCAGTCAGGCAGAAACCCGGACAGCCGCAGGAGCCAAAGCTCAAAATACAATCCAACAGACGCCAGTCCTCGATCGGATTCCGCTGCCGACAAGCAGGCGGACAGCATTCGGTAAAGCTTCTCGTCCGCATCGTGTGGAAACGAAAATTCAGTCAATAAATCGCCGATGTAGGAATAGGTTTTTAGGAATTCAGGATCGCTGGCGATTGCGAATCTGGATTGAAGCAGATCCACAGACTGGATCGAAACAAGTTCGCGCTCATCCTTTTGGAAGTACTCAAGATTAACCGTTGAGAAGGGTTCAAGCGTGCTCCCGAATCTGCTTTGAAGCCGCTTTGCCCCTTTTGCAACACCTCGAACAAGCCCGGATTCACGAGTAAAGAAGACCACGATCCTATCCGCTTCGGACAAGCTATAGCTCTTGATAACAATTGCTTCGGTTTGTCGCAGCGACATTAGATGAATGGATGCCCCAATACGAAGTCGCGGAGGATGCTCGTGGCGAGCCTTCGCATCGTTCTACCAAGGAATGAAATAGAGAACCCAAGCAATTAACAGACTTATCCCGACGAACTGTAGAAACGTTTTGGTTCCATACCGGAGCTTTTCGTTGGTCGTTCCGTTCGAAATAGAGCCAAAGACAACGGAGATTAGAAGGCCAAAACCGACGAGATAGAAAAAGTGGATCATTTCTTCCTCCCGAAATGGATGTCTAACGCATCGATAGCAGCGAGATAGTTGAGCAAGCCGGCCGCTTCGACCATACGCCCGCCGTACTCAAATGTAGCCATTGCAGGAGTATCCGGCGAAGGCGTCACTGACATCAGGAAGCTAACCAACCATCCAAGACCGTTGCCGAGCTTCGCGAACACGTTTAGTAGATACAGAAGCTGACCGTCTTTGAATTCAAAGCCGGGATAGTATGCACCTCCGCTGAAGACGCCGACTATGAACATCGTCCAAATAGCTCCGCTTATTAGCAAAGCTCTCGTAGTCCGCCCCTGTATGAAATGCCCGGCTCCAGGGAAGATCCAAGCTAGTATTCCGATAATGAAAGGATTTTGCATTAAAAATTCCTCATAACTCTATCTAGAAATTAAATTAGATGGCGTAGATCGACAGCTTGAATTCACCTGGCTAAAAGAGTGTAATTGCTGTATCAAATGCGTTTACTGCCGAGTCTAACGTATCACTGCAAACTAACCTCTAACTTCATGTATTACCACCGATTAATTAAACGTAACAAGTCTAATCATTGTAAATAATATAGTTATCGACTTGAAGTATCACACCAATCTAGCTCAGGGCTGCGGCCCTCCTCGTCCCGCACTCCTTGACGAAAATACCGAAGAGATTCCCAGAAAGAGCATCCCAGGACCATGAAAGCTCGGGATGCCACTGAACCCCAAGCGAAAATCGCCCCTCACGTGTATCTTCAACCCCTTCGATTACACCGTCATTAGCCCAGGCGATAGGCCGTAAATTCTTTCCTACGTTACGGATAGCCTGATGATGGTGCGAGTTCACCTTCGTTGTAACCGACCCGACACCTAAGGCCTTTTCTATGATGCTTTCAGACGCTATTTTGATCGAATGCGAGTTGCGAGCACGTGGAATTCCCTGCCGATGCTGTATTGAATCTTTAATCTCTGTTTCGATGTCCTGGATAAGCGATCCGCCGCGGGAAACATTTAAAGCCTGCATCCCAAAGCAGATGCCAAAGACGGGCTGGCCCCTCTCCTCGGCTTCAGCCAAAACCATCAGATCGGTCTGGTCTTTCTCAGGTATCACTCGTCCAATCGTCGGATGAGGATCCTCGTTCCAGTATCCCGGATCGATGTCGGATGCACTTCCAGGCAGCAAAATGCCGTCCAGGGTCGATACAATATCAGAGATGAAATCCTTCTTAGGTATCAAAGCAATGTGAATCGGTGTTCCGCCGGCAGCCTCGATCGCCTCAGCATAGTCTCGGCCGAGATAGAGACGGTTCGTCTCATATTCGAGTCTCATCGTGATCCCGATCTTTGGTCGATACGCCATAAACAGGTCAATGTTCAGATAGTTGACGGTGAAGTGTCAATTTGAGCATTTGAATTTGAACATCTATCATCAAGCTTTATGACTCAGATCCGCTCGACTACCGTACTGCTCGTGCAGCGTAACGGCAAGGTGGCGATGGCCGGCGACGGTCAGGTGACCCTTGGTGAAACTGTTATCAAGGGCAGGGCACGTAAGGTGCGACGGATCGCGGGCGGCAATATCCTTGCCGGTTTCGCCGGGGCGACCGCCGATGCATTTACTCTGCTGACGCGATTTGAGACAAAACTGGAGCAGTTTCAAAATCAACTCGAGCGTGCCGCGATCGAGTTGAGCAAGGATTGGCGAACGGATAAGTATCTCCGAAACCTTGAGGCATTGCTGATTGTCGCCGACAGTCAGGATGCATTCCTTCTTTCGGGAAAGGGCGACGTCATTGCATCTGACGACGGTTTGTTATCGGTAGGCTCCGGAAGCATGTACGCACTCTCCGCTGCCCGGGCACTCATGACGCACACCGAGTTGTCGGCGTCTGAGATCGCTGCCGAATCGCTTCGGATTGCGAGCGATATCTGCATCTACACAAACAGTGAGATCGTGTTGGAGGAGCTATAGTTCATAGTTCAAGCTTTAGCTTGTCCGGTTTAAATCAGAACAGTGCGATAGCTACGGACACAAGCTAAAGCTTTAACTCTAAGCGAGACAAATGGCAATTTTTTTGGGCGGTGAGACCGCCGCGGCAAAACCCAAGCTTGACGACCTGACCCCGCGGCAAATAGTCGCGGAATTAGACAAGCACGTCGTGGGACAGTCTGCCGCGAAACGTGCGGTTGCCGTCGCCCTTCGTAATCGCATTCGCCGCCAAAAGCTGCCGGATGAGATCGCACGTGACGTGCTGCCAAAGAACATTCTGATGATTGGATCGACTGGCGTTGGCAAAACCGAGATCGCTCGACGCCTTGCGCGTATAGCCGATTCACCTTTCATCAAGATTGAGGCATCGAAGTTCACTGAGGTCGGCTACGTCGGGCGAGATGTTGAGAGCATGATCCGCGAATTGACTGACGTCGCGATCGACATGACGCGGCAGTTCGCCTACGAAGAAGTAAAAGAAAGGGCCGAGAAGAATACCGAAAACGCGATACTCGACTTGCTGTTGCCGCCTTCTTCGTTTGCATATAACGAAGAAAACATCGAGGCCGACGATCGGACATCTCGTACCCGTGAAAAGCTTCGGGATCAACTTCGTCGGGGTGATCTTGACGATCGAGTGATAGAGGTCGAAACACAGGACCGAGGCGCCAGTGCAACCGTGGATTTCATCGGCGGCCAGGGGATGGAGGAAATGGGCGTGAACTTTAAGGACATGCTCGGCAATCTGTTCCCATCTAAAACGGTTCGCCGCAAGTTGCGTGTCGCCGACGCAAGAATTGTTCTCCTTCGCGACGAGCAGGAACGCTTGGTTGATATGGAGCAGGTGCAACGCTCCGCGATCAAAAAGGTACAAGATTCCGGTATCGTGTTTCTAGACGAGATCGACAAGATCGCAGGTCGCGAATCGACTGGAAATCCCGATGTATCGCGTGAGGGTGTTCAGCGCGACCTATTGCCTATCGTGGAAGGAACGAACGTCAACACGCGTTATGGAATGGTTAGTACCGACCACATTTTGTTCATCGCCGCCGGGGCTTTCCACGTCTCGAAGCCATCTGATCTGATTCCCGAACTTCAGGGACGATTCCCGATCCGGGTTGAACTGGAAGCGTTGACCATCGACGATTTGAAACGGATACTCACACAGCCCAAGAACTCGCTGATCAAGCAGTACCAAGCATTGCTCGGAACCGAAGGCATCGAACTTGAGTTTACGGAGGATGCGATCTCAAAGCTCGCTGAGATGACGGCCGCGATCAATCGCGACACTGAGAATATCGGCGCCCGCCGTCTTCACACGCTGCTAGAACGATTGTTGGAGGAGATCAGTTATGCGGGATCGGAGCTCGAGCCGAAGAAACAGATGATTGATGCAACGTACGTTTCGTCAAAGCTTGACGGACTCGTGGAAAACCGCGACCTTAGGCAGTACGTACTCTAAGCGCTAAACACCCGAATTGTGCATAACTCCTTAACCAGTATCGTTAGATATCTTAAGCATTCTCGCCGTAAAGCAGCCCTTGCCGCATTGGCGCTTGCCGTGCTTAACCTGGCTGGAGCGTGCGGGAAGCGCAAACCGCCGCTACCGCCGACCGAGAAAGTCATGCAGCGGGCCGAAGTAACGGGTTTTCAGCGCGGGAACCAAGTCATCTTAAGCTGGAAAATGCCGATGCTCAATGCAGCCGAAGGTAGCGTCTTGCACATCGCTCGAGCCGATGTTTACCGCCTTACGGAGCGGTTGGATGCACCGCAATCATTATCCGAGGAAGAATTCGCGAGTCGCAGTCAGGTCGTGGCCACAATACCACTTACGAAAGACAACTTTGGGGCGAAGACGCTACAGTATACAGATACGCTGCAGTTCGCGGGGCAACCTGCAAGGATTCGATATGCCATCCGCTTCGTGAACGCAACGGGCCAACGTGCGGCCTTCTCGAACTTCTTCTTGCTTGAGCCGGCCGCTAAGATCGCGGCGGCTCCAGGTTCTCTATCGACCGCACTATCGCAAGATGCCGTTCGACTGAATTGGACTCCGCCGGCAGCGAACGTAGATGGCACATCGCCAGCTAACCTCCTTGGATACAATATTTACCGGGCTGAGTCTGAGAAATCACCTGCGAAGTTATTGAACCAGAGTCCGGTCTCTGATGTTTCATATGAGGATAGATTCTTTGATTTCGAGAAAGAGTATTTCTACTTCGTCCGTGCGGTTTCACTTGGAGCCGACGCCGCTCCGACGGAAAGTTCGGAATCGAATATCGTAAAGATCAAACCGGTCGATACTTTCGCCCCGTCGGCGCCGGCAGCGATAACGATTGCGGCAACGCCCATCTCAATATCGATCTTTTTCCCGGCGAATCCAGAACCCGACGTCGAGGGTTATAGTGTTTATCGTTCAACAGACGCCAATCTGCCTAAAGATCAGTGGACATTACTGACGAAAGAGTTATTGAATGCGAATACGTACCAGGATGGGTCGGTAGAAGCCGGTAAGACCTACTTTTACTACGTTACAGCGACGGATAAGTATAAGAATGTGAGCGAGACGAGTGAAGTTGTGAGCGAAACGGTCCCGTAGGCAAAAGAACCTAAATATGGCGTCCTAGACAAAGAGAAGGCCCGCTGCGGGCAGGCAACGGACCTTATCATCTTTTTCGTTCAACTCAATATCGAATCAAGAGCATCGCGCCGACTAGATTCTCAGGAGTGTTCTTGCGTCCGTAATTCCAAACCTACTTTCCAAGTCGGATTTCGAATCTGGCGGCCGACAAGCCGGGTCACTATTAAGTTCCCCTTGTTCTACTAAAACGCGTTCAGTGAGAAAATAGTAGCCCGAATACGCGCCAAAGTCAAGACTTTTTTTGTACTGTTAGCATTCACTTTGACGGAGTGCTAATTCGAACCTCCGCAAAATCTTGCGTATCAACACTTGCGGCACTCGACATTTTGGGGCTTGAGATTTAGAGTCGTATTTTTCCTGCCTAGTTATGGAATTAGAAATACCGGTCGATTTTTCGCCGTCAAAAATAGTCTGCGTTGGTCGAAACTACGCCGACCATGCCGCCGAGCTTGGTAATGAAGTGCCAAAGGAACCGCTGCTGTTTCTTAAGGCTCCGTCAGCGGTTATACGTTCGGGAGATCCGATACGCATTCCCACACAGAGTGTCCATGTAGAGCACGAAGGCGAGCTCGCGGTGATCATCGGGAAGACCTGCAAGAATATTGGGGAAGATGTTGATCCGTTTCAGTTTGTAAAGGGCTATTCGTGCCTGAACGATGTGACCGCTCGAGACATCCAACGAAAGGATGTTCAGTTCACTCGGGGAAAATCGTTCGATACGTTCTGCCCGATGGGACCAGTCATAACGTCAGATCTTAACGTCTCCGATATTCGAGTTACCTGCTCGGTCAACGGCGATATCAGGCAGGAAGGCCGAACGTCGCAGATGGTCTTCCCCGTGGAATTTCTTATCCAATACATTTCCCGTCAGATGACGCTTAACGCTGGTGACGTTATTGCGACGGGCACCCCTGCAGGCGTCTCGAAGCTCAGGTCAGGCGACGTGTGCGAGGTTACGATCGAGGGGATCGGAACGCTGCGAAACCCGGTTGAATAGCACTGGCATTTTGAACCCGAGTGCAGTTCGAATAAGATTGAGAAAAGCTAGGTATAAGGGAAAACCAATGAAATTCTTTATTGATACAGCGAATCTCGACGAGATCCGCGAAGCGAATGAACTCGGACTCATTGACGGCGTGACAACAAATCCGTCTCTGGTCGCAAAAGAAGGCGACGTCGATTTCAAAGAGCATATCGCAAAGATCTGCTCGATCGTGAAAGGAGATGTGTCGGCAGAGGTTACGGCGCTCGATACTGCTGGGATGCTGAGCGAAGGCCGCGAACTCGCGAAGATAGCACCGAATGTTGTCGTGAAGTGCCCGCTAACGCTCGATGGGTTGAAAGCGACTCGCGTACTCACGGACGAAGGCACGGGAGTCAATGTGACGTTATGCTTCAGCGCGGCTCAAGCGATCTTGGCGGCAAAGGCTGGAGCCAGGTACATCTCGCCGTTCATCGGCCGGCTAGACGACATAGCAACGAATGGAATGCAGTTGATCGCGGACATCGTTCAGATCTATCAGAACTACGATTATCCTACGCAGGTGTTGGCCGCTTCCATCCGACATCCGATGCACATAGTTGACTGTGCTCTAGCAGGTGCCGACGTTGCGACGATCCCATTCAAGGTCATTCAGCAGTTGGTCCACCATCCGCTAACGGATAAAGGACTAGAGTCGTTCCTCGCCGATTGGAAGAAGAGCGGCCGAGGTTAATTTCCGGAATGCCCGCGGTTAACATCGCGGGCATTCGTCTGCCTACTCGCCAAGCAACAGGGTTCGCAACTCTCCGTGCTGAGCAGCGGCATTCAGATCCTGTTGCAATCCCGACTGATACTTCGCCTTGAAGGTCTCGTCCTCGTCTTCCATTGCGACCAGTGATCGCAGGGCGACGATGTGCGTCTCTACCGTTTCCTCGCTATAGCCGTCCTTCTGGGCAAACATCTCGTCGACCTCGACGATCAGGGTCGAGAATTTTCTCAACCATGCAAAATCCTGATCTTCTAAGAGAAGGTTCAGGAACTGACCCGGTGTTCGTGGCCCATTAATTCCTTCATATATTCTCCGCTCGTGATCTAGCAATGACTTGTGTAGTTTAAGCAACAAATTTCGGCTGTTTCTAAGCAGTTCGGCGTTATTCATAAAACTATTCTAACCCTTCTCATCAAAATTTATTACCACGCTAAGCTTTGTTTGTTAGCCGGATGATGATAGATTATTAGCCGTCTAACAATCTATCATCATCCGGCTAACTGTTTCGCATAAGACGTTATGCAGTAAGGGTTTATGGAGTTCAGAGACACTGTCAGCTACCTTCTATCAAAGCTCACGACAGCTCATCGCAACCTGCTTGAGAAGTCGGTTCAGGATATAGGCCTCCACAGCGGCCAGGCGTTTATTCTTCTGGAACTATGGAAGAAGGATGAGCAGCGGCAAGTAGACCTGGCCGAGAAACTGAACCTGGCTGCTCCGACGGTCAATAAGATCCTTGGCGGGATGTTGGAGGCGGACCTTGTCACTCGGAAAAAGGTCGATAACGACGCACGCTCAACCCGGATCGCACTCACGCCGAAGGGACGCGATGCTCGACCTTTACTTGAACATAAGTGGGTCGAGATAGAGGAGCAGACCATTCTTGGACTGACTGACACGGAGGCGTTGATCCTAAAGCAACTTCTTTCGAAGCTGCTTGGTGAGGATGTGTAGTTTATTCCTTTCTCTCGATGTAAAATCGAACTAGATCCACTCAGAATATCGGAGGCTATGATGAAAATACTATTCGCAACGGACGGAGCCAAGCAGAGCGAGGCCGCGATCGATATGTTGAAGCATTTTCGATTAGGCGAGAGCGATGAGATCAAGGTGATCAGCGTCATCGATATGGCCGTGCCAATGGCTGTCGATATTTATGGAGGCTATCTTCCCGATACGACCGAATTCGAAAAGACTGCCCGCGAAAACGCTGCGACCATACTGGATACAACAGCGGAAAACATACGTAACTACTTTAACGACCCTCCATTGAATGTCGCGACCGAGGTTTTGTTCGGTTCGCCGGAAAGTCGCATCGTCGAGGCCGCTGACGAATTCAAGCCTAATCTCGTCGTTGTGGGATCGCACGGCTATAACACGTGGGAACGGCTTATCCTGGGATCGGTGTCGGACTCGGTTGTGCACCACGTTCCTTGCTCAGTGCTTATTGTTCGTTCGCACGATGAATGAGCCGAATCTACACGGTAAACTCGCGAAAGTTTGACGGCACTATCCACCGTTCGTGGAAATGCGAGTTTGTATCCGGCGACGATGAGAAGATCGAACTTGTCGGATCGTTCGAGCATCAAGTGAAGCATCAGGATCTCGGTGTCATTGAGGCTGGAACGGTTTCCCACGAGCGATTCTACTTCAACCGCTGGTTTAATCATTTCACTTTCGAGTACCCAGCTGGCACCCTCCGAAACCACTACATTAACATTTGTATGCCGCCCCAGATCGGAGATGATTTTATCGATTACGTTGATCTCGATATCGACGTGATAGTTTGGCCGGACGGGCGGCGGCAGATAGTTGATGAGGAGGAGTTCGAGGCAAATAGGATGGGATTCAGTTATCCGGAAAATGTCGCTCTTCGAGCCTTGGCGACCCTCGCAGAAGTAGAAAGTCTAATTCTTAAATCCTAACTACCCAACGAAGGGAATCTTTCCTGTTTCGTACAGTTCGCCTCCGTCCGCCTTGCCCACGCGAGTCAACCCGGTCGATCGATTGTTAATGTTTTAGGTCAATAATCGATCAACTTCCCTTTCTGCCCCATTTACGTGTTTATTATGAGGTGCTGCCCTAACGGTTGGTCTGCAACTTTTCACCTTAAGCTCGAACGTTTATCGAGGTTGAATTCGTAGAATATAGGCTCCGATGGCGATGTTTGTACCAGCTTGAACGGGAATTCGCTGGCCGCTTGGCAAGTCGTGGCCGGCCATCATCGCCGGGTTCCGGCCCTCGTTTAATATCCAATAGCGACCGTTTCCATCCGTGATCACCGACGCGTGGCGGCGGCTGATCTCCGGGTCTCCTGTAAGAGTTATGTCAACCGGTTTCGACTTTGAGCCTCGACCGATCGATGTTTCGAGGTTGAATATCGGAACCACGTTTTGTCGAACGCCGCCGTACCAGATCTCAAGCCGATACAACTCTACCGACCGCTTGCGGACGTTCGTCATGACTTCGCCGTCTTCGGGCGGAAGCTGCTCAGCCTCACTGATGCCGGTCGTTGCGATCGTTGGCGGCGGGGCCTGAAACTGATGCGTTTGGACGAAGTTCGGTCGAATAGGAGCCGGCTGAGGGGGCAGCGTCCGTTCAGTCGGTATCTGGCGATCCAGATTCGGACTGGTTGCTCGTAGGTCGGCCTGTGAAGCCGGCGGCAGCTTGTCCGAAGGTAATTCCAGGCTATTACGTCGGGCGAGCACGCCTGTTTTGCCTGTAGAGGAATCTTCCCAGCTATGCTGAACGCGGATCTCGCCCTTATCGAGGGTGCCGTCAACGCGAAGTTCCAGAACGAACGACTTGGTCTCAAGCTTCTTCTTTCCGGCGATCTCTTTCGCACGTTCGGCGAGGATGTGATACAGCCCTTGTTCTAGGCCCCGTCGCTTAACTCCCTGCCATTCTTTATCATCGACGTCGGACAAGAAAATGAGATATTCGCTCGGTATGATCGTTGTTCCCTGCGGCAGCGGCACCATCTCGCGCTGCATCACGCCCTCGATCTCACGGGCGATCTTCACGATGAACTCCTCCGCAATGCTGCGAGGCTTTACCTGCGCGTCGCGAGCCGCCTGTTCGAGAACGGTCTCAGCCGACTCGCCGTCGATCCATCTTCTGACTTTGTCTAATACGCTCAATGTTTCCTCTGTTTTAGGTATTAGAGTTCAAGCTCTAGCTTGCCTCCGGTATAAAAGTAATCCGTAATCAAGGGAGACAAGCTAAAGCTTGACCTCTGAACTTCAATCCATCGTTACATACCTTCCGTGCAGCCAGCCTCGGTTCGTTGCGAGCGGTTGGTCGATCTGCCTTCCCTGTTCGATAACCTCTACCTGATGCCAATTGTTCTGCGATTTTAGTATTCGCACTCGTGAACCTTTTGTCACGAGGCCGATCGCCGCGTTATCGGCACTGGGCTCGGGCCGAAGATTGATATCGGTGTTGGCTTTACCGGTCTTCTCGGACGAACCGATCGACATGCCGTTCAAGATACCAGAGCCGCTCAGGAAAACTGAAGTGGCATAAAGTCCCGTCGCAAACAGAAGGAGCAGCACAGCAAAAGCAGCCCAGCGACGAAAGCGTCGCTTTTTCCGCTTAGTTTCAACAGCGGCATCCTCTTCGACAATTGAGTTCAGAACATTCTTCTGTTGCTCCTGAATCTGATTGGGCCAATAATCTTCAACGCGCTGCTTCATCGGCCGCGGCTGAAGGGCGGGAGTTCTCGGCAGCTTCTCGACGTCTATCCGCAGCGGCGACTGAGCCGGCGCGAACGCATTCTTGAGTTTCAACTCCCGCGATGTGTTAAACCTCGGTTGTTGAGGAGCGATCGGTGAATAGCCTTTGGCGACATTCGCCTGCGGAGTCGGATGGATCTTCGGCCTGACTGTTGTCGCCGTCTCGAAATCCGCCGCGAATCGACGGAGGTCCTCAAGGTCCTTCCAAAACTCGTCGATCGACTGATGCCTCAACTCGTGATCTTCGAGGGTCGCCTTGCCAAGCACGCGTTTCAGTTCAGCCGCCCACTCTTCGTCGCGGCATGATATGGGTAGGTCGGTTATTGCCTGCCCTGTATAAAACCTCGGAGCTTCGCCGGTGACTATGGCGTAGAGCGATTTTGCGAGTGAATAAATATCTGATGCCGGCGAGAGTTTTGCTACCGTCGCAACCCCACCGGGTGTAACGAACGGACTGTGCTCCGGCGGAGCGTATACATTGGTACCGACGCGCGTTATCGGAGCATCATTCTGATGAATCCGAGCAACGCCAAAATCCGCAATCTTTACAATAGCTCTATCCTTAGAAAGGAGAAGATTTTGAGGCTTAATGTCGCGATGGATAATGCCGTGGTTGTGGGCATGTCGGAGACCGGCGCAGACCTGTTCGCAATAATGCAGGGCCTTTTTCAGCGAGATCTGCTCGGCCCTCGACGCCTTCTGCAGATCGCCCCCTTCCATGAATTCAAGAACAAGATAATGGAACACTGTTCCTGCGAGATCACGAGCGGTGCCGTGTCCAAGCCGGCTGATAACGTTCGGATGACGCACGCGATCTAACGCGATCGCTTCGTTTTGAAAATTTTCGACGAGCGTCCGTTCGAGGTCGGCGTCGAGATCATCCTGTAGGAACACGTTCAAAGCCTTGATGACCACGTCCTTGTGCGGCGTCTGCGGCGACGCAAGGGTGTCACGCGCGATGAAGATCTCTGCGTAACTCCCGCGTCCGAGAAGTTCGACCACGTCGTAACGTTTGTCGATCCGGCAATTGCTTAATGAAAGCTCCCGCATTATGCGTACACGAAAAGCCGGAAGAGTGGCTCTATCCTCATACGACATTATAGGTGCAAAGTTCGCAAAAGCCATTAACATCTCGGGATTTCGAACAGCTCGATACGAGCGGGTTTTCGCGAACGTTCTGCTGTTTCTATTCGTATTCCAATTGGCTTAGAATGACGACAGCAGAAAAAATGCCGGAATCCCCGCCCATTGCGAAGAAAACCTTCTCGATAGACTGGCTCGTCAAAGGTTCCTTGACGAAGATCGGCGACATCTTCGACCGTCTCACGGGCCGGGGCTGGAAGCCATCAAGCTCGCTTGCGACCAGCGAAATAATCGAGCGGATGAAGTCGATGATGGACGCCGAAGTACGTGAGAACGGCGACAGGCAAAAGTACGTCCCGCACAATATCAAACTAAAGATGCAGTGGGACAAATTCTCAACGGATGCAGCAGGTGCTCTGCAAAAGCTCGAGAATGAGTTTCTGATCGCCGCTGTCGACCACATCAATGATAGACACTACTTCACCCACGCCCCGCTTTCGATCGAAGTTAAACCAGACTATTTCACGACCGGCGTGAAACTCTACCTTAGTTTCGACAAGCTGGACGCCGACGGAGAAGACGCGGAACTTGATGTAACGCTCGATAATCTGAAGTCGAACGATCTATTAGCCGAGGGAGCAATTTCAGAGAAATACTCGGGAGAATTGCGGCTTTCATTTGTTGCTGGCGGCAAACCCGTGGTGCGCGACATTAGCCTGGAAGAGGGAAAGCGGCTTTCTGTGGGTCGCACGAAAGAAAACGACGTAGCGATCGACGATCAAAGCATTTCAAAGGCTCATGCTTCCCTTTTGCTTAACAAAGAAGGAAAACTCATCGTCGCCGACACCGGCTCGACAAACGGAACATTCGTTCGGGGCGAGCGTATCGTTTATGGAAAGGCGGTGGAGATAGTTCAGGGTGACAGTCTATTGTTTGGTCTGGTAAAGGTCGACGTGAAGTTTACACCCCAGGCTCCGGTTGAGGTCGCTCCGACTCTGGCGTACAAGGTTGGAGATATGCAGTTTACAAGCAGAACGGAAGGTGGAAACCCGAGCAGTAGCGAGGGTGCCGATAAAACCAGAAGCGACTTATCTCAGGGCACACTTCCTATCGGTCGTGTTCCGGCCTCCGATGACGCCGTTTCGGGCCTGGCGCCGACTGTCGCGGCGATCGATCTACAAAAAGAGTTGCTCGCATCGGTTTCAAAGCCACCAAGCGATATCGCACCTCAGTCGGCATTGACCGAGACCGGGATCGAGATCAAGAAGGAAAAGAAGGATTGGGAAGCATAAATGCTCGCGTTTCTGTCACAGATCGACTGGAGCAAATGGTCGCCTGAAGCCTTGTTCGGCGGCCAGGTGCTCGAACGCACCCCTGCTGGATTAACGATCATCTACATCGTCGGCGTGGGCGTTCTATTGGGATTTCTCATCCTTTCCTTCTTCGATAATTTAAATGGTCTTAAGTTCCTGTTCGAGTTCGACCTGCCGAAAGAAGTCAAGAAAAAGCTTACCCTGACTGTAGCAAACCGGAGCATTCGGGTGTGGCAGTTTGTCTTTATTTTTCTTGCATTTGGGGTCTTTAGCTTCCAAGTTTACTGGACGTATTTTGCCGACGAATCGAACCAAGATTTTCAGGATCTGGCGTATAAAGACCTTCGCGGTCGGCGTGCAACGGCAGCGAACCTTCGTGGATGGATGCTGGATCGGAACGGCAAACTCGTTGACGCACTCGCATACTACAAGAAGGATCAGGACGGTGATATCGTTCGAGCATTCTCGCTGGAGCGCGAAATGGCTCACCTGCTGGGTACGGAACGCGGTACGCCCGGACTTGAAAGAACCCTCTACAAACGGATTTCTGACCCGACGCCGGAAGCTTGGGAAGTGCTAACTACCATCAGGCGAAAAGAGGAGCAACAAAAGGATGTTAAGATAACTATAGACAAAAACTTACAAAGCTATATCGCGAATCAACTTGAAGGTAAAAAAGGTGCTATCGTCGTCTTAAATCCGCAAAATGGCGACATTCTGGCTATGTACTCGAACCCCTCGTTCAGCCTCGCAGAAGCCCAGAATCTAGAAGATTACCTGAAACTAGAAGGCAATAGTCGCGACAAGCCCTTATTAAACCGAGCCACCCGGGAATTCTACGTTCCGGGCTCTACATTCAAGACCTTCACAATGATCTATGCGTTTCGAGCCGGAAAGCAGAACACACAATTCCCCAGCTACGCCGACGGTTTCAAACCCACCCGCGGATCACGTCCGATCGTTGATGCTACGCAAAAGCTCCAGCCCGACGGATCGGTGACAGGGGCCTGTGACGGCGGTTGCGAGCCTAAAAATATCCAATTCGCTTATCAGGTATCGAGCAACCAGTATTTCGCCCAGCTTGCGATCGAACTTGGGCGTGAGCGTCTTGCAGAAACTGCTCGCCTATTCGGGATCGGACCGGTGGAGACTCCCGAAGATGCACTGCTGCAGAAGTTCTTCCCGAACATTTTGAATACCAGCTCGACCGCCGTTGCCAGCTCGATCGCTCCGCAACAGTCGACGATTGTAACCGGGAAGGACATTTCCCTTTTCGACTTGGGACTTGAAGGCATGGGCCAAGGATACGCGGGACAGATGACGCCGTTCCAGATGGCGATGATCGCCGCCGTACCCGCGAATATGGAAGGCAAGCTGATGAAGCCTCGGATCGAGATGGACCAGGCTCCACAGATGTTTGCCCAGGTGCTATCGCCGCAGCAGGCGGCCGTAGCTCGGCAGATCATGTCCACCGTGACCGAGGAACCCGGCGGCACCGGTACCGTTATCTCGGCGAAACTCGCCGGGACCGGTATCCGGACTGGCGGTAAAACGGGAACGGCAGAAAAACAGGCTCCGCTTTACGACGAGAAGACGGGAAAGCTGCGAACCGAGAAAAGGCGGCGGAAGAATGAAAAAGGTGAATGGGTCGAGTACCAAGCTCCCTTGATGTACGAGCGTACAGATAGCTGGTTCATTACGATCGCACCGCTAGAGCAGCCACAGGTGGCGATCTCAGTCGTTGTCGAAGGTGGTGGGTTCGGTGCTAGGACGGCCGCTCCTATCGCTGCAAACGTGATCCTGAAGGCTCGAGAATTAGGATTGCTTGGCGACCAGTACAAGCCGAAAGCGGCGCCTGCTACTGCGAAAAAGCCTAGGGCAAGGAGGCCGCAATGAAGAATCTCAAGAATCGAACTTCTTCGCACTTCTTCATCCTTGTCTTGATAGTCGTGCTGACGGGGATCTCGCATTACTCGATCTATTACGGCGGGCTAATCCGAGGTTACGAAACTTCGTCGATCGCGGCATATCGCAATATTGGAATCCTCACGCTTCTCGCCATACTTCCGATCTTTATTAAGAAATTCGGAAAATACGCAGGCAGCTGGACGCTGTATACCTCGGCCGTGCTCCTCTTCTCTGTGGGGCTGACGGTGCAATATCGCCTCTTCAGCGATCCGGAGTACACATCGCGAAAGGACAAGGCGGAGGCCCGACAGTCCAAGATCCGTACCGCTCAACTTCATTACATCCAGGAAAATTACAGTGCTGAGAAAAAGCAGTTGATGGGATTGCCTGCCACTCCGCCGTCGCCTGTCGATCTTTCGGCGGAGACTCCTAGGCCGGCGGAAGACTCTTGGTGGACGGTGCTGGTTTCGGGAAGAACGGTCAATCCGACGCTTGGAATCTTGGGGCTTGTTTTCGCGTTCTTTTTTATTCGAAATGATCGCGTGCTCGAGTTTCTGCAAAACAATGGATTCCTGATCGTTCTGCTCACGCTTGGGCCGTTATTTTTGGCGGCCATCACTTCGCGAGCCGGAAAATCGATCGGTAACATGACGCCGTGGGAGCCATCAAAGATACCGTTTTTGATCGGATTCGCTGCGATCCTATCCGTACTGTACAAAAACTTGGCTCGTACCTATTGGGGACTGCCCCGCGCTAAAGATGTCGTACCGCTGATGTTCATGGCAGCACTTCCGTTCGTTCCGTTCTTCGTACTGAAGGATTTCGGGCAAATGATGGTGTTCTCGAGTGTTTACGCGACTTTGTTTCTGATCGCGGTACGACGATTCACTCAGCGAGCGGTTCTCGTCGGTAGTGTACTTTTCGCCGTTGGCATCTTGATCGTGGGAGCTTTACCTGAAAAAACGCAGGAGAATATTCCGCTTCTACCGACGCTCGCTAAACCCGTGAAGGCGGTACTTCCTGATCGTATTCAACAGCGCTTCCACCTTTGGCTCGACGGCTTTAATCCCCCGACCCCGGAGACAGGCTGGTGGAAAGAAGACTACGACGACTATTACAAACGCCTCGTTGCGAAAGATCCCAATCTTCCGCAGATGCTCGAAGAAGACCCGAATCTACAGAAGACGATCAACGTCGATGCTTGGTTTGACGTGCTCGCGTTCCAGCCCGCTCAGGCTACCTTCGGTCTCGCTTCGGGTGGAACAACGGGCCGCGGACTGGGTCTTGGATACCCGGAATTGATCCCCGTTGCCGACTCCGATTACATCTTCGCGGCCCTTGCAGAAGAACTTGGACTTTTCGGGGGTTTGCTGATAACCTTTGCGCTGATTGTGCTCGTAAGTGCAGGCGTTAGAACGGCTTTAGATGCACGGGATATGTTTACGAAGCTGTGCTCGATCGGGCTCGCGGCATTTCTCGGATTCCAGGCGTTGGTAAATATTGGCGGTATTACGCGTGCACTCCCGATGACTGGCATCACACTTCCGTTTGTTAGCCATGGCGGATTTTCATTGATCACGAGCTTCGTAATGCTCGGGATGCTGATGGCGTTCTCACATCGGAATGCGATAGATCGGGCCCAAGCAATGCCAACGGATTTACCCTGACTTAGGCGGTCATCCGCCCTGCGATTGGAGAGGATTTGATGGACAACAACTTTCGATTTGCCTCCGCGTCGGTCTCAGACCGTGGCCTAAGTGAAAAGCGCCCGGTCAATGAGGATTCGTTTGTCGAATTGAAAGACCTTGGACTGTTCGCGGTCGCCGATGGCGTTGGGGGAGCCCAGGCGGGTGATTTTGCGTCGCAAATGGCCATGGAAACCCTCGGCGAAGCATTCAACAATCTTCCGGAAAACTTCGACGCCGAGCAGGCCCTTCGGATCGCAATACAGCACGCAAATCAGTCGATCTTTACGATGTCGAGTGAGTTGCCGCAACTAGCTTCGATGGCTACGACAATTGTCGCACTACATCTGAGCGGAAATATCGCAACGGTCGCACATGTAGGCGATTCAAGAATTTACCGCATCGAACCTGACGGAACACTTAAACGTGAAACCGCTGATCACTCGGTGGTCGAAGAGGAAGTTCGAGCCGGTCGGATGACACCGGAGCAGGCATTGGTACACCCGAGCCGAAATGTGATCAGCCGTGCTCTCGGTGCTGAAGAGTCTGTCGATATTGATATCAAGACGGTCATGATCGAGCCGGGGACGATGTTCCTTTTGTGTTCGGACGGGATAACGCGGCACATTGAAGATGCGGAACTCGAACGACTGTTCAACGACGAGATCGAACCTCACGCACTTTGTGAACAGATGCGGTCTATCTGTTACAGTCGCGGGGCTGAAGATAACCTCACCGCAGTTGTTGTTAGAGTTTCTAGCCAGCTTGCTGACACATTCTCTCCGCCGCAGGTGGTCCAGCCGATAGTGGCAACCCCTTTGCCGGAATCAAGTCCTGAAGATCAACTAGAACATCGACTAGAAATTGAAGCTAACGAAGAAGAAACGATCGCGACAGCGCGATCACCCTTCGATGAACCTATAACTGAGGCCGCCCCACCCGCGGCCGATGAGCACGACGACGAGTCCTATTTGCTTGAGGAACCGGCTAGTGAACCGGCTGATGAGTACGAACCAGAACCGGATAACGCCGCCGCCGACATCACAATTCCCTCTAAGGTCGAGCCTGAGCCGACCCAACCCGCACGATCCTCGACCGCGGCTTCGCCATTTAGTTACGCTTTAGATGATGAACCTGCCGCAAAGCGTGGAGGCGGAGCTTTTCAGTCCTTGCTGTTTCTGATACTGGGTGGAGCGCTCGGATTCGCGTCTCTTTGGTTTTGGCAGCAATATAATCCAGCACCTCAGGTTCCGGTACTTAGCGAAACAAAAAGCAATAACATACCGCTAACGGCATTCGAAGAGGCTCGGCGCGAGGTCGACAAGGCTCCGGACCGCTACCTTGCAGCAAACGCTGCTTCGCCACAGGATGCTGAAGATCATTATCTCCTCGGTCGAGCGCAGCTTTTGACAGGTAAGTATGTAGAGGCAAAGCGTCAGTTCACCCTTGCCAAAGAACGTTTGCCGCAGGTAGACCCGTCGAATGCGAAGACACTAGCCGCCGATATAGCTTTAGGAACAGCGATCGTCGATAACCCGATCGTTGCCGAGGCTTTTGCGAAAGAGATCGCAGCGGGGAGCCTACCGGCTGGTGCGGGAAATACGGATACGAATACAAACACGAACACCAACTCAGCGGCAAATCAGCCCATACGCTGACGTTTTGCTTCGAACAGAATGATTCCGCATGATAGGGCGAGGTTGAGGCTCTCAACCTCGTTTTCCATTCGGATGACGATCTTTTCATCGATCAGCTCCAGGTCCCTATCGTCGAGGCCATGGGCTTCTGAACCAAATACAAGCAGTCTCGGAACTTTCCAATCAACATCGGTGTATCCAAGATTCCCCGAAATATCTGCGGCTGTGGAGACCAATTGTCGATTACGGGCCCATTCGATCAAATCGTCAAAACTCAATCCCTGAATTACCGGCAATCGAAAAGAAGAGCCCATCGAGGCCCGAAGAGCTTTCGGCGAGAACGCGTCTGCGGCGCCCATCGTCGTGATCACGCCGGCAACACCGGCCGCCTCCGCAGTCCGTACGACGGCTCCGAGATTCGATGGATTATTCACGCGGTGCAGCATCACTACGCTTCCGTCTGAAATATCGTCAAGCGTCCAAGCCGGCCTTCGAGCGATTGCAATAATGCCCTGAGAATTGTTGGTGTCCGATAGTGATCGAAATATTTTTGGCTCAACCAAAGTCGAGGAATCCAACTCTGTTGCTCGCCCTGCAATACCGACATCGGCGGAAAGAAATATATTGTCGATCTCGAGTCCCGATCGTATAGCTTCGTCGACCAGCCGGAAACCTTCAATGAAGATAAGGGCGTCTTCCCTACCGTCGCGCACTGAGCGTACAAGTTTTAGCTTCGCATTGTCGCGACTCGTGATGATCTCTTCAGGATGCAAGTTATAGGTTCTCTCTCGTATATATAGCAGCCAAATGTTGCGCCAAGTGGCCGCAATCGCTTAACTTAACACTGATGAAACCCGAAACACGGCCAATGAGCAAGCTTGAACTGCTAAAAGATAGATCAAAACGGGCCGAGGAGGGCGGCGGCGTGGCACGCGTCGAAAAACAGAAAGCGAGCGGTAAGATGACCGCACGTGAACGGATCGAGTTCTTTCTGGACGAAGGATCATTCGAAGAATTCGACAAATTCGTCGTCCACCGCTCGACCGACTTTGGGCTCGACCAACAAAAATTCCTTGGCGATGGCGTCATCACGGGGCACGGTCTCGTTGACGGGCGCGAGGTTTTTGTCTTCGCTCAAGACTTTACGGTGTTTGGCGGATCACTCTCGGAAACCTTCGCCGCGAAGATCTGCAAAGTGATGGATCTCGCAATGAAGACGGGCGTGCCGGTCGTCGGGCTCAACGATTCCGGCGGAGCACGCATCCAGGAAGGAGTTGTGTCACTGGGCGGCTATGCGGACATCTTTCTTCGCAACACACTTGCAAGTGGTGTAATCCCGCAGATCTCCTGCATTATGGGCCCCTGTGCGGGCGGAGCAGTCTACTCTCCCGCGATAACAGACTTCAATGTGATGGTGAAAGACACGTCGTATATGTTCATCACCGGTCCGGATGTGATCAAAACCGTCACTCACGAAGATGTTACCAAGGACGATCTAGGAGGTGCGATGACGCACAACGCAAAGTCCGGAGTAGCACATTTCGCAGCCGATTCGGACGAACACGCACTTCGAATAACGCGAGAACTTCTCTCGTTCATACCGTCGAACAACATGGACGACCCTCCATTCGTCTCGACCACCGACCCGTCCGATCGAACAGATGAAAAACTAAATTCCGCCATTCCCGGAACCTCGAATCAGCCATATGATATCCGAGATATTATTCATCCGGTCGTCGATGAGGGATACTTTTTCGAGATCCAGGAACATTTTGCACCAAATATAGTTATCGGATTCGCACGACTCAGCGGGCAGTCGGTCGGGATCGTCGCTAATCAGCCTGCGTTCCTAGCAGGAGTTCTTGATATCGACGCATCAGTGAAAGCCGCTAGATTTGTGCGATTTTGCGATTGTTTCAATATCCCACTGATCACTTTCGAAGACGTTCCGGGATTCTTACCAGGTGTAAATCAGGAACATTTCGGCATCATCCGTCACGGAGCAAAACTGCTTTATGCATTCGCTGAGGCAACCGTCCCGAAGATAACCGTCATTACGCGCAAGGCCTATGGCGGGGCTTACTGCGTGATGGCATCGAAGCATATTCGAACTGATATCAACTTTGCCTATCCCACGGCCGAGATCGCCGTAATGGGAGCCGAGGGTGCCGTCGGCGTTCTCTACAAGAAGGAGTTATTAGATACGACGAACCCTGAGGAAATAAGGAAGCGGATCGTAGAAGAGTTCAATGAGAAGTTCGCCAATCCTTACGTGGCCGCTGAGCGTGGTTTTATTGACGAAGTGATCGAACCTTCGCAGACGCGTCCGAAGCTTATCAGAGCCCTGTCACTACTTCGAAACAAGCGAGATTCAAATCCGCCGAAGAAGCACGGGAATATCCCGCTATAGATTTCACTTTAAGGGTTGCAATGTGACCCTTAATGTTTTTGTTCACTTCAACAGCTTCACAGATTACTTCAAGCTATCGATGAGTTCCCTTTTCACCAGCCGCCCCACCGCAGCCGAGATTAACCTCGACCACCTAGCTTTCAATTTCCGCTCGGTACAGGGATTTGTCGGACCGGGCGTCGACCTGATGGCTGTAGTAAAGGCGGATGCGTATGGACACGGATCAGTGCCATGTTCGCAGCGGCTGGAGGCTGAAGGCGTCAAATGGTTCGCCGTCGCGACCGTGGAGGAAGGGGTCGAACTTCGAGAGGCAGGGATCACTAAACCGATCCTCATCCTCGGCTCGTTCTGGCCAGGTCAAGAGAGGGCGGTGCTCAACTTCGATTTGACTCCCGTGATCTTCCGAACCGATCAGGCTCAAGCACTCGCGAAAGCAGCCCGGCAACAGGGCTCTGCGGCAGCAGTACACGTGAAGATCGATACCGGGATGGGGCGCATCGGTGTGCGACTTGAGGAGGTGGCCGCCTTCGCTTCCGAACTCTCGACGATCGAGAACATTGAGATCGAAGGACTGATGACCCACTTTGCCGTCGCCGATGATCTCGCCGCAGCTGAGTTCACGAATCACCAGATAAGAGCATTTGAAAAGGCTGTAGCGGTATTTCACGCTCAAGGAAATCGACCGAGATATATCGACATGGCAAATTCGCCAGGTGCTGTGGTGCATCCATTATCGCGGTCCAAGATGGTCCGGATAGGTGGTCTTTTGTACGGTCTAGGAGGCGACGTGCTTCCCGAAGGGGTTCCGCACCCGGAACTGAGGCCCGTGATGTCGATTGGGTCAAAGATCGCTCAGATAAAGACGATAACAGTGGGCGAATCGGTCGGATATGGACGCACGTTCATCGCAGAACGGAGCACCGTAGTCGCGACGATCCCGATCGGCTATCACGATGGCATTCCAAGACCGCTGTCGAATGCGGGGCATTTTCTTGTGAATGGTTTACGCGCCCCAATTATCGGACGTGTCTCGATGGATTGGACGACGATCGATGTGACTGATATTCCGAATCTGGCGGTCGGGGATGATGTTACGATAATCGGTGAATCTGGTGACGAGTTGATCCGCGCCGAGGACCTGGCATCGATCGCCGAAACCATCTCATACGAAATTACTTGCGGAATTGGCCAGCGAATTCCACGACGATACTAACAGCCATATGAACTATCCCCTGAAATTATCATTCAAGCTGCTTGCACTGGCGAGCCAGATCTACATTCGCGACGCCAACGGCGTGCTGATCGGCTACGTTAAGCAGAAACTTTTGAAGCTCAAAGAAGACATCAACGTATTCGCGGACGAACAACAAACTCAGCATCTGTACAACATCAAAGCCGATCGCGTCCTCGACTTCTCGGCTAGGTACAACTTTACCGATAATCGAGGCAGTTCGGTCGGGGCGATAAAACGCAAAGGGATGCGCTCGATCTTTAAGGCGCATTATGAGATCTACGATTTGAACGCGGTGTTAGCGATGGAGATCCATGAAGAGAACGGTTGGATCAAAGTAATGGATTCGCTCGTCGGTGAGCTGCCGGTTATCGGAATGTTCACGGGCTATTTTTTCAATCCGGCCTACATAATTAGCCGGGCGAATGGTGGTGCGCAAGTCGCCAGACTTCAGAAGCAGCCAGCATTCTTCGAAGGCATTTTCCAGATCGAGAAACTAGCAGAGGTTTCAGATGACGAAGAGGCTCTCGTGCTTTTGAGCTTTCTTACAATGACCTTGCTGGAGCGGGCAAGGGGTTAGTCTACAATTATCGAGTGGAGGTTAGACGGATCATCGACTTCGATTGGAAGCGGTTCTTTGCGGGGCTGTATGACAAATCGATTGATACCGACATTTTCAGCCGAGCCGCCCAGGTCGCATTCTATTTCTCTTTCTCACTTTTTCCACTACTCTTCTTCCTGATCAGCTTATTCGGAATTGTGCTGGGGACAACCGAGGGGCTAAAAGCTGAACTTTTCGCGTATATTCGGCAGATAATGCCAGCCAGTGCTTTCGAACTGGTTCGCAAGACAGTCGAGGAGATCGTCGAGTCCAGCTCAAGCGGCAAGCTTACGATAGGCCTTGCGATCACTTTGTGGTCAGCGTCCGCTGGGATCGATAGCGTCAGGACGGCATTAAACGCTGTCTACGGGCTTCGAGAAACCCGCTGGTGGACAAAGACAAAGGCCCAATCGCTGGTGATCACATTGCTTCTTATCGTGCTTGTTGCCGGAGTTATGGCGATCGTCTTCTATGGCTGGCAAGCATATCAGATAGCACTCGGTTATATTGGACTGCGAGTAACGTCTCCGTTGGTTCTCGTCTCGATCCAATGGATCACGATACTGATCGTACTCCTATTCGCGTGCGAAGTTGTTTACAATCTTCTGCCAAACTTTAAGGAATATCGATGGGAATGGGTCACACCCGGTTCTATTGTCGCTATCTTGTTGTGGCTCTTGCTCACACGCGGCTTCGGACTATACCTTCAATACTTCGACAGCTATAACAAGGCATATGGGTCGCTAGGGGCTGTAATTATCCTCATGCTATGGCTATATCTGACTTCGATCGTCATTATGGTTGGCGGAGTCATCAATGCTGTGCTGCGCGAGATGCGAGACGATCGAGAGGCCGCCATCGTCGACATTTCCGCAGAAGAATCAGTGGAATCAATTGAGCCTGACGACGAAACTATCCACTGACTCTTGCCTAGTTTTGCACCAACGAACCGCATCGGCGATACTTGTCTTTGCACCCCATCCCTAATCTATGTCTTTGATGCTTCAGGAGATCTCCGAACAGCCCGAGGTGCTGGAACGGACAATTGCTGCCGAGCGGGAGAAGCTCGTCAAGATCGGCGACTTTCTACGTCAGAAAGATATCGATCTGATCGTGTTGGTTGCCCGAGGAAGTTCGGACAACGCCTCGTTGTTTGGCAGGTACCTGCTCGAGGTAACAACTGGGATTCCCGTCTCTCTCGCGGCTCCGTCTGTCTACACCCTGTACAACGCAAAGATGCGCCTTAAAAGGGCCGTCGTGATCGGCGTTTCTCAGTCGGGAGAAGGTGACGATATCAATCACGTCCTTGAAAGCGCGAAAGAAAGCGGAGCGTTTACCCTTGGCATCACCAACGAACCCGAGTCGACGATGGCTAAAATAGCGGACGAAACACTGCTGATCCATGCCGGCCGAGAGAAATCCGTAGCTGCAACCAAGACCTATACGGGCCAGATGCTCCACTTCTATTTGCTATCCTCAGTCGTTGGCGATAAGCGAATTGATTACCATAAAATACCTGACCTAACCTCGAAATCACTTGAACTTAAAGCAACGGTTGAGGAAATTGCTCAGCGATATGCATTTATGGAAAACTGCGTCGTAGTTGGACGCGGTATGAATTACGGCAACTCTTACGAGCTCGCGTTAAAGCTGATGGAGACATGCTATGTAGTCGCCGAAAGGTTCTCCTCCGCAGACTTCTTCCACGGGCCACTTGCGATCGTGGAGCGGCGGTTCCCCGTCGTTCTCTTCGCTCCAAAGGGAGTTACCAATAAAAGTAACGTAGAGCTTTTGCGTCGGCTGAAGGACCTTAACGCCGATTCCCTCTCGATCACTAACGACGATGAGATCGCAGAACTCTCATCGTTGAGCATTCGAATGCCAGCCGAACTTGACGAGTTTCTATCTCCTATCCCTTTTATCGTCCCCGCCCAGTTGTTTGCGGCATATTTAGCTGAAGCGAAGGGGCTCGACCCAGACGCGCCTAGATCTCTGGCGAAAGTTACCAAGACATTGTGATCGAAATACTCAAGGGATCTGTCGACAGGCAGGAAGGAGATCTAAAATTCAGATGCGGCACGGAGCAATGCCTCACGCATTTCACCAGCGGTTCGCCATCTAAGTTCTGTTTGTTTTGCAAGAGCGGTTTCAATAACGGCGCAGACTTTAAGTGGGACGTCCGGCATTCTCTTTGCGATCGGGATGATTGGCTTCTCGAAGATCGCTTTGACCGTTTCAGAGATGCCGGCGTTCGGCGATATGTCTAGCGCATGCGCACCGGTCAACAAGCTATACGCAGTCATCCCGATTCCGTAGATATCCGCAGGTGGCCGGACCTCCTTAAAGTCGCGAACCTGTTCTGGTGGCATATAGGCGATCGTTCCCGCGACATCGCCGACCATCGTTACTCCGCTCATGCCCGTCTGCTTGTAACTCTTGGAGAGTCCGAAATCGGTCAGCTTCGAGATGAAATTTGGGAAATTCCCGTCGACAAGGATATTTTGCTCCTTAATATCACGGTGGACGAACCCAAGGTTGTGTGCGAAATCGAGAGCTGCGAGCGTCTGCTCAATAACCTTCACGACCTGCTGATACGGCAATTTACCACCACGCTGTTTGGCTAACCGCGACGCATCCATGCCGGCCACATATTCTGTAACAAGGTATACGATCCCGTTATGCGTGCCGTGCTCGATGTAGCTAACGATGTTCGGATGCTGCAGGGACGATGAAACCTCGATCTCTCGCAGGAATCGCTTGAGCGACTGCTCACTAACCGCGACCTCTGGAAGCAGCGTTTTGATCGCTACAAGACTGCCATCCGAAACTGCACGAGCCAGCATTACGCTTCCCATACCACCCTGGCCGAGCACCTTGATCATCTGGTAGTTGGGGATGGGCTGCGGATTCTTCTTAAGCTGCTCTCGGCAGTTTTCGCAAAGGAATGAGAGCTTGGCATCCGGGCGCGACGCCTCGGCTTGAGCCGGCAGCCCGCAATTGATACACGCGATCGTGATCAGAGAAGGCTCAGTCTTTTCTGAGAGTCGCGCGTAATCGGCAGGCTGACTATTTAGATCGCCAATGACCTGAACTTCCAGAACAGTTTCGCCGCCCTGAATTCTATCGCCGTGCTTTAAGTAAACTGATTCGACCCTGAGGCCATTGACGAAGGTACCGTTGGTCGAGCCTAGATCACGCAAAAAAGCTTGGGGCGGAGCGATCTCAACAATGCAGTGATGGCGAGAAAAAAAACGGTCGTGCGGAAGACAAAAGTGTGAGTCCTCGCTTCGGCCGATCATAAATGTGTCGTGTTGGTCAAAAGTGAAGGCTCGCCCTGTCTGCGGACCCGCCACGACATTTAAGGTTACACGCATGAGAAGCTGAAAGATGCCGGAGCATTTGCTGTTGAAGGATCCTACCTTACTGGGGACCGATGATCATTGCAGCTCCGTACAACAGTATAAACAATACCATGCCAACTAGGTAAACGCCGCCGAGGACAATACCTCCGAGCGCCATTCCTTTACCGCCATATCTGGTTGGATCATTCTTGTTCTGGAAGAGTGCGACCGCTCCAAGTATCATCGCGGCAGGGCCGAGCAACATACCGGTATAACAACACCAGCCGATCGTCACACTACAAGCCCCTAAAACAAGGGCAAGAATTCCGAGGACTTGATTTGGGGAGGAATAGGACGCGTATTGGACGGGCATGTGTCCAGGAGGAGTGACGATCTGTTGTTGTCCCTGCCACTGCGAAGGCGATGCCCCTTGGGGCCAGCCAACGGGGTTGGTATCCCGCGGGCTGTTCATCATCAGAGTTGGGGGCGAATCGTCGGCAAACTGCGTCGGCAGCGGCTTGTCATCGAACGGTCGCGACGCTTCTTGCTGATACATTAGAAGTTCGCCGTCATTCAGACAGAAATTAAGGTTCTGATCGGCGAAGGTCTGGCCGCATTTTGGACATCGCTTCATCATCGGGTGTCGAGCGGCCTACTTCCAGATCTCCAGCTTCTTGAACCCGATCTTCGCTCCGTCACCCGAGTATAATCCGGGAACGCCGTTCGGTTGCCCGAATTGATCCTTGAACGAGGTGACCATTTCGCTGTTGATATAGAGCTCGATGGTGTCGCCCTTGTCGTGAGCTTCAAGAACATTCTCCTGCGAACCATCCTTGATGGCACTTGAGTCTTTCCACGAGACCATGGAGGTTTCCTTAGACGGCTCGTGCCTAACGACGCGATATTTCTTCCGCTTCGTATCGATCAGGAAAGCATAGTCTTTAGTAAGAGGCGTTGGAGCACTGTGGAATATCAGGCCATACCCAAGGCTTGAGTTGGCATTGTCAACGTTTCGAACTGTTACCCGGACGTTTTTGCCGTCTGTTGTGTAGTCATCCGGAGCAACGAGAACGTAGTAGTAGCCCTTCTGCTTGGCCGCCATCAAGAATTCGTCACCCGACATTTCGGTGGTTCCCCAAACAGACGAATCCTTAACCCAGAATGACAGATCGACCGTTTCGACATCCGAGGACGACGTTGTCGAAGAAAAAGGAGACGAAGCGGGTGAAGGGTTCGTATTGACCCGTCCGTTATTCGGGAGCGGATAGGTCGAATTGTTCGACTGATTCTGATTGCTGTTCATGCCGATGAACACCAACCCCGCAAAGCCACCGCCGCAAAGTAGAATAATGATACCCACGATACCGACGATCAACAGCCATGCCTTCGACGATTTTTTCGGCTGCTGCATCGAGTACGGCTGCGGCTGTTGCCCGAAAGTCGATTGTATTCCCTGATTCTGAGTTGACGGGAAGACCGCTGTCGGATCAGTTGGCCGTGGTTGACTCATCATCACCGTCGGTGGGGGTTCGCTGGACGAGAACGTCAGAACGGAGCCGTCTTCGAGGCAAAAATTCAGGTTGTCGTCGGCGTATGTCTTTCGGCACGTCGGGCAGATCTTCATCAGGTTCCTCTTGCAAATGCGTCAGGATGCAACGCTAATTCTAGGCATTATACGCATTTCGCTGCCTAATTGGTATTAACGAGGAGCGGATTTGAAAAGTTCAGCCAAGCCC
>JBDSLC010000168.1:0-2827 GCA_039916585.1 Pyrinomonadaceae bacterium | reverse complement strand
TCTTTACAAAAAAGCCGAAACCGATATACGGCTGTTAACACTGAATACTTAAACAAGTTTTATTTTGGACGAAGACATGGGAGCCATGCAATGCCTTCATTTGTATTGGCCATCTTATTTTTCCGAAGTGATCTGTTGAATTATTGAGCGAGAGACACCGTCATTTCGCAAGGTCGTGGGGCTTTATTAGGTCACGATGTTCAGTTCCTCTCACAGTTTTCTGATCCGTTACAGCGCCGTTGGACTGGCAGTCACTCTTGGTCTGCTTATCACGGCAAGTATTGAACTCCTTCGTGAACGTGCCCCGTTTCTTCTCTTCTTCGCAGCTGTAATTCTCATCACACGCCTTTACGGACGCGGCCCGGGTATCGCTACGCTCATCTTGGCCGTGGCCATTACGGATTTCTTTTTGATCCCCCCGATATATTCATTTGTCCCCAACGTCGACGATGCTTTCCGAATCGGCACTTTTACTTTGCTGGGCATTTTGACCATTTGGATAGTCTCTAGTCTTATGCAACGCGAGAAAGAGGCTCGCGATAATGAGGCCAGGTATCGAATGCTTTTTGACTATTCTCCTGACGGCATCGTTGTAACCGATACGAAGGCCAACTCCATCGATGCTAACGAGAATATTTGCCGGATGCTTGGTTACACTCGTGACGAGCTTGTCGGAAAGAACGTGTCCGAAATGATCGTGGTTGCTGAGATACCCCATATCGACGAGGCTTTAGAGCTTCTCGAAGCAGGATCGGAACATGTTCGAGAATGGGTCTTCAGGCGAAAGGATGGTTCGACCTTTTTGAGCGAGAGCAGGGCAACGCAGATGCCCGATGGCAACCTGATGGGTGTTATTCGCGATATAAGTGACAGGAAACTGGCCTTGGTCGCGGCTGACGAACTAGCTGCGATCGTTACGTCTTCGCACGACGCGATTATTGGAAAAGACCTCGACGGTATCGTGACGAGTTGGAATGCCGGTGCTGAGAGGATCTATGGTTACAGTGCCGATGAAATGATCGGTCAACCGATAACCCGGTTAATTCCTCCGGACCGCCTCTCTGAAGAAGACGATATCGACGCAAATATTCGACAGGGCGAGGCTACTGGACACTTTGAAACTAAGCGGCTCCGGAACGACGGCAATCTGATCGATGTATCCATAACCGCGTCCCCGATCAAAGATGCGGCAGGAAATGTTGTCGGAGCTTCGAAAGTGGCCCGCGATATTACGGAGAGAAATTTGTCCGAGGAGGCTCTGCAAGCGAGCGAGAGGCGTCTTCGTACCATTATCGAGACGGAACCGGAATGCGTGAAAGTGATCTCGAGCAAGGGCCGTCTGATGGAGATGAATCCGGCCTGGCCTAGCGATGCTCGAGGCTGCCACCTTGGCCGAGGTCCAGGCAAAGCCTTTGTCCGAATTTATCCTACCTGAATACCGCGACGCTTTCCGCGATCTGCACCGGCTTGTAATGAGCGGTGGTAGCGGCATTCTGGAGTTCGAAGTCATCGGCCTGAACGGCGGCAGGCGCTGGCTGGAGACGCACGCCGCCCCGATGCGCGACGCGAAGAACGAAGTGGTGGCGCTTCTTGGTGTTACTCGAGACATCACCGAACGGAAACGGGCCGAGACAAAACTGCGCGAGAGCGAGGCAAGCTTCCGCTCCATGGCGAATTCAATGTCGCAACTTGCGTGGATTGCAAAGCCGGATGGATTCATATTTTGGTATAACCATCGCTGGTATGAATACACCGGCACTACGCAGGAAGAAATGGAAGGCTGGGGCTGGCAAAGTGTTCACGACCCCGAAGTTTTGCCGGTTGTGATGGAAAAATGGCCGGCGGCAATCGCTGCGGGCACAGAATTCGAGATGGAGTTTCCTATTCGAGGAGCGGACGGGATATTTCGCCTCTTCCTGACGCGGGCCGTTCCTTTAAAGGACGATCAGGGTCGAGTCGTTCAGTGGTTCGGAACGAATACGGATGTGGATCAACTCAAGCTGGTGCAGGAAACGCTGAGATCGAGTCAGGCAACGCTCCAGGGAATCATCGAATCGGCGATGGACGCGATCGTCAGCGTGGATAACGAGCAGAATATCGTTGTTTTTAACTCGGCGGCTGAAAAGATGTTCGCATTTCCCGCGGCAGAGGCGATCGGAAAGCCGCTAAACCGGTTCATCCCCCAGCGTTTTCGTCCTGGCCACAGCGAGCACATTGAAAATTTCGGTAAGACGAATGTGACGCGGCGGTCGATGGGTTCGCTCGGGGCTCTTTACGGACTGCGGTCAGACGGCGAAGAGTTTCCGATCGAGGCGTCGATCTCGCAGATCGAGACCGATGGAAAACCGATCTATACCGTCATTCTTCGCGACGTCACCGAACGTAAACTGGCGGAGGAAAACATCAAGAGTTTGAACAAGAATCTCGAACAGCGCGTCTTAGATCGGACTGCGCAACTAGAATCCGCCAGCAGGGAACTCGAATCCTTCTCGTATTCGGTTTCCCACGATCTTCGTTCACCGCTCAGGCATATAGATGGTTTTACGAAATTGCTCGTGAAACGCGAGGCAGCGAAACTAGACACGAAATCTGCTCACTATCTCGATGTAATTTCCGGATCAGTAGGGAAAATGGGCGTCTTGATCGATGAACTACTCACGTTCTCCCGCACAACGAGGCAAGAATTGAAGCTGGATTCTGTTGATCTCAATTTGCTCATCAAGGATTCAATGGAAATGCTTGAGCCCGCGCGTTCAATAGTTTGGAAGGTAGAGTCGCTTCCCATTGTCGAAGGCGATAAAACCGTTCTCGGCATCGTTCTCACAAA
>JBDSLC010000167.1:0-3733 GCA_039916585.1 Pyrinomonadaceae bacterium | reverse complement strand
TGGCAAGCCTTTGCCGATGCGTATTTTACTGCGATACAATTTCGTGAAAGTCGAGAAAGATGAAGCACCTTAGAGCAGTTTTCCGATTCGTCCTGTTATTTATCGCGACGTTCGGTCTCTACGGCCTGTGGCTCGCGCTCACGTTATTCATTCCTAACAAGATCTATTGGCGCCAATCGATACTCGGGTGGTGGGCCGCGTCCTTCGTACGCATCGCCAATTGCGAGATCGAGATCATCGGCACGCCGCCCAAGGCCCCTTTCTTCCTAGTCTCGAATCATCTCGGCTACTTCGACATACCCCTTGTTCGAAGCGTGGTTAAGGGAGTCTTCGTTGCGAAGCATGAAATTGAGACGTGGCCGTTTGTCGGCACTATGGTCCGCAACCTCGGCACCATCTACGTCAATCGGGAACGCCGGCGCGACATCCCGCGGGCCGGCCAGGAAGTTATCGAGAGACTCTCGCAAGGCGAAGGCGTTATCGTCTTTCCTGAAGGGACAAGCTCGAAAGGCGAAACCGTGCTGCCGTTCAATTCATCGTTCCTGGCATTTGCCGCGCAGACCGATGTGCCGGTCTCATATCTTTCGATCAGCTATCGAGCGTTTGACGGTGAGGCTTCTCCCAGCGAGGTCATTTGCTGGTGGGATGACACTCCTCTTCTTACTCACATCCTTCGCCTCTTGTCGCAGCCTGGATTTACGGCGAGCTTGAACTTCGGAGATGAACCGATCGTGAATCCCGACAGGAAGCAACTCGCCAATGACCTTCGCGACCAAGTCAATCGGCGGTTCATCCCTATGCTGTAGTCGCTCTGTCTCCAAAATCGAAAGTTCCTGAAGCCAAGGTCGGTTTTCAGTCGCTTGCATCATTTTTCTGCATTCGAGAGGGAAAATGCGACGCAGCACGAGCAAGAATGCGTGCGACGTTTTTGACGAGATCGGCAAGATCGACGACATAGCACACATCGAACCGTTCCGGTCCGCGTGCTAAACTGACAACGTTGTTCTGGAACGTATGAACGCCGGGCGCGACTACATTCGCGAATATCTGTCCTACCTTCGTGTCGAGAAAGGCCTCGCGGCTAACTCGATCGACGCTTACGAGCGTGATCTTTCAAAGCTAAAGGAATGGACGGCAAAGAACGGCCTCGATCCGCTGTTTTTGAAACGAAACGACCTTCGCGAGTGGCTCATTGACCTTTCGGGGACGATGTTGTCGGAGAATTCTAAACGCCGTTTGCTCAGCAGTTTGCGAGGGTTTTATAAGTTTCTAATGTTCGAAGGGCACTCGACCGAAAACCCGGCCGAGAATCTAGATTCACCTCAAAAGAGCTTCTACCTACCGAAGTTCCTAAATCAATCCGAGATCGAGCAACTTCTTTCGCAGCCCGATACCTCAACCGTGACGGGGCTTCGCGATCGTGCATTGCTGGAACTGATGTATTCAAGCGGATTACGGGTTTCGGAGGCGGTGAATCTTAAAATCTCGGATGTGGATCTTGACTCGGGAATTCTGACGACGATCGGCAAGGGAAGCAAGACCCGACGCGTGCCGGTAGGCTCGTCGGCGGTCGAATGGCTCAAAAGCTACCTGGCCCTTCGCCGAAAGCACGAGAATATTGAGGTTTCAACGCTATTTGTCTCGCCTAACGGACGTCCTTTGAACCGCCAGGTGATTCACGGCCTAGTCAAAGAATACGCCAAAAAATGTGGGCTCGAAGGAGTTTCACCGCACACTCTGAGGCATTCGTTCGCCACGCATCTCGTTCAAAACAGGGCGGATATCCGCTCAGTTCAACAAATGCTTGGCCACGCTGATATTTCAACGACGCAAATTTATACTCATATTACTGACTCGCATCTGAAGAAGTCGTATGAGAAATTCCATCCAAGATCGAAAAGCTGAGGTGTCAGTAGCTCGCACGTAAGTAAGGGCTCCCGATAACGAGAGGAGCCCTTACTTACGTGCGAGCTGCTGACACGCTACAAAAACCTCTCATTCAGACTTGCATCATTGACGCCTCTTCGTTAGTATTGGAAATTTGCTAATTGGCTCAAGAAGTCAGGTTTAGCAATCAATAAAAGGATTGCATGGGTGGTCGAGCGGTCAATGGCAGCGGGCTGTAAACCCGCCGGATTAATTTCCTACGTAGGTTCAAATCCTACCCCATGCACCAGCATTTGATTTTGAAATTTCATGTTTTGAAATTTCAAAGCGAGCGGGAGTAGCTCAGTTGGTAGAGCGTCAGCCTTCCAAGCTGAATGTCGCGAGTTCGAACCTCGTCTCCCGCTCCAAATTTTTGATATTGGCCCGAATAGCTCAGGGGTAGAGCGCATCCTTGGTAAGGATGAGGTCTCGGGTTCAAATCCCGATTTGGGCTCCATTAGTTCAGGACGATCACTTTTACCGGAGAAGGTACTTAGAAGATGAGCAAAGAGAAATTCGACCGTTCGAAGCCGCACGTAAATATTGGGACCATTGGTCACGTGGATCACGGGAAGACGACATTGACGGCGGCTATCACGAAGGTGATGTCGAAGAATAATCCGAAGATGACGTTTCGGTCGTTCGACTCGATCGACAACGCACCTGAGGAAAAGGCACGCGGCATCACGATCGCGACGTCACACGTCGAGTACGAGACGGCGAACCGCCACTATGCTCACGTCGACTGCCCGGGCCACGCCGATTATGTCAAGAACATGATCACTGGAGCCGCCCAGATGGACGGAGCGATCCTGGTGGTAGCAGCGACGGACGGACCTATGCCGCAGACGAGAGAGCACATCCTGCTCGGCCGTCAGGTCGGTATTCCGACAATGGTCGTGTTCATGAACAAAGTGGACATGGTCGACGATGCAGACTTGCTCGAGCTGGTAGAGATGGAGATCCGCGAGCTCTTGAGCTCATACGAGTACCCGGGAGACGACATCCCCGTTATCCAGGGCTCAGCCTTGAAGGCTCTGGAAGGCGACCCTGTATGGGAACCAAAGATCGACGAGCTCATGCAGGCTGTCGATGACTTTATCCCGACCCCTGCTCGCGAGACCGATAAGCCGTTCCTGATGCCTGTCGAAGACATCTTCACCATCCAGGGCCGCGGCACGGTCGCAACAGGCCGTATCGAGAGAGGCACCATCAACGTCAACGAGCCGGTCGAGATCGTCGGTATCAAAGACACCCGCAACTCGGTCGTCACCGGTGTCGAGATGTTCAAAAAGCTTCTTGATTCAGGAATGGCGGGCGACAACGTCGGACTGCTGCTTCGCGGAGTTGAGCGAAAGGAGATCGAACGCGGACAGGTAATTGCCAAACCGGGCTCGATCACACCGCACACAAAGTTCAAGGCTGAGGCATACGTGCTGACCAAGGAAGAAGGCGGCCGACACACACCGTTCTTCACAGGATATCGCCCGCAGTTCTACTTTAGAACAACGGACGTGACCGGTGTCGCACACCTGCCTGCAGGCGTCGAGATGGTGATGCCGGGCGACAACATCCAGATGGAGATCGAGCTGATCGCTCCGATCGCCATGGAAAAGGGACTTCGCTTCGCTATCCGTGAAGGCGGCCGTACAGTCGGTGCCGGAACCGTTTCGGAGATCGTGGAATAAACGTCAGCTTTCAGCAGCCGGTTGACTGTTGTCAGTGAGATACTGACCGGCAGCCGGCAACTGTCAGCCGACAACTGAGAATAATATGCCGAGAGATAACATAATTTTGCAGTGCACCG
>JBDSLC010000166.1:0-19903 GCA_039916585.1 Pyrinomonadaceae bacterium | reverse complement strand
AGGTTGCAGCCGACGCACTCTTCTTCGATCACGCGCGGATAGCGGTGGCCGTTTGATTCGACGAATTCGAACGACTGGTGAGCACCGTCTTCACAGGCGACGTAGCAGAGATTGCAGCGGATGCATTTCTCTTCGTTTACGTGAGCTTTGACAATGTAGTTGAGATCGAGATTTCCCCAATCGGTAACGCGATCGACCGACTTGCCGATGATCTCATTGACCGACGCGATTCCTTTATCGTCAAGATATTGGTTCATCCCGTCGATCATGTCTTCGACGACGCGATAACCGTAATGCATCACCGCGGTGCAGACTTGGACATTGCCCGCACCAAGCAGCATGAATTCGACCGCGTCACGCCATGTCGAAATACCGCCGATGCCGCTGATCGGTATATTGACCTCAGGATCGCGAGCTAATTCGCTAACCATGTTCAGTGCGATCGGCTTGACAGCCGGTCCGCAGTATCCGCCGTGAGCAGCTTTGCCGTTCACGTTCGGATGCGGAACGAATGTATCGATATCGACGCCCATCACCGAGTTGATCGTATTGATAAGAGATACGGCATCCGCACCACCCTTCGCCGCAGCACGTCCGGGCGGGCCGATGTGAGCGACATTCGGAGTGAGCTTCACGATCACGGGAATCTCCGAAACTTCCTTCACCCACTCGGTGACCATGCAAGTGTATTCGGGCACCTGGCCCATCGCGGCGCCCATGCCGCGTTCGCTCATACCATGCGGGCAACCGAAGTTAAGCTCGAATCCATCGCAGCCCGTATCCTGCGAACGCTTTACGATCTCGTGCCAAGCTTCGCGTTTCGACTCGACCATCAAGGACACGATCACCGCATGGTTCGGATACTTCTTCTTACACTCGGCGATCTCTTTCAGGTTCACCTCGAGCGATCGGTCGGTGATCAACTCGATGTTGTTAAGGCCCAGCATCCGCGTCGAACCGTAATCGATCGCAGCCAGCCGCGACGAAACATTTGTGATCGGTTCACCCAACGTCTTCCATACAGCCCCGCCCCAACCCGCATCAAACGCACGCTCCACCATCGAACCCATGTTCGTCGGCGGAGCACTCGCCAACCAGAATGGATTCGGCGACTCGATGCCTGCGAAGTTAATGCTAAGATCGGCCATAGATCTATGCCTTTACCGCCTCGATCACGCTGTGCGGCGACATTGTCGCTACGATCCGGTTAAGTCGAAATCCAGATCGCTCGAACAATTCGGCATACTCCGCCGCGGTCCTCTCCACGCCGCCGGGCGACGTCAGCATCTCAAGGTCTAGCATCTTCCCCGGATGTGCTTCGTTGCCTTCAGGGATCACCATCTCGGAGAGCAGCAATTTGCCATCGACGCTCATCGCACGGTGAATTGTCTGCATGATCCTGATCGCACGCTCGTCATCCCAATCGTGAATAATGTGCTTCATTATGTAAGCGTCGGCGGGCGGAACCTCGACAAAGAAATCGCCCGAGACCTTCTCGACGCGGTCCTCTACACCGTGAGCACGAAGCATTTCCCCTGCACCGTCGATCACGTGCTGCATGTCAAAAAGAATCCCTCTCATGCTCGGGTTCGCATTGAGTATCTGCGATAGCAGAAACCCGTGCCCGCCGGCAACGTCCACCAGTGTATCGATGCCTGAGAAGTCATACGCCGCGACAATCGCTGGTGCGGCTCCGGCGCTCAGTTCAGACATGCAGCCGTTGAATATTTTCGCCGCTTCCGGGTTGTCGGTAAACCAGTCGAAGACTTCCACGCCGTGCGTTTCCTTCCACGCGGTTCCGCCGGTCCGCGCAGTGTGAAGCATATTTCCCCAGATATTGAAATGCCAGGGTTCGCCCATAAAGATCATCGAATCGCGCATCGACCCGGGGACGGCGGCGCGAAGCACCTCGGAGAGCGGCGTGTTGGCGAATATACGCGACTGGGTTTCCGTAAACACGCCTAGTGATGCTAAGGTCCGGAGAATGCGGTAAAGCGATGGGGAATGTGCCCCAGCCTCTTGTGCGATCTCATCAACATGTTTTTCACCGCCAGCCACGATATCGGCGATCCGAAGTTTGGCCGCAACGAAGATCGCCTGCGTAACCATCGCGCCCATGGACATCTGCATCATGATCGCTTGCGGCGGTAGGCCGGTTTGTTCAACGGCTTGGGGTTCCATTTTTCTTCTCCTTTAGTCTAATACGCTTGGCTCGACGGAATAACCCGAGTGACTTTCGCACCTGCAAAGCTGCCAGACGCGCCGGACAAGCTTTCATGGATGCCGATCGCGGCGAGTTTGCCCATCTGAGCGGCCTCGACCGCTTCTCCGCCGCCGTTTACACAATCGCCGCCGGCGAAGACCTTTGGATTTGATGTCTGCATACGGTCATTCACAACAACACATCCCACCTCGTCAATCTCGACCCCGCAAACATCAGTAAAGAACGAATGAATTTTTGTCTGCCCGATAGCCTTGATCACCACATCGCAGGCGAGTTCGAACTCGGTTCCATCGCGCCGCTTGCAAACCACTCCGGCCACATTGCCGGCGCCGTCGGACATCACCCGGATCGGTTCCGTTTCCCATATAAACTCGATAGAGTCCGCTTTCGCGAGTTCGAGTTCGTAATCGTATGCGGGCGCGTCCTTTTCGGAGCGGCGATAGATCAGGATCGCGTGCTCGGCACCGAGCCGCTTCGCTTGAGTTACTGCGTCAATAGCCGTGTTTCCTGCCCCAATTACCACTACCGTCTTCCCGATCGGCACCGACTTCCATGCGCGTGACTTTACGAGTTCAATGAATCGCAGAGCGTCGTACACCCCACGAAGGCTTTCCCCGCCGATCTCGAGTGTCCGGGTCTTACCGAGCCCGACCCCGACAAAGACGGCGTCGTGGCGATCGAAAAGCTCACTAAAAATTATCTGATCACCTGAAAGCCCTTCCTCGGACATATGTATCGCCGAAGTCACGTTCACGTTCGTGCGGAATCGCACACCCAGATTTTCAACCTGAGCAACCTCCGCAAGCGAATCAGCCCGAGTCATCTTGTATTCAGCCATGCCATAGGTATCGAGCCCGCCCGCCATTTCTCGCCGCTCGTAGATCGTCACCTCATAGCCGAGCCGGGCAAGATAGGCTGCACAAGAAAGTCCGGCCGGGCCGGAGCCAATTATCCCGACGGATCTTCCATTCGGCTCGCCCGGCTTGAAAAGTTGAACGCCGGTCGTCAAGACATGCTCAGTTGCAAATCGCTGCAGCCGCCCGATCTCGATAGGCTTGGCGACAAGTGTTTTCTCAACGCACGCTCCTTCGCAAAGCACCTCGACGGGACACACCTTTGCACAGGTTGAGCCGATCGGGTTTGCATCGAAAATAACGCGTGCCGAGCCGGTAAGATTGCCGCTCGCGATCTTTTTGATGAATGAAGGAACGTCTATGTGGGTCGGGCAGGCGTGCATGCACGGGGCGTCGTAGCAGTAAAGACACCGATCTGCCTCAACCGCCGCCTCCGCAGGCGTCATCAGCGGATGAATATCCGCGAAGTTGCGTTCGATCTGTTCAATTGGGAGGTCAGGCATTCTAAAATTCGGCGTCAGCCTCGATCTCGATCAGCATATGCGGGTCGATCAGCCCCGAAACTTCGACCATCGTCGTTGCCGGCACTATCTCACGGAAATACTCGCCATGAGCCCGGCCATATTCTTCCCAACGCGAAATATCAGTTACAAACATGCGCGTGCGCACGACGTTATCCAAGCTGGCGTCGAAGTGCTTCAAAGCTCGCTCGATGTTGAGGATGGATTGAACCGTCTGAGCGAAAGCGTCACCTATCCCGACAATGTTACTGTCCTCGCCGGTCGCAGTTGTTCCCGTAACGTAGACCCGATCACCCACCCGAATAGCCCGCGAATAGCCGACGATCGACTCCCACTTTGCACCCGATGAATATCGCTCGCGATGCTGCATTCAATTTACCTTTACGAAATGCGTGCCATTGAATCTGTATGTGATGAACTTGTTCGTCACGCGGCCCAGAGAGGTCTTGTCATCCTCGATCACGATCGGAAATGAAAGCTCCATCTTGCCAACCTCAAACTTGAACAGCTTTATCGGACGCTCGGGTCGATCAACGACTGAAAAGAAATCGTAGCCGAATCCGATCGTGTTCGTGAGCCCCTCTGCAGTGCGAAAGACTTTCGCCTTTGGCTCAAGCTTCTCTCCGTTTATCTTTACTGCATTGACGTTCTGTCCGGCGAGCGAGGTCGATCCAATAAACGTCGAGATAGCCAGATAGACTGGCCCCGCGGCCGAGTTGGCCTGAAATATATCGTGGTAGAAAACTCCTGCACTATAGTCCTCATCGTCGCGAGCTTCGGTCCACGTATAGACCTTACCGCTGCGGCCGCGATACTGAAAGACGGCTTCGAAATCATGCATCGTGCCGCCGGTTTCCCTATCCCAAGAATAGATGCGAAGCCGACCATCGCTGGAAGTGGCGATGAACATTTTTTCCTGAAGCTTCGGAAAAGCGTATCCGATAGTCGCGGGTATCTTCCCGAACTTGAGAAGATCGTTGCGCAACAATTCGTTCTCGGTCTCGAGCTTTTCGTAATCGGAACTACCAACATAATTCGACCATTTCGCGAGGCTATCAAGCCGCTTCAGCAAGCCTGCTTCGATCTGACCGGGCGTCTGCGCGGTCGCATCTACGCAGAACAAGATGAAAATAAACGCAACGGTAAAAACCTTCATAGTTAGCTTAGTCGGCGACGATCGGACCGTATGCATCGGGGCGACGGTCGCGGAAGAATTGCCATGTGTTTCTCACCTCGCGGATCTTGTCCATATCAAGGTCGGCGACGATCAACTCGTCCTGGTCGCGGCTTCCTTCAGCGATGATCTGACCTCGCGGATCGCAGAAGTAGCTTTGTCCGTAGAATTCGCCAATGTTCCACGGAGCTTCGGTGCCGACTCGATTGATCGCACCTACGAAATACCCGTTGGCCACAGCATGAGCCGGCTGTTCGAGCTTCCACAGGTATTCGCTCAACCCGGCGACGGTCGCTGACGGATTAAAGATGATCTCAGCACCATTGAGGCCGAGACAGCGAGCACCTTCGGGGAAATGTCGGTCGTAGCAAATGTAAACGCCGATGCGTGCAAACGCGGTGTCGAAGCACGGGTAACCAAGGTTACCCGGACGGAAATAGAACTTCTCCCAGAACCCCGGAGCAACGTGCGGAATGTGCGTCTTGCGATACTTGCCGAGATACTTACCGTCCGCGTCGATCACCGCCGCCGTGTTGTAATAGATGCCTGTCTGTTCTTCTTCGTAGATCGGCACGATCAGCACCATCCCATGCTGCTTCGCAACCTCCTGCATCAACCCGACCGTCGGGCCGTCCGGAACCTTCTCGACGGCGTCGTACCAGCGTGTCTGCTGCTCGGCACAGAAATAAGGCGTTGTAAAGATCTCCTGAAAACAAAGCATCTGCACGCCCTGCTTCGCCGCAGTTTCAACCAACTTCATCTGGTTGTCGATATTCGACCTCTTGATCTCCTCGATCGACGCGTCCGGAGGAGCAACGTTATGCGCCTGAATCAGGCCGGCTTTTATGATTCGTGACATAGGAACTTACCGAGAACGACCAAACTTCATCAGCACATAATACAACACAAATGCAGTCCCGAAAGTAACGAACCATGCGTATACGTACAGCGTGTCGAATGCATTGGGATCGGAAACCTGGCCGCCGGGAGTTGTCGCGGCTCGCAGAAATCCCGGAACGACCGGAGCGATCGCAACGATAAGCGAGATGATCGCTCGCCAGTTAAAACCGTCATCGTAAGAATAGATGCCGTCCGTCTTGAATAATTCCGCGAGTTCGAGATGCTTCTTACGGATCAGGAAATAGTCGCAGATCAGTATCCCGCCGATCGCTCCCATCAACCCGGAATATCCGATCAGCCATGTGAAGATGTACGCACCCATCGACGACATCAATTGCCACGGCATCATCAAGATACCGATCACGGCCGTAATGAGCCCGCCCATTATGTACGAGATCTTCTTCGGTGCGAGGTTCGAAAAGTCGTTCGATGGCGACACTACATTAGCCGCCATGTTGGTCGAAAGCTGGGCGGCGAAGATCACGATCATTGAGAACAAGATCACGATGACGCTGTCGAATTTCTGGATCAGTTTCACCGGATCGGGAATCGCCTCGCCATAGATGATGACCGTGGCGCTCGTAACGGCAACGCCGATGAACGCGAATGCCGTCATCGTGGTCGGCAATCCCAACGCCTGCCCGAGCATCTGCGAACGCTGCGATTTGGCGTAGCGTGTGAAGTCCGGAATGTTCAAACTGAGCGTCGCCCAATATCCTACCGATGCAGTTAACGCTCCGGGAAAGATCGTCCAGAAATCAGCCTGCCGTTTCTGCAGCACCGTGACACCGGATAGAACATTTCCGATCCCACCCGCCGAACTCGCCGCCCATAGCAGCAGTACCAAACCGCCGAGGAGCAGAATCGGAGCTGACATGGCTTCGAGACGCTTGATCCCTTCAATGCCCTTGAGAATGATGAAGACCTGAATCAACCAGAACAGAAAAAATGAGATCCACGTATGCAACGGGTGTCCGCCGACCATCGCGCCGATGCCCGACCAACCGCTCCACAACGCCGTAATAAGCGCGTCTATCGCGGTCCCGCCGATCCATGTCTGAATGCCGAACCATCCACAAGCGACGATCGCGCGAAGGATCGCGGGAATATTCGCTCCCTTCGTTCCGAACGACGCGCGAGCAAGCACCGGAAACGACACGCCATACTTCGTCCCGGCGTGAGCGTTAAGCACCATCGGAATGAGCACGACCGTGTTGCCCAGGAGAATGGTGATCATCGCCTGCCACCACGTCATTCCTGCCTCGATGAATCCACCGGCAAGCGTGTACGTCGTGATCACGACGCTCATCCCTACCCAAAGCGCTGCGATGTTCCACGTCGACCACGTTCGCTGCCCAATGGTGGTTGGTGCAAGATCGCGATTCCATAACGGCGACGCGGAGACATCCTCCGTCAGCTCTTCGAAGTCCGATGAATTTTTCAAGGTAGGATCTTCCATATTCGAACAGAACTATTGTTCAGCTTTGGCCGTCGTTAGACCGGCCTTCCTAAGCGACAGAGCAAGCATTGCCGCGACCAAAGCAGAGATCGACAGGTAAATTATCCCGAAATAATGGGAGCCGGTTTGTTTGTCGAGATAGCCGACAACATATGGGCCAAAGAAGCCGCCCAAATTTCCGACTGAATTAATTAGTCCAATCGCGACCGCGGCTGCGGCTTCAGTCAGAAATATACCAGGCATCGCCCAAAACGCCGGCAGGTAACTGTACAATCCGGCACAAGCAACACAGAACATTGTCATTGCCATGACGGTATTGCTGCCGCTGAACGATGCCCCGAGAAATAGTCCAGTGCTCACAGCTACCAGGGGAAGAGCGGTATGCCACCGTCGTTCCTGCGAACGGTCAGACGACCAGCCGATCAAAAGCATCATTCCCAGTCCGGCGAAATATGGTAACGAGGTTATGAGGGCGGTCTGCAGATTCGAAAAACCAAAGCCTTTGACGATCGTAGGAAGCCAGAAATTGAAGCCATACGCCGCGGTAACTCCAAAGAAGTAAGTAAGGGTCAAGAGGATGACCTTGGGATCGGTCAGTGCCATCCAAACGGATTGCCGCGTGGCCGACCTGCGAACCTCGCGCTCCTTCTCTAGCTCTGTCGAGAGCCAATCCTTCTGCTCGCCGGTAAGCCACTTCGCATCCTTCGGCCTGTCCGTAAGGTAGAAAAGTGTTGCAACGCCGAGAATGAGTGCTGGGATGCCTTCAAGAATAAACACCCACCGCCATCCTTCCAGCCCGAGCCAATTGAGACCAAGAATGAAGCCCGATATCGGCCCCCCGACGATGTTAGCAACCGGCACGGCGGCCATGAACATCGCGACCGCCTTCGCCCGATCCTGATATCTGAACCAATGGCTGAGATAAACGATAACGCCGGGGAAGAAGCCCGCTTCTGCAACGCCTAGCAGGAACCTCGCGATGTAAAACTGGTTTGCCGATTCTATAAAGCCCGTAAGAACACACACCAACCCCCAGGAAACGATGATTCGTGCGAGCCACTTTCGGGCACTCCAGACTTCGACCAAATATGATCCCGGTATCTCAAAAATGAAGTAACCGAAAAAGAAGATCCCGGCACCAAATCCAAATATCTCCGAATCGAAGCCAAGGCTCGTACCCATCTCAAGCTTCGCAAAACCAACGTTCACTCGGTCGATGAAGGCGACGACAAAAAGTCCGATCAAAAACGGCATTACCCGCCGCGTTACGCGCGCGGTCGTAGATGTTTCAGTGCTTTGTGTCGGATCTAGTTCGATGCTCATCTTGGCTACTTGAACGCGATCGACTTCCTTAGCGTGTACGGCACCCGAAGCCTGATATGCCTCGACGAGCTTCCGATCAAGATACTAAAGTCACCCGGTTCGGCCTTCCAACTCGAAGTGGCAACGTCGTAAAATGCGAGATCCCTTTTTCGAAGTTGGACCGTGACCGTCCGCGTCTCGCCCTCCTTCAGAGAGGTTTTGCCGATTCCCTTTAGCTCTCTCGGAGGTCGTGGAACGCTGGACGTGAGATCTTCAATATAAATCTGGACTGCTTCGGCGCCATCACGTTTGCCGGTGTTCTTTACTCTGACCGTCACCTCCAGATCACCATCTGGTGTCTCTTTCAGGGTCGGATTCAAGTATTGAAATGTCGTGTACGATAGGCCATAGCCAAAGGGAAATTCCGGCTCGATCCTTTCCTTGTCGAACCAACGGTACCCAACGAAAACCCCTTCCGAATATCGAAGCGACTTGCCGTCGCCCGGATACCGTCCAAACGCAGACGAGTCTTCCCATCGCTTGGGGAACGTGACCGGCAACTTCCCCGACGGAGAGTGTGTGCCGAGCAGAATTTGAGCCAGAGCGTTTCCGCCTTCCTGCCCATAATAGAACGCTTGAACGACGGCAGGAACCTTGTCTATCCAATTCCTCATGAGGATCGGTGCGCCCGACGTCATAACTACGATCGTTTGCGGATTAACCGCAACGACCTTGTTGATCAGATCCTTCTGATCCTCTGGCAGGTCCATGCTAATGCGGTCCAGCGACTCCGCTTCAACTGCGTCCGACAGTCCTGCAAAAACGATCGCAACATCGGAATTGCGAGCCGCCTCAACTGCTTCGCCAACGATGTTCTCGTCCATCAAACGCCAGCCCAGCAATATGTCGGAATTTCCGATGTTCTCGTAGTGCTCGATCTTGATCGGCCGATGCTCGCCCGCCTTGAGTTCAACGATCGCGGTTCCCGTCAGCGTTGCGTGATCGCTCCACAGATCGATCAATTTTTTATCGTCAAGAAACAATCTCCCACCGTCGTTGCTACTCAGACTGATCGAATATTTTCCCGATCTTGGCGCAACCAGAAAGCCCGTCCATCGGTTCGAAAATAGATCTGCAGGAAAGTTTTCAGAAGGCGATCCTGTTCCCCAACGAAAATTTACTGTTGGATCAACCCGTATGAACGCAGGCTTGCCGGCAAGATCCATATTGTCGAAGTATTCTCCGGTTAAGCCGCGGCTAGTTCCATCCGAGGCGATCAGGTTTTCAGCGGGTATCGGCTGTGTATCAGCCGCGGATACGACTCCTGGGGCAAAGTTGATCTTCACGGAAGGATCGACGCCGTTTCGCAAGCCCTCCAAGGGACTGACAGAATAGAATGGCTTTACCTCCGCCGAACCGCCGCCGCCGATCCGAGCGGTACCGGCGTTCGGCCCTATCACCGCTATCGACTTCAAGCTTTTTGCATCGAGCGGTAGAACTTGTCGATCATTCTTGAGAAGAACGATGCCCTCCCGCGCGGCTTCCAGAGCAGTCTGGCGATGAGATTCCGTGTTGATCTCCCCGCTGTCCCGCTCGCCTGAAATGATCTTCGCAGCAAATGAGACGCGGAGCAGCCGTCGAACCATTTCGTCGATTTGAGCGGCCTTTATCCGCCCCTCGTCAAGAGCTTTTATGACTGCTGTTGGGTTCAGGAAAAGATTCGTCGGCATCTCCAGGTCGAGCCCCGCGTTGATCGTCTCGGATGTTGAATGGACCGCTCCCCAGTCCGACATGACCAGCCCGTTAAAGCCCCAGCGTTTTTTCAATACCTCTGTCAGCAGTATCGTATTCTCGGACGCATAGAAACCGTTGAGCCGGTTGTACGACGACATCACGGCTAACACACCCGCCTCGTCGACCGCCGCACGAAACGGCGGAAAATAGATCTCGTTTAGCGTTCGTTCGTCTACGAGCGAGTCGATCCTTTTTCGGTCCGTCTCTTGGTTATTGGCGGTAAAGTGCTTGATCGTCGCAATAACATTCTCAGACTGGATTCCGCGAATGTACGCAACGCCCATGCGAGCGTTGAGAAACGGATCTTCGCCATAGCTCTCAAAGCTTCTTCCGGCGAGCGGCACCCGCTGAACATCTACAGCCGGCCCAAGCAGAACGTTGAAACCCTTTGCTTTTGCTTCACGGGCTATCGCTTTTCCTACTCGATTCACGATCGCCGGATCGAACGTAGCAGCCAAGGCCATGCCTGAAGGAAATGATGTTGCCGGCCCCATCCGCACTCCGGCCGGCCCGTCCGTCATGTGAAGGGAAGGAATGCCAAGCCGCTTGATCGTCACGGTATCGAATCCAGTACCGGCGATCAGCGAAAGTTTTTCGTCGAGCGTTAACTGGCGAAGAAGAGTATCGATCTTAGCCTCGATCTGAGGGTTGATCTCGAGTGCCTGCGAATGGGAGCTGATCGACGCTAATATCAGCCAGGAAAAACATACGAACGCCTTCCACACCTGTTGCATAGGCATAAAATATTTCGAACTTCTATCGTTTGATCGGCCTTGAGGAAATGGCAAAATCGTCGATCCAGATATTCCGCTCTCCGCCGTTCATCTGGTAATCGACCCATCCTATCTGCACGTTTTCGAAAACCGGAAATAGCCAATCGCCATTCAGGTCATTCCCGAGACAACCCTGACCTCGGCCTTTGACCGTGATCTCATCGATCAAATTGTTGTCGATCCAGATCTTCATCTCATTCCCGCCGCCATCGAGCATCCACGACACCGAGAACCATCTTTGCTCCGGGATCTTTACGGTTGAATGTTGCCAACAATCAGTCTTGGCACCCCATGTTTCGTAGTTGGCCATCAACTGTTCGCTGTGCTGTCCACCATATCGGATCTCAGCCGAGATGCCCTTTCCTGGCACTTTTCCCGAACTTTCCAGCATCGTCCAATGCACTCCGTCGGGCGACGCTGATTCAACAAACATCACCATCCGTCCGTAATATCGATTCTTTTTGAGCGGAAAAACTCTTGGGGATGAAAAGCTAAGGATCGACCGATCCTTATATCCCTCGCCCGATCTGAAGTGGACTGACTTCCGCCCGCTAACACTTCTCGAATCATCGACGATCGCCGTACCTTCGCCGGTTTTCTGCCATGGAGCGGCGGGCATTGAACCAACCGAATAAGATTCAAAATCGTCCGTAAACAATTCGCGGTCGCATCCGAATGTTAGAAGGACCAAGACGAAAAGGATCAGCGCATTACCTGTGCGTCTTTTGGAAAGGCTTTCGGCGGGATTCCTGAACGCGGGGCGTGCGTCAAAACGAAGCTTGCCGCCGGCTTGCAACGACACATCGTAACCTACACTATGTTCAAGACGGCGCTCCATAGAAATGAACGCCGCTAGTATAGCCTAAGTTATTCGAAAAGCTGCCACTTAGTACGGGTGTACGCGATACTAAAACCGTTCTTCTGAGCGTTCTTCTGGGATTGGCTTCCGGGCAAAGCGCATATCATCGCAAGCGTACAGCCTTTCTCACGAGCGAGCCGCAACCGCGCGTCCAGAAGCGCATTCTGAACACCGCGGTTACGCGCGTTGGGAACGGTCGCGGCTCCGGCGAGAACGCAGGCATCATCGTAAATTCCGAATCCCGCAGCTCCGACAGCTTTGCCTTCGATCTCCGCGATGAACGGATGCCCGCCCGATGTTCGAGCCGCGATCTTGCCGAACGCCAACATAAAATCCGCCAAGCCTTCGAATAGGGTCGCCCAACCCTCCGCGGATGTAGCCGCCCAAACGTCTGCGTCTGATTCGTCGATTTGCCTTGTTGTTATCTCAGCATTAATTGCAGTATTGTTCGCCGACAGATCCGAAAGATCGCGAAACATCACATTGGTGACTTCGATCGGTCGATAACCCCGTTCGCCAAGAAGCACGAGGATCGACTGATCAGCCAGCGGGCTCACCTCATGAAACACCGAAGCTCCGCGATCCTTAAAAAAGGACTCGATCTCGTCAAGATGCTCCGCCGTCGCTTCCTCAAATATCCCGAGCCCAAACGTCTGGGTCAGCGGTGATTCGACACCATCAAACTGCGCATACGCTCCGCCCACCCGTATCCATGCGGCACCGTATCCCGGATCGAGCCTGGCACGAGTCTCGACAAAATCGACATTTGCCAAACCTTCGGTACGTTCCAGTTTCTGCGAGATCAATTTGTCAGAGTAGTTCATAATTCTATTCTCAGCGGCAGTTGGTCAGATATATTGACTCCGAAACGACGAAATTCTTGAGCCTTAGTTTGGTTCTCTGACAGAAGTACAACAGACGAAATTTCAAGCTCCTTCAAGATATCAGCCGCCCCCCGATAAGAACGCGAATCAGCCGAATATCCGGCCATTTCGTACGCTTCCGATTGGCTGTGACCCATTTCCTTAAACGGAATACTTAGCATAAGCGCCAAATGTCCATTCCCCTTGCCTTCCTGATCAAGATAAATGATCACGCCTCGCCCGGTCTCTTGGATCGCCTTCTGCGCACTCTCCATCTCCGCTGCACATTGGCACTCGACACTATTGAAAACGTGCCCGCCAATACAGGCCGAATGGATACGGCAGAGCACATCGTCACCATCGCGAACGTTCCCCATTACGAGTGCGATCGATTCACGTTGGCCGTCGTAGTAAAGAATTTCGTTGAAAATACCGAACCGCGTCTTCAGGTCGCGTTCTGCGAGTCGCATTGTCGTCATTTAAGGTCAAAGGGTCTTGAGCCGGTAAGGGATTGCGCTGAAGCCTGTCGCCCGAGCGCCATCGCGATAAAAGCAAAGGAATGATTGTATGTTGACCGCTTAGATACGGTGAGACAGCGATCACTTCTTCGGAAAGCCAGCGTTCGCTTTCACTTCAAGGATCTGCTTTACGTGCCGCTCCGTGTGCGCCGAGAGAAATGCGATCCAGAGATATGCATCCAGATCCTTGTTAAATGCCGGGTTCATAAAGAACCGTTCACGCATATCGTCATTGCCCTTGTCCACAAAATCGATCGTCTTCGCTCGCCGCTGTTTGAACGCGGCGATCGTATCGGCGATTGAGGTCCACGGTGCTTTATCCGGACGAATGGGCTCAGGAGCCTGAAACTTGTTAGTTCGGTCAGGGACAAGCGTCTGGATCTGCTGCATCGTAACTTCAGATGTCTTCGCCGGATCTGCTGGGGCTTTCATTATCTGTCCCGCGATCAGATCGAAGATGAACGATTCGGCCAAGGTGATGTGCTCCGAAACCTCGAAAACGGACCACTTGTCCGGTGCAGGCTTCCATTTCAGCTGCTCTTCACTGAGCCCCTTTACCGAATCCAGAAACAGCCTCTGTGTGTGTTTCAAATATTCGACTGCAGCCTTCCGTTCTTCCTTCGTCACCGGTTTGGCATATGCAGAACTAGCACAAAACAAGAATGTAGCCGCGAACGCTGCGGCAACTATGAGATTGATTCTTCGCATCTTATTCTCCCCAAATAAATCTAAATTTTTACACACTCTCCACGCTTGATAAACTGGCCGTCACCCCGTTTCCCGGTATGCTGGCCGTTCTCGATAACGACTCGGCCACGTGAAAGCACTGTCTCGACCTTTCCTTTCACGGTCCAACCTTCGTACGACGAATAGTCGACGTTCATATGCTCGTGCTCGACGCCGAACTGCGTTTCGCCGTTTGGATCAAAGATCACGATGTCCGCATCCGATCCGACAGCGATCGTTCCTTTCTTCGGAAACATTCCGAACATCTTCGCTGCGGCTGTTGAGGTCAACTCGACAAAACGATTCAGCGAAATGCGGTTCTCAACAACGCCGCCGTTGTAGATCAACGCCATCCGATTCTCAACCCCGGGAGCGCCGTTTGGGATCCTATCGAAGCTCTCCTTGCCAAGTTCCTTTTGCTCCTTCATGCAGAACGGACAATGATCGGTCGATATAACCTGCAGGTCGTCCATCTTCAGCCCCTTCCAAAGTTCGGCGCAATTATGCTTTTCACGAAGGGGCGGTGTCATTACATATTTCGCACCGTCCCAGCCGTCGGCGTAGTCTTCGATCGAATGGAAAAGATACTGCGGACACGTCTCAGCAAACGCCGGGATCCCACGATCTCTAGCCTGCCGGACCTGGTTCAGGGCGTCCGTACTCGATAAGTGAACAATATAGACTGGCGATTCTGCCATCTCCGCGATCGCGATCGCGCGATGCACGCCTTCGGCCTCCGCAATGGTCGGTCGCGTCAAGGCGTGAAACTTCGGCGCAGTACGGCCATCGGCGAGGAATCGCTTGATGATCTCATTGATAACAATTCCGTTCTCGGCATGCATACATATCAGGCCACCGCGTTGCCCTGCCGCCGACATCGCACGAAATATCGTCGCGTCGTCCGCGAGAAACACGCCCGGATATGCCATGAACAGCTTGAACGACGAGATACCCTCATCCATCAGCGAGTACATCTCTTTCTCATCGCCGTCCTCGAACTCTGTCGTGATCAGGTGAAATCCGTAGTCGATACAAGTCTTCCCTTCGGCCTTCTTGTGCCACGTATCCACACCCGACGTCATCGACTCGCCCTTCGTCTGCACCGCGAAATCAATGATCGTCGTCGTCCCCCCAAACGTAGCCGCCCGCGTCCCGGTAAAGAAATCATCGCTCGACGACGTCCCGCCGAACGGCAGCTCCATATGCGTATGCGGATCGATCCCGCCCGGGATCACAAACTTCCCCGCCGCATCGATAACAACATCCGCCTCCATATCAAGCGTCTTGCCGATCGTCGTTACCGTCTCCCCGTCGATAAAAATATCTGCTACATAGTCGTCAACAGCAGTTACCACACGGCCGTTCTTGATGAGTGTGTTCATAAACCTATTTTCGCGGCGCTGCCTTCGCTCGGGCGAGCATCGAATCAAGTGATTCTCTATCGAACAAGTTTCCGTTCGAAACAACCGCGAAGATCTTTCGTGTATTGCGAATATCTATTGTCGGATCGCCGTCGAGCAATAATAGATCGGCGGTCATACCTTTTGAAACGGAGCCGAAGTTCTTAGTTATGCCCAGGTATACAGCGGGGTTGACCGTCGCTGTCCGCAAAGCTTGTGTCGGTGTCAGCCCCGCCGCCACAAACAATTCCAATTCGTCATGCAGATCAAACCCTGGCACCACGAACGGATTGTTATTGTCTGTACCTGCCAGAAGTGGAACGCCTGCAGTATTCATCTCGCGGATCAATTCCAGGATCTCTTCAAAGTCTTTTTCCCTCTCCGCTCGCGTCATTTGTCTGTTTAGCTGCGGCGAATCATCCCAGTCCTTCAGTTCGGTCGCCGAAATGAATTCGAGCGCGGGCCGCGATCGAAAAGAAGGATCGTCATATTTCAGCATTCCGCGGTGCAGTACCATTGTGGGCACGTTGTAGGTTCCGTTCTTCGCAAACGTTTTGAACAGCCGACGGCACTTCTCCATATCGAACGTCGCTCGCATTTCCTTTCCAACTTCGTCAGTCCACGGTATCTTTCGCAGCTCGTCTTCCCGACTTGTGCAGGTCTCGGAAATGCCCGTGAGATGCTCGATGCTCTTTTGTCCGGAAGAAGAAACCGTAAACGCACTAACCTGAAACGGGACGTGTCCCGCGAATGGAATGCCGAGTTTCTTAGCCTCATCAGCGATGGCCGCATAGCTCTCAGGCGAAAGATTCCAGTAGACCTTGATGTAACTTGCGCCCTGTGCCTTCATAAGGCGGACGGCCGCCCGGGCAGCATCTGCGTCTTTCACCACGAACATCCCCGGCATAAACGGAGGATCACCGTCAAGGATATTGCTCCCGACGACAACGCGTGGCCCGGCGGCACCAGTTGCCATTGCTGCCGCCCACGATTTGGCCTTGGTACGGTCATCCAGATCAGAAGCCATATCACGGATCCCCGTGACGCCGTTAGCTAGGAATAGCGGCCCGTAAGACTCCTTATTGTCTGTCCCGATACGCGAGAAGTTATTGAAATAATGGACATGCATGTCCCAAAGACCCGGTATCACGAATTTTCCGCTCGCATTGACGACCTTAGAGGTTTTCGGAATCTTTAGTTTTCCCTCCGCAGCGACTGACTTGATCACACCGCCCTCGACCACGATCGTCCGGCTCGGGATCTTTTGGCCAGTGGCAACGTCTATCACGGTCGCGTTGCGTATCACGATCTGCTGTGCGAACAAAGAGGTCGCGAATAAGACAGTTCCGCAAATTGCAGCAAAAATAGATCTCATAAAAACACCCCACCGACACCGATCGTTAATTCGATGCCCGTGTACATTCCCGCATTCGCGAACCGCCAACATGGAGTCTATCGATCTTGCCAGACGCGTCGCGAGTCACCCACACAAAGAAGGCTTAATATCGGCCACATAGTCGTCGACGGCCGTAACAACACAGCCATTCTTGACGAATATTTTCATGCTATTCGGGTTTTAAATCCATACTCGTGATTTTAACGCCTTTCAAAATCAAGGTGTATATCGCTTTCGCGTTACTGAATACAATACGATATAGATTCGATTGCGAGTTTCCTTCTGTTTTTCGTTCGAGCAATTCGATCCGCTCAATTACTCCAAGTTCTTTCATCTGGCCGCGGGCTTTCTCGACGAGCGGAAAGATCGTTTCGGCCGCGGCTTGAGTGAACAGGCCCCGGTCGGCGGTCCCGTCGATCATCTCCTGTAGCAATTCGCGATGCCTTGCAGTTTGCTCGCGTTCCTTATCTTCCACAGCTTTCGGCTTTAAGCCGGGGCTCACGATCGCGGCTATCTCATGTGCCATGACTCGCACCCGCGCATTGCGCAGATTTGCAAAAACTATTACTGAAATACCGTCATCCGGAAACTTCGAGATGTGAGACTCGAAGCCCTGCCATGTCCCTCCATGCTCAATAAGGCGACGCCCGTTTACCGCGTTAAGTTCCCATCCAAAACCGTAGGGATAAGTAGTCCCATCCGAAAGTTTGACCGGAGTCCAGGACACGTCCCTACTTTCTCTCTTAAGAAGGGTTTCGCCATTCCAGGCCGAATCCCACCTAATCATGTCGAGGACACTTAGGTAGAGAGAGCCGTCGGCCGTCGTATTAATACTAGGCGACACCCACTCCTGATTCTTTAGCTCACCATTGATAAGGATGTAGCCAGCGGCCCGGTTCGAGACAATGTCCGTCTCCGTAATAACGCGGGCTGTCGTCATCCCCAATGATCGGAAAACACGCTCCCGCAAAAAATCGCCGTAGAATTTTCCTGTTACCTTGCGGATCAGAATTCCTAGAGTCACGTAACCGAGATTGCTATACCGCCATCTTTCACCTGGCTGAAACGCCAGCGGGGCCTGCCGTATGCGATCCCATAATTCGTTCTCGGTATAGTCCTGGCGAAAATCGAAATCCTCTGGATAACTCGCGAGTCCATTGGTGTGGGTCAAAAGGTGCCGAACCGTAATGTTCTTCCAGTTTTCCGTAAGACCGTCTAGATACTTGCTGATCTTCTCGTCGAGATTGATCCTTCCTTCCTCAACCAGCAGCATTACGGCCGCAGCCGTAAACTGCTTCCCGACCGAGCCTGACTGAAAGATCGTCTCCGGCTTTACCGGCACCTGATGCTCGACGTTAGCGAGGCCATAGCCTTTTACGATCAGCGGCTTTCCATCCTTTACCACCGCAATCGAGACGCCCGGGATCTTCTGTCTCGCTATCTCAGCCTTGACGAAGTCGTCGACCTTCTTTTCTGTGTCTTGGGACCTTGCAAGGCACACGCTTGTCAGCACCAGAAGCAAGGCGAGACATCCTGTTTTTCTATTCATAATCGAAATCTGATCAGATCTGGCCTCGTCATCGGGCAACGCGGTCAAAATAAATATCCCGCATCCGCGACCCGCCGACGTGGAGTTTGTCGATCTTGCCGGACGCGTCACGAGTTACCCAAACCACGAATCCTTGAGCGGCGAAATGATCTTTGTAGATCGGCTGCAGCGGCATCTTCATCGACGGGCGCTGTTTGAGAAAAGCCGTGTCACTCTCGACGGCGAGCGAGAATGTCGCTTGAGCCTCTTGGCTGTACCAGTCGCCAGCAAATTCACTCAAATCGGCTGCCGTGGGTTTCCATTCCGAGACCATCGTGAGCCGCGTGATCGATCCGTCCGCATTGGCGATTGTCGCGGTGGCCGGCGTTCCGTTCTTGAACTGCACAGTTCGATCAATTAGCCGAAACGCCGTTTCCCCAAGAGGCGTCAAGGTGCCACCGTTCATCTTCAACTCGCTTTTGTCTAACGCGATCATGTTCGTATTACGCGTTACGTCGTTCCGCCAGATACCTACAAACTTCTTGAGTTGATCGTCCGACAAGGTCGCGTGCCTGTGCACGCTGTCGAAGTTCCATGGCCCAAAGATCTCATCGACCACGCTATGTGCGACGGCACCGGCTGAAGGCGGGAAACCGTTGCAAAGTGCTCCAACCGAGAGCTTCTTTTCGGGATACCGTGAAAGGTAAGTTTGGTAACCGGCGGTCCCACCGCTGTGAGCCACTTCCTTCATCCCGAAGTATTCACGACATCCAGTCCGAGCGCATAGCTGATCTTTCGGCCATCGTTGAGGACGGCTTGCGTTTCCATGGCCGTGACGAACGGTTCGCCGAACGTCTTTGCATCAAGCGCCGCATTCCACTTCAGCCAGTCGCCGACGGTCGTCAGCATTCCGCCATTTCCGATAACGTTCATAAACGGCATATTCAGCATCCACGGAGCGGTCGGGCCCGCTTTCGAATAGCCCTGAGCTCGGCTGGGCACGAGCCGTCGATACTCGTCGCGCCACGAACTCTTGGTCATACCAAGCGGCTTAAAGATCCGCTCCCCTACGAATTCGCCAAACTTTTGTTTCGACACGCGCTCGACGATCTCAGCAGCGAGTTGATAGCCGCTGTTCGAATACGAATACTCTGCGCCGGGAACGAAGTCGAGATGCCTTTGCCGATAGATCACATCGAGAGCAATGGCTTGATTTATCACGCGGTCACCACGCCCGACGCCCGTCAACTGCATCACCGATCCCCAGTCGCGCAGGCCCGCAGTATGCGTAAGAATGTGCCGAATCGTTATCGGCTTGGCGTATTCAGGAAGTTCGGGAATATACTTGCGAACATCGTCATCGATCTTCAACTTTCCGTCCTGCGCAAGCAGCACCAACGCCGCTGCCGTGAACTGCTTCGCAACCGAGCCTGATTCAAAGATCGTCTGCGGCGTGTTAGGAATGTCGTGCTCCATCTCCGCCAACCCGAACGCTTTCTCGAAGACGGATTCTCCGTTCAGCGAAACTCCGACCGCGCAGCCTGGCGCAGGCCCAGGATTCGTCTTCGAAGATTTCTCGAACGCTCGTTCAGCGCCTGCGACGACCTTTGCA
>JBDSLC010000165.1:0-21714 GCA_039916585.1 Pyrinomonadaceae bacterium | reverse complement strand
GATTGCTTCCTCGCCTTCTGCTTTCGACGAGAGCTCGACGAAACCAAATCCGCGCGAGCGGCCCGTTTCACGGTCTTCGACGATGTTAGCTGATTCAACAGTGCCGAATGCACCGAACATATCGCTGAGATCTTGATTCGTTGTATTGAAGGAAAGATTTCCTACGTAGAGTTTCATTGACATTTTCTATTTTCCTTTCCGGACTTAACACCGGGTTGCTGCAGAAGTTTTCGATTGACTGCGATTCTCTTTTCAGGAAAGGAAAGGCGGCTTTCGGATGCTCACGAAAAATCGTTGAGAGTCACTTCTAATTATCTAACAAAGGCCTGCTCTCAAACTTATCCAAAAACCGTTAAAGACGAGCCGCGCTGCGAACCTCGAGCGCGAGAGTAGGTCGAACAAGGGTAATCCTGACATACAATTGCAGGTTAAGCAATAGCAAAATCGTGTTTATTATTCGCTGACAAAACTAACTAACCCACCGCTCGGGTCGATCGAGCGACCGGACGCTCGTAATTTTGCCTCGCGATCAGGAAGATAGCGGTCAGTACTACCTTTTTCCGCTGCCCCTCAACGGTGGCCTCGTCGGAATATCGGTAATCGAAGGCGTAGGTAAAAAAACCTGCCGAGAGCTTTTTGCACACATCATCAGCAAGGTGGAAGGAAAACGCGTCGGCGTAATGTCCCAATCCTTGGTCAACGTGTCCCAACATTTCTCCGTCGACCGAATTCAGATAAACCGGGACGCTGGTAATAACGTCGCATCGACTGTAAAGGTCGCCGAGCACATGTCGACGTGAAAGCGATATCGGTCCGGATGTCATTGGGTCATATTAACACACTTCTGAGATTTCGTCGGTCTTCTATTGTGTCGGCGGCAAGGCCTGCCGAGCGGACGTAGCCCAACTACACAAAAGTTTCGACTCGTCAGCTGATAGAGTCGCGTCCCGATGTGCCCACAGATAAGACGGCAGCGGCATTTCGCCCTTTTCGATTTCTTCGCAGATCTCTTCAAGCTTCTTCGCCTTTCTGCGAGGAGTATATGTCGACCAAACACTGAAGTTCAGCTCGCCGCGTCCTTCCTCGACGTGATGATTTAGCCACCAGTTAACTGGCGTGATCTTTGAATACCACGGATAGGCTGACTCGTTCGTGTGGCAGTCGCTGCAGGATCGCTTGAGGATGGCCGCGACGTCGGCCGGTACTTCGACCGATGCTTCAAGTCGTTCCTCTGGATTCACGGGTGGGTTTGTGAAGGATGGACGAATGAACTGGGCGATCAAAAACAAGACGGCCAGTCCGATGGCTATGTATTTAAGGATCTTCATAAAATCGTTAACTATTTAGATTCCAAAATATCTTTCCAAATCTTCTGAATCGCGACTAAAATATAGCAGATGATTAATAGTCCCGTGCTCTTTGCTGTGCCCGTTTTTGCGACACTGATTGCGATCGAGGCGTGGTACGCGAGCCGACGCGAGCCGGGAGCCTACCAGGCGAAGGACGCGTGGAACAATATTCTGATCGGATTCGTGTCGATCGGATTCGGAGCAGTTTTCGGAATCCTTATTGGACTCATTTATGCCGCCGCATACGATTTTGCCCCTTTCAAATTCCCTGCCGAAGCTGGGTGGACGTGGGTGCTACTATTCTTCGTTGATGATTTCGCTTACTACTGGTTTCACCGCGTGAGCCACGAATCGCGGCTATTCTGGAATTTCCACGTCGTCCATCATTCAAGCGAGCAATACAACTTAAGCGTTGCAGTCCGTCAGAGTTGGTTCGGCGCTTTGGTTCACTGGATGTTCTATGCACCGATAATGCTGCTCGGCTTCGCTCCGTGGATGTTCGCTGTAATGCACGGGTTCAATCTTATTTATCAGTTCTGGATCCACACGAGGTTTGTGAAAACGCTTGGGCCGCTAGAGTATATACTCAACACGCCGTCACACCACCGCGTGCACCACGGGGTTAACGATCCATATCTAGATAAGAATTACGCCGGTGTCCTGATCATCTGGGATCGTCTGTTCAGTTCGTTCGCCAAAGAAGCAGAAGAACCGCGATACGGCATCATTAAACCGATCGACAGCTACAATCCTCTCTGGATAAACACACACGCCTGGGCGGAGATGTGGCAAGCAATGAGAGAACGAAACACGATCGTAGGCAAATTTAAGTGTATCTTCGCGTCACCGAACATGGAGCGCTAGTACCTTAGCGTCGCGTACTCATGCGTTATGTCGCATTTCGAGTGAGGTTCACGCAATAGTTAGGGAGTAAGTGGAATCATGCTTCGGGGGGCTAGACTGCCCCAAAGGTATATGAAGATATTAGCTAATTCGATCCTGATCATACTTTTCCTGGTGTCTGTATCCTTCGCACAGTCCGTAACCATTACCGGCCAGAAAAAGATTTACACGCGAACCAAGCCCATTGTCGGCTACAAGAAGTCGTTTACGATCCGCCGGCCGATCGCCAAAGCAGCGACGCTTGCTTTGTCAAAGAAGATAAACGCCTTGATAGATCCCGTCAGTGTTTTGGAGATCGATTTGAAGGACGAGTTGACCGAATCGCAATGGCTTTCCGAAGCGGATTATCAGGAAGTATTTAATGAACAGGGCATTCTAACGATCATGCTGTGGATGGAAGGAAGCGGTGCCTACTCCGACGGGGTTACAAAATATAGGGTAGTTGACGTGGCAAAGGGAGAGCGTCTCTCGCCCGCGGCCGTTTTCATAGATATACCGGGACTCATTGCCACTATAAGAATGAAACAAGACGCCGAAGTGGAAAAGGCGATCAAAGAGATCAAAGCGGATCCGGAGTTTCCGAAGGATAGCGATCCTAAAGAATTATTTGAAGAGACTAAGTTTGAAACGAAAGACTTGGACAATTTTTCCGTTGACCGGGCCGGGGTCGCGTTCTTTTACGACTACGGTTTCCCGAACGCTATCAAAGCCCTTGAACCGGATGGCGAACTCAGGCTTTCCTGGGTCGAGATAAGGCCATTCATTAAGCGTGACGGTTTGCTCGCAAGGTTTGTCCGCTAATATACTTAGCGTCAGACAAATGAGCGAAAGAAAGATACGTGTTCTGGTAGCAAAACCCGGCCTCGATGGCCATGACCGCGGCGCGAAAGTTATTGCCAGAGCGTTGCGCGACGCAGGGATGGAAGTCATCTATACGGGCCTCCGTCAAACGCCCGAGATGATCGCGGCCGCCGCGGTTCAGGAGGATGTCGATGCCGTCGGCATCTCTATCCTTAGCGGCGCACATAAGACGCTGTGTCCGCGGATCGTTGATCTTCTGAGGGCAAACGGGATGGACGATACCCTCGTGCTCGTCGGCGGCATTGTCCCGAATGAGGACATTGCGGATCTTAAAACAAAGGGAGTATCCGAGGTATTCTTACCTGGAACGTCAACCGAGGACATCGTCACATACATCCGCGAGCACATTCGCGCGGAGGGCTAAACATTATCGTTGCAGTATTGGGGTGAACGTCCTATTCTTGTGATGTTTACCTTAAACTTTTGATCTTGGGAGAGGAGATATGAAAAAACTCACAGCATTATTTTTTGCGTTGGCAATGTCATTGTCGATAGCATTCATCGGCGGTGACCTTACCGGGTCGTCCAACTCAGCCGGCAATCCGACTGTGGCTTCGGCGCAAGTTACTGTCCGCAAAAAGCGCAAGCCCGGGGCAATACGACGGGTCTATCGCGGCGGCAAATATGTCGGAACCAAAGTTTGGGACGGGACCAAATGGGTATCAAAGAAAACATGGCAAGGCATGAAGTGGACCTACAAGGGCGGACGTAAAGTCGTAAGTCGCTCAAAGAAGGTCATCTACTAAAATATTTCAATCGCATCTTGAATTAAATAAAAGTCGGGCATGTCCCGACTTTTTTGCGCTTGGCACGGCATCTGCAATCGCAAATAACATTAGGTACTAAACGTTTGGTTTCAGGACACGCACGGAGGTTTGGATGAGAAAGATAATTGTCAGTAGTGTACTCGCAACTGTCGCCGTCTTCGTTTCATACGGAACGGCTTCTGCACAGATAGTAGACAAGGTAAAAGATGCGGCAGATAAGACCAAAGAGGTAACCAAAGATGTCGCGGGAAAAACTAAGGATATGACGGTCGAGACGGCTAAGAAAACTAGGGTGGTCGTGACCGATGGACTCGAAAAGACTTCAAGCGGAACTGAGAAGGTACTCAAGGTTGGAGCATCGACAACTAAGAAGTTTGGTAGCAATGCCGTAAACGTAACGGAGAACGTAGCCGGCCAGGCCTACGAGGGCGGCAAATATTTTACGGAAACCACGTGGGACGGAACGAAATGGGTTTCCAAACGCGTCTGGCACGCCACAAAAAAGGCCGCGGGAGTGACCAAGGAAGCGGTGGTTGGAGACGGAGAAACCAAACCGTAGATCTCCGAAAGTTGAGAAGGTGAAAAAGGGCTGAACGGTTATGAGTTCAGCCCTTTTTCGTTATACCTGCCACTTTTGACTGAACATCAGAATCAAAATACACTGTCTAGGTTCCGCAGATCTCACAATTCAAAATCAGGTGACAATCAATGAGTTTTTCTCGAAGAGAATTCGTAAAGACCGCTGCTATCGCTCTCGGAGCTTCGGCGGTACTGCCGACCTGGGTCTATGACGCCCATGCCGCCGGCGAAGCATTGTTCGACGTTAACAAGCACGCTCTCGCAGACGCCGCATTGGAAACGGCAAAAAAGCTCGGAGCCTCGTATGCAGATATACGAATAAATCGGTATCGACTCGAAGCCGTCAATACTCGCGAACGTCAGGTGCTCAACGTTTCGAGCGGTCAGAACTTCGGATTCGGCGTTCGGGTTTTGATAGATGGAACATGGGGATTTGCCGGCAGCCCGGTCGTCACCGCCGATGAAGTTCAGCGCGTAACCAAAGAAGCTGTCGACATCGCCAAAGCAAACGCTCCATACCAGAAGAAGAAGATCGAACTCGTTCCTACTCCTAAGGTTGTCTCGAATTGGAAGACCCCGATAGAACTCGACCCGTTCGACGTTCCTGCCGACGAAAAGATCAATGCGCTTCTGAAGATCAACGAGGCGGCCCTGAGCGTTGCCGGTATCAACTTTTGCAATTCGTCGATGGCGTGGGTGAACGAGCAGAAATACCTCGCCACGTCGGACGGCTCACGCATCGAGCAATACCTGATCCGCGGCAACCCGAGTTTTTCCGCGACGGCTGTAAACCGAACGTCAGGTGATTTTCAGACGGTCAATTCCCTTCGCGAAGGTCAAGCGATCGGCTACGAATACATGACGAAGCATGATTGGGCGGCGGAGGCAAAAACTGCTGCAGAGCACGCCGTGATGAAGCTAAAGGCTCCGTCCGTTGTGCCTGGCAAGTACGACCTTGTCCTGCATCCGTCGCATCTCTTCCTGACGATTCACGAATCGGTTGGGCATCCGACCGAGCTCGATCGAGCCCTTCTCTGGGAAGCGAACTACGCCGGGACCAGTTTCCTCACTCCCGAAAAAACGGGCAAACTTCAGTTCGGATCGAAGCTCGTTAATTTCGTAGCCGACCGAACTCAGAAGTTTGGGCTCGCATCGGTGGGTTGGGATGATGAAGGCGTGCCTGGACAGGAATGGCATCTGGTAAAGGATGGAACATTCGTCGATTGGCAAACCACACGAGACCTCGCGAAGCTTGTTGGGCGAGACAAGTCTTACGGATGCCTTCATGCGGACAGTTGGGGCAGCGTTCCGTTCCCTCGAATGCCGAATGTATCGCTTCAACCGGCCGCCGGAAACATCTCGCAGGATGACCTGATCGGCGAAGTAGATAACGGCATTCTGATCTACGGCCGAGGCAGTTACTCGATCGATCAGCAGCGTTATAACTTTCAGTTCGGCGGACAAACATTTTGGGAAATAAAAAACGGGAAGGTCGGAGGAATGCTTCGCGACGCCGCCTATCAATCTCGCACAACCGACTTCTGGGGGGCATGCGATGGCCTTGGGGGAAGGTCGACCTACGAGCTCCCAGGTTCCTTTAATGACGGAAAGGGTGAGCCCAGCCAGTCGAATGCGGTTTCGCACGGATGTCCGGTTGCGAGATTCAGAAATATCAACGTGTTGAATACGGCGTCATCCGCGAACGCCGGACAGATGGAGGACGATCACTGAAATGTTGTTGACTGAACAAGAAACGAAGGCGTTTACTGAAAAGATACTGTCATACGTCAAGGCAGATGATGCGTCTGCGAGCGTTGGGAGCGACAAGCTTTCGCACCTGCGATTCGCGGGTAATAACATTCTGACTAGCGGAACTCGCGTTGCCCGAAGTGCGAATGTGACAGTGTGGGTTCAGGGCCGTCGCGGAGCAGCATCGACCAACGATCTTGACGACGCAAGCCTTAAGGAAATGGTCGAGCGTGCTCAGAAGATAGCGGCTACTGCTCCGGTCGATCGCGAGTATATGCCGACGCTCGGCAAGCAGGATTACAAGCCCGTCAACGGTTACGTCGAATCAACCGCGAATCTGTCGCTGTCTGCTCGTGCAAAATCCATCGGGTCCATCATCTCTAAATGCGAGAAAAAAGGTGTCATTGGCGCGGGCTTTCATTCCACGCGGGTTCAGGCCGGCGGTTCTTTAACTAGAAACGGTAACTTTGAATACGAGCGTTCTACGAACGTGAGCCTTTCGACAACGGCCCGCACATCGGACGGGCTGAGTTCAGGTTATTTCCTTCGCAGCCATTTCGATACAGCGAAGCTAGACACTCAAAGGATCGCAAACGAGGCGATTCGCAAAGCGCTCGAAGGCAAGGGTGCGAGAACGATCGATCCGGGAATCTATACGGTCATACTTGAACCACAGGCGGTGGCCGATCTGATGGGCAATCTCGGCTTCATGTTTAACGCACGGAATGCCGAAGAGGGACGCAGTGTGTTTTCCCTCCCCGGTGGAAAAACAAAGGTCGGCGAGAAGATGTTCGATGAAAGGGTCACGATCTACAGCGATCCATGGAACCCCGAACTTCCGGGCTCTCAATCTGCACAAGGCGGCATTCCGGCTCAGCGGGTAACAATGGTAAAGAATGGCGTGGTCGAAAATCTAACTTACAACCGATTCTGGGCGAAGCTGAAAGGGAAAGACCCGACGCCTGGTCCGGTGAACACAATCTTCGAAACCAGCGGACCTACAACCTCCATAGAAGATATGATCAAGGCAACCGATCGGGGGATCCTCGTTGGAAGATTCTGGTATATTCGAGCGACCGATCAACGTACGGCAAGTTCTACTGGATTGACACGCGACGGAGTCTGGCTGATCGAGAATGGCAGGATCGCGTATCCGCTTCGGAACTTCCGATTCAATCAGTCCGTCACGCAAATGCTTGGGCTTGGTAACGTGCTTTCGGTGGGCCGATCGGAACGCGTGGGCGGATCCGAGGGCGGCGGCTCGAGCGCGTCCCTTCTGCCGGCACTTAGATTGAAAGCTTTCAACTTCACTTCACAATCGGAAGCCGTGTAACAGCCTAAATAACTTCGAAACGAGCGTGGACAATATGATCCGATCGAAACGATTCAATCTTGCAGTACTCTTGCTGCTCACTATCGCAATCAACCATGCCGCACAGTCGTCGCCACCTAGATTTGGCAGGGACAGCATCGAAAAGATCGTCGCTGCGATGACGACGGAAGAAAAAGTCGCACTTTTGATCGGGATGGGCATGGATCTTGGTGTTCCCGGAAGTTCCACCGTGACGCCGCAGGATAAGGCTGCCTCGGAAAAGGTGCCGGGAGCCGCCGGTAGGACGCACGGGATAGCACGGCTCGGAATACCATCGATCACACTTTCCGACGGCCCCGCAGGTGTCCGGATAGATCCCAAGCGCCCCAATGCACCCGGAAAGACCTTTTATGCAACCGGATTCCCTGTTGCGACGCTGCTTGCGTCAAGTTGGGACGAAGAACTTATCCAGAACGTCGGTGTTGCCTTCGGTGAAGAGGCTCGCGATTTCGGCGTCGACGTTTTGCTAGCACCGGGAATGAACCTTCATCGGAACCCGCTCGGCGGACGCAATTTCGAATACTACTCTGAAGACCCTCTCATAAGCGGGAAGATGGCCGCCGCTTTTGTACGAGGAGTGCAAGCGCAGGGGGTCGGTACTTCTATCAAGCACTTCGCCGCTAACAATCAGGAATTCAATCGACTGCAATCAAATTCGGTCGTTAGCGAACGAGCGTTGAGAGAATTGTATTTACGAAGTTTCGAGATAGCTGTAAAGGAGGGAAAGCCTTGGACGGTAATGTCTTCGTACAATCTTCTTAACGGGCGATACACATCGCAGCAGCCCGAGTTGCTCGATACTGTGCTCAGGAAGGAATGGGGATTCGACGGCGTCGTGATGACCGATTGGTTCGCTGGGAGCAGTGTCGTCGAACAGATGACCGCGACAAACGAATTGATTATGCCCGGCGTCCCAACTCAGTCCGCAGCCTTGATCGAGGCAGTTAATTCCGGGGTTCTCGAGCAAAGAGTGTTGGACCGCAACGTAGCGAATATGTTGCGGTTGATCGAACGGACGCTCGCCGCCAAGGATCATAAGTTTTCCTCGACCCCAGATCTAAGGGCTCACTCTATTGTCGCTCGGAGTTCTGCTGCCTCAGGCATGGTGTTGCTCAGGAACGAAGGCACGACTCTGCCCATAAGACCCGGGTTGAAGGTAGGTCTGTTTGGGAATAGCGCTTACGATATGGTGGCTGGTGGAACCGGAAGCGGCGACGTAAATAAGGCCTATGTGATCTCCCCGGATAAGGGCTTCAATGAAGCAGGGTTTACGATCGATGCTTCACTCCGGACGACCTACTTGGAATACATAACGAAAGCAAAGGCAGCGCGGCCAGCCGTTCCTTGGTTCATGCTACCCCCTCCGGTCCCCGAAATGCAGCTTACTGACGCCGCGATCGAATCTGAATCGACGAGATCAGATATCGGCATCGTTGTGATCGGCCGCAATTCCGGGGAGTTTGCCGATCGCAAAGTTGAGGCGGATTTTAACTTGACTCCTGCGGAACACTCTATGATCGATCGAATTAGCACTGCTTTTAAAGCGAAAGGGAAAAAGGTCGTTGCGGTTCTGAACGTGGGCGGTCCCATTGAGATCGCGAGCTGGAGAGAAAAGGTTGACGCGATTCTCCTTGCTTGGCAGCCGGGACAGGAAGGCGGACTTTCTATCGTCGATGTGCTATCAGGAAAGGTAAATCCGTCCGGTAAACTCGCGACAACCTTCCCTATTGCGTACAAGGATGTTCCGTCTTCGGATACTTTTCCCGGCAAGGAGACCGGCGGTCCAAACTTACTTCCCGGAAATCCGTTCGCGGGTAAACCAGCCGAAGCCATCTATCCTGAAGGCATTTTCGTTGGCTACCGGTACTATCAGACGCAGGACATTCCGGCGGCTTACGACTTCGGGCACGGCCTTTCATACACTAACTTTACCTACAGCGGCCTTAAACTCGATTCGAAGACTTTCTCGGGCTCGTTGGGGTTAAGTGTTGCCGTCAAGAACACTGGAAGGGTGGACGGACGAGAGGTCGTTCAGGTGTACGTTTCGGCTCCCAGACGAGCGTCGTTACCTAAGCCGATAAAAGAATTGCGGGCGTTTACCAAGACGAGATCGCTCAAAGCCGGAGAGCAATATATACTCAATTTCAGGCTCTCTGGGCGCGACCTGGCTTCTTTTGACCCATCGAGATCTGCATGGATCGCTGAACCCGGAAGATATTGTGTACAGGTCGGGGGCTCATCGAATGGGATCGGGCAAACTGGATGTTTTGATCTTGCTTCCGAGATGGTGGTGGAAAAGGTCAACCCTGTTCTCAAACCTCGTGTTGAGCTGGTAGAGAGATCGTTTGGCAAACAATGAATCTGTTTCAGGTTTCCTCCTTTGAGTCAGTCACTGGGCTTCCCGACGCGATCGGGTATGTCTTCGTTTTTATACTTGGATCACTGGTCGGCAGTTTTTTGAATGTCGTCATTCATCGTGTTCCACGAGAAGAATCGATCGCGTTTCCCAATTCGCACTGTCCAAAGTGCAATACGCCGATCAAGCCCTACGACAATATTCCGATCCTCGGTTGGCTAATGCTTGCCGGCAAATGCCGGGCCTGTAAAGAGCCTATCTCGATCCGCTATCCGGCGGTTGAACTGCTGCACGCTCTGCTTTGGGTTCTAGTCTTCTGGCACTTCGGATTCACGCCATTCCTGCCGATCTCTCTGATATTCGTTTCAACGCTCGTTGCTCTGATGTTCATCGACGCCGAGCATATGATCTTGCCGAACGTGATCACCTATCCGTTCTTCATCTTCGCGATCGCCGTACGCATTTTCTTCCCTATCGCCTTCGGCCCACAATACTTTGCGGATATGTCCTACTGGCCGGCGACCGCACTGGCAGGATACCCGATCTGGCTGGTGTCGTTGGCTAGCGGCTTGGTTGGAGCGTTGGCGGGCGGCGGATCGTTATGGCTGGTTGGCGAGCTCTGGAAGCGCCTTCGCGGAGTCGACGCCATGGGGCTTGGGGACGTGAAGATGATGCTCGGGTTCGGGGCTTTGCTAGGCTGGCGATTATCATTCCTCGCGATCTTCTTCGGTGCTTTTGCTGGTGCCGTTATCGGTACGATCTTTGTGGCCCGCCAGAAAGACAAAGATATGCAGACTCAGATACCGTTCGGTATCTTTCTTGGCATCGGCTCGATCCTATCATTGCTGTTCGGTGAACATTTGATCGGCTGGTATGTTAATACCTTCCTTCCCTAACTTTTTACTTTATTCTGAAGGCATTGAGTCGAGCAGTAAAATATTGTCGGACCGAACTTGATAGCCGTAGATAGCGGGGCCCACCTACCGCAGCGGCTGCAATTGACCAACTCTCCCCTATCTGCTGTTTGAGTATCGACCTGCGAACGCTGCTGAGACTGCATCTGACGGGCTCCTTTCATCATTCGCCAGATCTGCAAGCCGACCGAAAGTTGTCGGCGATATCTATACGCCGTCAGCCCAAACAGAACCAACACTATCGCAAGGATGAAAAAAGCTTCTTTCATTGAGCGGTTGCTTGTGGTGTGTCGATCTCACGTAGGGTTGGGCTGTTCGGATTGATAGTACGCAGCACATTCGAATATTTTCCCGTATCTTTGTTCTGGTTCTTCATGGCAAGAGCCGCGAACGATAGGGTCTTCTCGTGTTTCGGATTGATGGTCAAAGACTTTTCAAACTCCACGACCGCGGTCGCATAATCGGGCGGCTCTTGTAGGAAGTAGGTTAGGCCGAGATCCGTCCGAACCTCGATATCATCGGGACGTTTTGCGAGAGCTTTACCGTAGAACTCCCTTGCCCGCTTAAAATTCGCGGCCTCCTTGCCGAAAAATCCGATATCGTAATAGGTATTTCCAAGGCCGACGACCACGTCGTAGTCGCTAGAGTCCAGCCCGTAAGCCCGAACCAGAACCGGAAGGGCCTTTTCAATTATTGTCTTATCTTGTTTGATAGCACCATAACGATAGAGACCTAGCCCGAGGCTCTTCTGAAATGCGAAATTGCCGGAATTTTGATCCGCTTCGGCTAGTTTCGCCTCGATCTCTTCGGCGGACAGATTCACTTGGGCTGAATCAGAGGTTTGAACTGTCTTGAGACGCTCGTTCTCACCCCGGAGTCCTGTAAGTTCAGATCGATTGAGATAGTTGGCAAAAGAAAAGCCTGCCACAAAGCAGACAATTCCCGCGATCAACGCTATCCAAACGGCACTACTACGCATCGCGTAGTAGTGTATCAATAAAGCCGCGCCAGAACGAGGGCGGTTAAGCTTGAGACGAAAGCTACTTCTTAGAGCCTCCAGGTGCGATGTATGGGAGATCATCGGCTCGTCTTCGCTCCGGCGGATCCGTTGCACGACGACGGGGTATCGACTCGTTGCCCGTCCGCCTATCGACGCTTCCAGCCGGAAGGCTTTGACCGTGTACTGCCTCGATCAAAATGCGAGTTATCTCCTGGGACAAAGTGCGATGCTCGAGGGCGGCACGACGTCGAAGAGATTCTTTAAGTTCGTTGGGTACGTACGCGCCAATAAAGACGCCTTTCCGATTCGCCATGATTCAGTGTGAGCTCCTGATTTGTTGAATAGGGGCCGAGTGCGAAAGGAGCAGACCTATAAGCCGAATTTTGTACCCGCCCGAAAGCGGCTGACGATCATTCATCTAGGCCGCCGGTTACCCGACGGCTCAAGCGACCTACCCGGAAACGCCGCTTCGCCGAAACGAAGGCTTGAGCGGGCGGCTCAAAACGCTTCCCTATTTGGTCTTGCACCACGAGGAGTTTGCCTAGCCTCAACTGTTACCAGCCGAGCTGGTGGGCTCTTACCCCACCGTTTCACCCATCACCTCTTTATGAGGCTGGTCTATTCTCTGTTGCACTTGTCGTCACCGGCCTAAACCGGCGCCCGGTTGTTATCCGGCTCGCTGCCCTAGGATGTTCGGACTTTCCTCCTCAGGTTAGTGAGGCGACCGTCCGGCCTGCTCCTTATGCACGGCTCACAGAGTATAGCAAAAAATGTTGAACAACAAAACGTTATCAAGCGATAACTGACGGCTTGAATCCGACAAGTGATTCGGCATCAAAAAGATGTCCCCAGCGTTCAGCTACAAATCTACGGGCGGTAGATTCGACAGCCTCGACCGTTGGACATTCCAGAACTCGATCGCGGAGCTCGCGAGCCTCTTCGTAGGCGACCCCCATGATGACCCTTCGAACCCGCGTTATTGAGTTTACGTTCATGCTCAATTCCGTTGCGCCTAAGCCCAGGAGGATGGGCACATAGAACGGCGATCCTGCCATTTCGCCGCACACGACGGCGGGAATATCCTTCTCGCTCGCGGCTTCGATAACAAGCCTTAGAGCCGAAAGGACTGAAGGATGAAGCGAGCGAAACCAGTTAGCCACCGATTCATTATCACGATCAACGCCGAGCGTATACTGCACCAAGTCGTTTGTTCCTATACAGATACAATCGAGCTCCTGAAGCAACTGGTTAATTGCAAAGACAGCAGCAGGCAGCTCGATCATCGCCCCCAGCCGCGGCTCACCGATCGGCACACCCCGCTTCACAAGGGTATCGCGCTCCTCGTCAACGATGGCTTTGACGGCCCTGACCTCATCGACACCGGAGACCATCGGAATGATCACGTCTATGTCCCTTTCAAACGCCGCCTGAAGCAAGGCCCTTACTTGAGTGCGAAAATGCTTCTGGTGCGTGAGGGAAAGCCTGATCCCCCGAAGGCCGAGTGCGGGGTTCTTATCACGGCGAGCAGACCTTTCTACGATCTGACTAAGGCTGAGGTCAAAGGTTCGGATACGCGCCCGGTCGGTTCCGGCATAGTCGCCGATCTCTCTGTAAGCCTTGATCTGCTCGACTTCACCTGGAAAGCCTTTAAACCTATTAAACAGATACTCAGACCGAAACAGCCCGATGCCGCGCGCTCCGAGGTCTCGTGCCTGGTGAAAGCTCGCCGCAATATCGAAGTTCGCTCGGATCTTTATCTCTCGCCCGTCGAGGGTTTTGGTAGACTCGTTCAACGGAGCGGGTTCCACCGAGGCGATCCGGGCCGGCCTTCGCGAAGCCTTAATAGCCTCAACAGTCGATCCTTCAGGGTTGAGAAACACGGTTCCGTCGAATCCGTCGAGCAGTACGGTGTCGCCGGTCTTTACGCGTCTAAGAAGTTTTCGAACGCCGGTAACGGCCGGGATCTCGAGTTCACGGGCAAGAATAAAACTGTGCGACGTCCATCCGCCGCTTTCGGTAATGATCCCGCCAAGGTGCTGCGAACCCAACTCGGCGATCGTAGATGGCCTGAGTTCCTTGGCGGCAATGATCGAACCTCGAGGTATACGAATTGGGTGACGCTTGCCGCCGAGAGCCGTCTGCAACTGATCGGCGATGTCCTCTACATCTATGTATCGATCCCGGAAGTGTTCGTCGGAGATCGCTCGGTATTTCGAAATGTACTCGTCGGTGACGAGCTTCACAGCCCATTCCGCATTTATTTTGTCCGTAGCGATCACCGACTCGATCTTGTCGCTAAGTGTGGAGTCTTCGAGGATCGCCCGGTGCATATCAAATATGGCAGCAGAATGAGAGGAATACTCGAGAGAGTTCCCGACCCGAGTCAGTTGGCGGCTAGCGGCCTTATGTGCGGTACGGTAACGTGCAACCTCGCGATCGACCTGGTCGAGACGAATTGGCGTTCGATAGAACTGTTTGTTATCTCCGTGGAGGGTGAGGACCTTGCCAACTGCTACGCCACGCGATACGGGTCGAGCGTGCAATCGGGTCTCCGAGCCTTTCTCCGATCGGTTTTCCGAGCCGTTGCCGCCTTTGGTCATCCTGTAAACTTCGCTAGCTGCTTTGTGACGGGAAATACGGCCGCAAGAGTCCGGCAAACGCGGCAAGATTACGGGTCTGGATCAATATCTCACCCGGGCCATTAAACTCTGCAACTAGGCCCTCGCCGCTCATCATACTCCGGAAGAAACCACTCTTCGCCGCCTTTCGAAGGTTGTATTGCATATGGCCTTCCCAGGCTACAAGATGTCCCGTATCAACCACGTATTGTTCTCCCGGCCTAAGCGTTTTGGTATGGATCGCGCCAAAGGACGAAACGAGCAGGAGGCCAGTGCCCGAGACCTGCAGTACAAACAGGCCCTCTCCGCCAAAAAACGATTTAGCGCCGCCGAGCTTAGTATCTACCTGGAGGCTAGTGTCGCCGGCGAGGTAGGAACTGGACTGAACCATAAACGTCTGATTCATCATCTCTATGCCAGCAACTCCGCCCGGCGAACCAGGCGCGAGAGTGACCTCACCCGGTGCACCTTTCGCAGTAAATGTAGAAACGAATGCCGATTCTCCGCCGGCAGCACGCTTGAGGGCTCCGAAAACTCCACCTTTCATTTCTGAATGCAGGTCAACATTGCCAGACATCGAAACCATTGCCCCGGCCTCAGCATGGATGGCTTGTTCAGCTTGAAGATGTACTACAGCGAGTGCAAAGGAACCCTGATGCTGGATCTCCCAGGTATAGCCGCGACCTTGTCCCTTCCCGTCCGCATCGAAGTGAAATGCTCCGCCGCTCGGAAACGGTTGATGCCCCGCGGGTGACGGGGCTTGTTGATATGGCGGAGGCGGAGGAACAGCGGCGTTCGGAATCGGCGCAGGACTTGGCTGTAGTGTAAGGCCGCAAGAGCCGCAAAATCTCGCATCCGGCAGCAATGGCGAATTGCATTGGGGACAGTTCATACCGAAACACCTCGCGTCTTTTCAACAATGATCGAGCATGCATCTTCTGCCCCATTCGCGAAATCAAGAAAGCCCAAATCCGATGCGGAGACGGCGAGATTTGTTTCCCAGGAATCAACGACTCCACGCCAACAATCGCCTACTAGGACGAGCGGCCTGCGATCCAGAACGCCGGTCTGGAGTTTGTTCCATACGAGAGAAATTTCGGTGACCGTACCCATTCCGCCCCTCATTGCGATGAAGCCAACTGATCGCGTGATCAGATTCTGAAGCCGGTCGTAGAAATGATCCGTCGCGACCTTGTCGGTAAGGAATCGATTCGGCTCCGACTTGAACTGATTCATCACAATTCCCAAGACGCGGCCGCCCGCTTCCCTTGCACCTTTAGAAGCGGCTTCCATTACGCCGAGATAGCCCCCGGTGCAGATGGTAAAGCCCTCCTCGGCGAGACGCCGCCCGATCGAAAGGGCGTCTTGATATTCCTGCGAATGAGGGCCGCACTTTGACCCGCCGAATATAGTTATGATCCTTCCGTGGGCTGTCTCTGACACCTATTAGATCTCCTTTTCTCGTGATGTACTTTCGGTAATTATAGCCGAGCCGAATAGGTTCTCAAATCAGCCGGCACTTCCGGCTTCTTCTGGGGTCAAATTACCGGCTTCGTGGATAGCCTTCTGTGTATCGGTGAAAAGCAGTACCACGCTTCCGATAACGAAGAACACTATCAGTCCTAGTATCGCCTGCCGAAACGAACCCGTTGCTCCAATGATAATTGTAAAGAGAAGCTGGCCCATCCACGACGTTCCTTTTTCGGATATTTCATACAGTCCGAAGAATGCGGATTCCCGGCCGGCGGGTATCATCTGTGAATAGAGTGATCGAGATAACGCTTGAGCGCTTCCAAGAACAAGCCCGATGAACGCCGCCATTACATAGGCTTGTGTGCGTGTTGCGAGAAACGCGTAAGCGTATATAACGATCGCGCACCAAATGATCAGCGAAATGACTATCGTCCATTTGGTACCTATGTATCGAGCGATCCTTTCAAACAATATGGCGCCGACAAAGGCCGAGATCTGGGCAACGAGAAAAATTGTGATCAGAAATGATTGGTCCACGCTCGCATCGCGTTCAGCCTGAGTGAAAAGCTCTTGCGATAGAAATACCGACGACTGCAGGATCACGGTCTGTATGCCGTCGTTATAGAAAAGATAGGCAACGAGAAAGAGCGCCGTAGATCGAAGTCGTTTTAGTTCTTTAAGCGTCTCCCAGAGTTCCAAGAACCCCACTGTCACCAGGCTCTTATCTGCGGGAACCTCTTTCGCTGCACTCCGGGTTCTGACCAGTACGAATGTACCGATCGCAAAGATCCCCCACCATAGCGAGGCAAGTAGAAAAGATATCCGGACGGCCATTCCTTTCGACAAGCCGAGGGTATCGGCGTTCTCGATAAGGACCAGATTCGCCACCAGCATCACTACACCACCAATATATCCGGCTCCATATCCGTAGCTTGAGACGCGGTCCCGCCGGTCTTCAGTCGTTATGTCTATGAGAAATGCATTATAGAAAACGTTGGCGGCCGCGAAACCAATATTAGAAATGATGAGAAGGATCCCACCTAGAATATAGGAATCGCCTGTGATGAAAAATAGGAGCGAACTCGCTAAGACACCCAGATAGCAGAATCCCGCCATCAGTTGCTTCTTCAGGTGAGTATAATCGGCCACGGCGCCGAGGAATGGCAGAAAGACCACCATCGAGACGACCGAGATCGCCAGGCAAAAAGCCGGAAAGCCTCCGGTTGTAACTCTGAAAAGGCCAAGATCAACGATCAAACCCTCCTTGCCCACGCTCGATTCTGCAAGGCTGATCAGATAGGGTCCCAGCATTACTGAAATGACCGTGGTATAGAAGGCCGAGTTGGCCCAGTCGTACATCATCCAGCCAAATATCTCTCGGCGTTGATTTGGCAGTATTACGGTTGTATCCATTCGGTGCTAAAGAAGCAGGACTCGAAAGTTTTCACCATCTTACAGACGGTCTGCTTGAAAACCAATACTGTTCCACAATTCTGTGCGGGGATGCAATTAGCTTCAATTCTCTTGACCGGCGTGGTAACATTTGCCTGTCCGATAGTTTTTCGCCGTCGACAACTCACAACATTTTGTTCATGCCTTGCCTATTGAATGGAACCTTCTGGCGAATCTGTGAAAACAGAGTCCTTTGTGAGTGTCGAAAATAAGGGCATTAGGGGAGATAAAGATGAAGATATCGCGTAAATTCTTTCTACTAACGGGACTAGGATTCCTTCTAGCGGCAGTTCTGACAAACACGTTCTTACCGCACGTCGAAGCTCAAAAGGATCGTGGAAAGCAAAGAGCTTCGGCTCTGCGCGAAGCTGCGGCAACCGTCCCTGTTGCCGGCGTTGTTCTCACCCTGCAAAAGCCGAATGTAGACATGAATGGCGACGGCCGAACCGACTTTGTGATAACGCGTGAATCTGCACCAAATGCTAGTTTGAATAATACGTTCGTATCGGGTTTGTCCCGGACAGAAAGTAGGCGTCAGCGCCTGCAACGCACAATCGGATCCGATTCGTTGGCGGGCGCTGCCAGTCAGTTTGAGTGGTGGGTCGCATACAATAACGTTCCCGGCGGGTTCACCTCTGGTTGGGGCCTCGCTCAGGTCGATGACACAGTATCAGCAGACTTCGACGGAGACGCTACGGACGATCTGGCTGTTTGGCGACCGGGTATTCCCGGTGAAGCTGGCTTTTATTCGCTAGATAGCAGCACTGGGACTTTTCGGTACTCGGATTTCGGCCTAACCGGCGATGACGCTAGCGTGGTTGCCGACTATGATGGCGACGGACGCGACGATCCAGCAACTTTCCGTTGTCCCGAAGTTACCGAGGGGCAATGCTACTTTTTCTATCGCGGAAGCCTCAACAACCCTAACCAAGATATAACTTATTCTCCTTGGGGGTTCGGTACTATGTCTGACTACTTTCCCAGTCCAGGAGATTTTAACGGAGACGGAAAATATGACTTTTGTCTAGAGGATGTTAGGAACACTCAGGCCACGTTCTGGCTATGGATCAACGGAACGCAGACTTACGAGGTTTCGCAATGGGGGTTAAACTCTGATTTTCTAATCCCAGGCGATTTCGATGGAGACGGCAAATCTGACTTTACCGTAATGAGGATCGAGAATGACGATAGTTTAGTCTTCTACACGCATGAGCGTGATGGTGGAGTCAGGATCGTTCAATGGGGCGTAGTCGGCGACATTCCGGTTCCCGGAGACTATGACGGCGACGGTAAACAAGACATCGCGATATATCGATGGAATACCACCGACGCGACATTCTGGATTTTGCCATCCAACGGAGATCCCTATCGGGCATTCAACTACGGAGTGCCGGGCGACGAACCGCTTGCGGCTTGGTACGTCCAGTAGATCGATGTTTGGTAGCCCTCACAACAGCATGCCTGAGGTCCCGCGGATCTCAGGCATTATTTATTTCCATGCGGTTTGAACTTCCAGACGATATCACGTAGCTTAGAGCCGTCGTGCCGTAGCGAAATATTCTCTCTATGAAAGCAATGATCTTGGCCGCTGGCTTCGGCACGCGGCTTTTTCCATTAACAATTGATCGAACGAAGCCGGCGATCCCATTCTTAGGCAAGCCCCTAGTGGGATATGTGGCCGAATATCTCGCGGGTTTCGGTTTTGAGGACGTTGTCGTCAACCTGCATCATCAGCCCGATTCGGTAATTCAAGCCTTAGGTGACGGCTCGGCGTTTGGTGTAAATATCGAATATACCCGAGAGGAACCGAAAATCTTGGGGACGGCCGGTGCTCTCGACAATGCGAGACATCTGCTTGAGAACGATACCTTCCTGATAGCCAACGGAAAGATCATCACCGATATCGATATTTCCGCCGCCCTCGAAACGCATAAACGGTCGGGAGCGATCGCGACGATGGTGCTCAAACCCAATCTGAAGCGTGAGAAGTTCACGATCGTTGAAACAAAGGATGGAATGGTAACCGGATTTGGCGACTATGCAAGTCCGTTGACCGAAGACGAGATCCGGGACACCGAACACGAGATCGAGACGCCCTCAATGTTCACCGGCATCCACATCCTTGAGCCGCGTGTGTTCGACTATATCCCCCGCGGCGTTTATTCGGACATCGTCCCAACGTTCTACAATCCCGCACTTGCGAAAGGCGAGAAGATCGCTGCCCACGTCACCGACGCAAACTGGTTCGAGCTATCGACGATTCCACGCTATCTCGACATCACGCTTGCGATGCTGGACGGAAAGGACAATTGCATCGGCAATGGCTGCAAGATCGCCTCGTCAGCGACAGTGCGAGATTCGATAATGTGGGATAACGTCAGGGTTGGTGAAGATGTCAGCCTGTACCGGACGATCGTTGCAGACAACGTCGAGATACCGGCGGGCGAGCATTTTGAGAATGCCGCAATAGTCCAGGCAGACATGCTGCGAAATACCGACGAAATGCCTGAGAAGGCGTTAAAGGGATATATACAGGGAGAGAACTACATCGTCCCATTGAATTAAACGCTAACTAACAGTCAGGGCTGTGATTCCGTGTTAGTTTTGTTAGCGTGGTAGTGTTCGAACGATCTTCTTGTTCTGTGCTTTCTGTGTTTTCTGGGGTTAAAGATCTGGAACCACAAAAAACACCAAAAAAGAGAAATCAATGTCCGACTTCCTGATACGCCTCGAGAAATTCCTATCGAGTCGAGAACTATCCCAGAACTTTGAGCAGCTCACGCCTGATGCATCGACGCGTGAGTATTTCCGTGTGGACGGCGGTATTGTCTGCATCTATCCGGAGGCGTTCGTCGCCGCTGATCAATCCTATTTGGATGTCACAAAACTCTTCCTAGACAACGGGCTTCCGGTCGCCAAAGTGAAGGATTTCGACGAATCGCTCGGGGCGATAATGATCGAGGATTTCGGCAATCGCATCTTAAGGGAAGAGATGAAGGCGTCGACTCCGGAACGCCGCGAAGACCTTATTAACTCAGCCATCGATCTCATTCCACGCATTCAGGCAGCGACAAATGCGGCGTATGAATCTGGCTCCATTGCGTCACGGCTCAAGTTCGATGTGGAGAAGTTGAACTGGGAACTGAATTTTTTCAAGGAACATTACTTCACAACGTTCAAGAAGCAACCGCTGTCAGGTAAGGATGATGCGGCGATCGCGGCGGAATTCCTGGAGCTGTCGCAGGAGCTTGAGGATCGCGCGACGGTGCTTTGCCATCGTGATTTCCACGCGGCAAATCTGATGCTCGACGCGGATGGCAATTTGAAGATCATCGACCATCAGGACGCACGGATCGGGTCGCCTGCGTACGACCTCGTTTCCCTTCTGCTCGACCGCGTCACCGAACTTCCCTCTCCCGCATGGCTTGCGAGTAAGCGTCGACGATTCCTCGACGGCTGCAAGAGCCTAGGCCTGCCGCTCATCGACGAAGCCGCCTTCACCGAAGAGTTCCGGCTCCAAACGATCCAACGCTGCCTCAAAGCCGCCGGAACGTTCTCTTTCCAATCCGCCAACCGCGGTAAGACCTATTTCATCCCTTTCATCAAACCAATGTTCCGCATCGTTCTCCGAGCCCTCGAAAACATCGACCGCTTCCCTGCGATGAAGCGAGTGCTTGAGAACGAGATCGATTCAGAGTTCGAAGTTTAGAGTTCAAGCTTTAGCTTGCTTCCGTATCTTAGAAGGGCTTGGCGGCTACGTCGGGCAAGCAAAAGCTCGAACTCCGAATAGCGAACTAAAGCTTCGTTTGTGCCAGAGAGCCTTCAGGATTGGACGTAAAATCTTCGCCTGGATTAACGAAAAGATTCTGCTCGAAGCGGTATTGCTTATCGTAGAGCTGTTTGTACCGCCCGTCCATCGCTACGAGTTCAGCATGAGTTCCACGTTCGAGTATCTCTCCTGATTCGACTACGAGTATCTGATCGGCGCTACGAATCGTCGAAAGGCGGTGGGCGATGACGAAGGTGGTTCTTCCTTGCCGCAATCGATTTAGCCCTTCCTGGATCAACGCCTCGCTCTCCGAATCCAATGACGATGTGGCCTCATCCAGGATCAAGATTCGCGGATCAGCCAATAAGGCTCGCGCGATCGCAATGCGCTGCCGCTGTCCGCCGGAGAGCTTCACGCCGCGTTCACCGACGATCGTCTCGTAGCCGCTCGGGAACTTTTCGATGAACTCGTCCGCGTTGGCGACCTTGCACATCTCTTTGATCTGTTCGAGATTTGCCTCGGGGTTTGAGAATCGGATGTTGTCGAGTATTG
>JBDSLC010000164.1:0-8234 GCA_039916585.1 Pyrinomonadaceae bacterium | reverse complement strand
AACTACGGCGTCGATCAGAACGAGATCTCAGTTCTTATTCAGAGCGGCTATTTCTTCCGTTACTCGAAAGAAGGGACGAATGCGGTAGTGTTTGACGCCAACCCACGGCGTCCGCTTACCATCTCAGGTTTCGTCTGGGAGGGTAACACGGAGCGTCTTTTGAAGGGCACATCCTATATTATCGACGAATCGACCGGAAGCGGGCACGTGGTGCTTTTCGCGGAAGATCCGTTTTACCGCGGAATGACTAGGTCGACGACAAGGCAGTTTTTTAATGCCATCGCGTTCAATGGTGTATTCTAGGTATGCCGTAATACACCGGGCTTAGCCGGGTTGAGTTAGGCTATTTAGCAATATATGTTCACTGTCAAAGCCGGTTACAGCGACGCTATCGAGATCAAATCGCCTGCGGATCAGGTCCGAGAGTTCTTTGCGGATCTGACGAATTTCGCCGATCTGATGCCGGGCATCGCCGCTATCCACACGGATTCGAAAGGCGTTTCGCACTGGAAGATCGAGGCTGATATCCCTATCGTAGGGAAGATGATCCAAAAGTTTGCCGTCGAACTTGCTGAGAAGTCAGAAGAACGTATCGAGTGGTTTCCCGTAGCCAAAGAAACACAGAACTTTCTGCGTTTCTCTGCGGATTTTCTTGAGAAGGCTCGAGATACGACGCTCATTCACTTTTCGCAGATGGTTGAACTTCGCCGGAAGTCCGCTCGCGAGCTTCACATGCTTGCCGGCCTTGCCGGCGAATCGGTGATCAGTACCGAGATGAGCAAGAAGGTCACGGAGATGATAAAAGTGTTCATTCAACGGGCGAAAGACCGGCTCGAAAAATAAAAAGTTCGAAATCTAGAAACGATCCCTCTTGACCTAACGCGTTAGGGTTTGACGGGATCTTTTTTTCCTGTTAGATTTCTTATTGAAAGTGATTTTCATTTTCGAATATGACAACGAATCATCAACTTTCGACTGAACGGTCGATGACCGTCACCGACGACAAGAGAGTGGAAGTGAAGATTGACGGCGAAACTGCCGTTATCCGATTGTTTAGCTATGCGGACGGGATCGGCTGGTTCGTGCAGAAGACGATCACCGTAGATGCGGATATGCTCGACGTCCTGTACGACCAGTTCTCAACCGCTCGAGGCAAGATCCGTCGCGAAGGCGATGACATACTTTCTGCGGAACTTCTGGAGCTCTAGAAGTCAATAAATATCAGTTAAAAAAGCCCGCCCGCATTCAAGCAAGCGGGCTTAGATGTTTTAGTCCGCTTCTCTAGATCTCTTTCAAAACGATCTTCTCGGAATTAACTCTCGCCGTACGTTCCGATGTGAGTTTTTCCAGTTCCTCGACATGCATTTGTTCGTTGGAGATCTGTCCTTCAAGCCAGAACTTCTGCGGCAGGTCATCGTCGTCGCAGGCCGCCCAGGCCGCCATATAAACCGCTAATGCGTCCCTTTCGAGTTCAAGATTCTGCTCGAGCATTTCCTTGAGTTCGGTCGACTGCCTGATAACCGCCGGTTCAACGGTCGGAATTCCGCCCAACGCAACGATCTTATCGCCGAGGGTCTCGGCATGATCCTGAGCCTCTTCGGCCTGGTCGCGGAACCAGTCCTTAAAAACCTCACGATCCGGGCCGGTGATAAGGTAGCTGTGCTGTGAATATTGGATAACGGCAGCGAGTTCGTAACCCAATGCCTTATTCAAGTGCTCGACCAGTTCTGCTCGTGCCATAGTATCGTTCCTTACCTGACGAGAATACTAACGAGCATTATGCCTGTCAAGCTAAGCCCTTTGTTTTCAATATTATAGAATTGAAATGCAATTTCATGATCAACGGATTCCGGGGTAGGGAGACGCTACCCTGGCTGTACGATTGCCTGCACGGTGATCATGACTGAAGCATTTTCGCCCGCGGTGCGAACGTAGGACACCCAAAATCCTTTTTCTTCAAAACGCACCATCTTATACATTCCGCCGTCGGGCTTTGGCTCTATGGGTTCGCCGATAACATCCCTCGGCTTCGGAGCCTTATCCGGTTTTCCGGCGTATGTGATGACGATCGCCTTTACCTTCTTAGAGTTATCATAGAAAACTCGAGCCGATTCGCCTTCCGAAAATTCAAAATCGTCTTCGACAGGAGATTCATCCTTCGGTTTGCCAAGCTTTTCGTGTACCTGTGCTCGGTCTGTTCCCATGAATACGCCGCGGTATTCCTTGATAACCGTGTCGGAGTGGGCGTGGGCAAAAAAGGCACAAAGAAGCAAGATCACGGTCGAGCCGATTGGGGTTAGCCTTCGCATAGACGTATATCCTCCATTTCGGACCGTCTCTGCCCGCGAAGTTGCTCGAGTACTATCGGCAGCTTCAGGCGGTCATTCGAATATTATTTGGGCTGTTGAACTCGACTGATTCTACGCCGAAGTCGTGATTCAGGCAATAGCTTCCTGCCGGATCGCGTACAAACCACGGTCCCCACTCCTTTTCACTGCGAAGGTTTCTAGCGTACTCAAAGCCCTGTGCCAGGTTTAATTGGATGACAGTCTCTCGCCTCGAAGTCTAAGTCGGCAAGAATCAAGGCAACTGTGCTATGACGATCAGCACCACCAGAATCAGACCGACACCCATATGGGACTTTTCATCATAAATTCTCATAGGAACTGGGCGACAGAAACTCTAGCCGAAAACTCGGGGATCAACCCGCCGGAAGTTCCATTAACGCAAGTCTCTCGACCACTTCGCCGTTCTCAAGATGTTTCGCTATGATCTCGGGCACATCAACGGCGGTAACCTGGCCATAAAGCGTTCCATCGGGATAGACCATTACCGCCGTGCCCACGGAGCAGAATCCGATCGAGCCGCAGTCAGTCAGGAGAATCTCGCCAAGGGGGTTACGCCCCTTCGAGTCCTTCCCCTGCCTCAAACCTTTCTCTTCAAGAACACGGGTGAACTCAGCTTTCACCTCCGCTGCTCCGACAGCCGCGCACGATTTGCCGTTGCACACGAAAACCTGCCGTTTTATAGGAGCTCTGAGCATTGGAGCGAGTTTCTCTAGCTGCTCCCTATCGGTTACAAATTTTGGATCTGCCATACAAACATTTTGCCACGAACGCTCCGGTTATTGCATCGAAGAAACTTCTGTTTATGTTAGAATTGAACGTTTGAGCCCGAGTATTTCAGGCTATAAATGGCAACAGGGATCATAATTCACATCACGGTCGGGGGCGAAAAACGGACCGAATTTTTCTCGGAAGAAAGGATTCGGATCGGCTCCGATGAAACTTGTGATCTTCAGGTCGAGACAACACTCGTTGATACCGCAAGCGTTTGGCTCGAACTGGAGAATACCGATGGTGTGTTCCGCGTAGTAAATTTTGCTCCGTCTCTCGAATTTCAGATCAACGAAAAGCCTATCCGAAGATTCATTGCGGTCTCGGATGGAGATGTAATTCACTCAGAAGCGACCGAATTGTCGTTCTCCTTCTTTGCTCTCGCCGGCCGCGGGTCGCTCATCAAGACCAACCGCGAACCGCGTCACGTCGCACAATTCATTGAAGAAGCAGCCCTCGATGCCGCCGCCTCTCCACAACGTGACGAAGCAAAGGCATTCCTTCGGGAGTTCGTTCGTGAACTGTCGCGAGAGATCTCATGGACGACGAAGCTGATCACGCTTGTGCTGGCAATCGGTTTCATCACGGGAGTTCTCTACCTGGGTTACGCGGTAAACGATGAGCTTCGCCGCGCGCGTGAAACTGCTCAGCAGCAGGCGGACCTCATTCAAAGGCTTGGAGGGCAACTCGGAAATGCGGCAGATCAACTCGGCTCATTGGATAAGACCAATAAGGAACTGATCCGTGCTCAATCTCTCGCTCAGAATGTAAGGGTCGATTACGGGAACGGCATCTGTCTTATCCTTGGCGTTTACGACCTGGTCGATCGCACTAACGGCCGTGTGCTTCGATACGGGAACACGCAGGCTCAGGCGAACCCCTACGAGCCGCAACCGGCGGAGGATGGAGATCAAACACCTTCGGCGAGCGTAGGCTTAACGACCGACGGCAACGGCAGCCCCGTAGAGTACGATTTTATTGGGACGGGCTTTCATGTCGGCGGCGGCTTCATCGTGACAAACAAACATGTCCTCCAACCGTGGTCGGAAGACGATTTAGTAAAGACGATGATGCGCGATAATAACGGCCGCGCGCGGATCAAGCGGCTCGTGATCTATTTCCCCGGTTACCCGCAGCCGTATTCGATCAAAGTCAGTCAACTCGGCGGCCGCGAAGACCTTGCGGTCGCGACCTTCGATCCGGCATTGGTTCCCGAAGGTCTACCTGTCGTACCGCTCGAAACGGATGCTAAGGTCGGGACTATCGGACAAACGGTGGTTACAATGGGCTACCCTAGTGGGCCTGATCGGCTGCTAGCCATGGTCGATGACGCTGAAGCGAAATCGATCAATCAGAGGTTTGGGAATTCTCGGCAAAACCTTATTAACTTTCTTGCTCAATCTAAGAAGATCGTTCCGTTGACAACTCAAGGGGCGATTACTGATCTCGACACTAGACGGATCGTTCATGATGCAAAAACTGCCGAGGGCGGATCTGGCGCTCCACTATTTGGCCAAACGGGTAAGGTTATCGGTATTAACTTCGGCGTATTTACTGAAAATACTGCCGCGAATATGGCGATCCCGGTATTTTACGCTATTGAACTTCTACAAAAGGCGGGCTGGAAGACTTCGGATGAGATGGAGAAAGATAGGCAGGAACAGGCAACGACCGCTCAGGCGAACACAAATACTTCCACCACATCGAAAAGCAATTAATGGATAGTCTCGTATTCTCAAACATGTTCCACCGCCCGGCGCGGACTATAGTTAGTGTCCTAGGTATCGCCATCGGGGTACTGCTGATCGTCTTTACCGTCGGGCTTACAAACGGCACGATGCGCGAACGAGCCGAGCGCGAATCGAATGTGGGTGCGGAGATCTTCTTTCGCGCATCAGGATCGCTGGGACTCACGGGAACTGAGAGTTTTCGAATTCCTCTCGAAATGAAAAGCGAGATCAAGAAGGTCGAGGGTATTTCTACGGTCGTCCCACTAGGTCAGACCACCGTTGCCGCCGAAGATACCAATGCCGGCAGCCGCTTGATCGATGGAGTGGAATACGACGAATACGCGTCTATTGTCAAACTAGCGGTTCGGGAGGGGAGATCTCTCGGCTTGAGCGGTGACGAAGCTCTGGTAGACTCGGGGTTTCAACGGCAGAAGAAACTTAAGGTTGGCGACAAAATACGGCTCTTTGATCGTGATTTTACGATCGTCGGTGTCTATGAACCTGCGGCCGGCGCTCGCGTAAAGATCCCGCTGGCGACTATGCAGGAGCAGCTTGGCGGTGAAGGCAAAGTCACGGCATTACTTGTGAAAGTTGATGATGGCCTCGATCCAAGGATCGTCGCCGAGCGGCTTAGTCTAAAATTTCCCGAGAACCAAATCCTGCTTACCAGCGAACTCGAAGAACTGTATATGCAGGGATTTCCCGCGATGAACGTTTTCTTGAATGTATTCATCGGCGTCGCTGCGGTTATCAGCGCTTTAGTCATTCTGCTGACGATGTATACGACTGTAACGGAACGCACGCGGCAGATCGGCATTATGAAATCGCTCGGAATGAGCAACGGAAAGATCGCGTGGACGGTCGCTCAGGAGGCGATCCTCCTCAGTTTTCTCGGCGTAGTCACGGGTATTATCCTGACCTATCTCGTGCGGGCATTACTCACGCGCGTGACGACTCTCGAAGTCGAGATGAGCGGTCCCGTGCTCGGCATCGTACTTGTCGTGGGCCTCATCGGCGGCGCGATCGGATCGCTCTACCCGGCAATGCGGGCCGCGCGGCTCGATGCGGTCGAAGCGCTAAGTTACGAATAGTATCGGTAGGATTGAGTTACACTAAGCCCTTCCACTTTGGTTGGGCTTCTTTGTTTATGAAAACGAAATTATCTCAGAGTACGCGACTCGCATTTATTGGCTGCGGTGTGATGGCGGAGTCAATGATCGCCGGATTGCTTCGGCAGGAGATCGTCGCGGCGGATCAGATCGTGGCGAGCCATCCGCGTGAGGATAGGCGATTGGAACTGACGTCGAAACACGGTATCACCGCAGTCGAGCAGAATGCCGATGCCGTGAAGGACTTGCCGGACGACGGAGTCCTGTTGCTCTGTGTTAAGCCTCAGCGGTTAAGTGGTGTGCTCAAGGAAATCGCGGGGGTCATCAAGCCAACGCAACTGGTCGTGTCGATCGTGGCTGGCGCCCGGATCGAGAAGATGTCGGAGACGCTCTCGAATGATCTGGCCGTGCGGGCGATGCCAAATACGCCGTCGCAGATAGGCAAGGGGATGACCGTGTGGACCTGTTCGGAGTCGGTTGACGAGGATCACAAGCTGCAGGTTCGAACGATGCTGTCGGCTCTCGGCAAGGAACTTTACGTCGAGACTGAAAACATGATCGACATGGCGACCTCACTGAGTGCGACCGGCCCTACGTACATCTTCATGGTGATGGAAGCTATGACCGATGCGGGTGTTCACCTCGGATTTTCCCGCGAGGTGTCGAAGGAGTTAGTGCAGCAGACGATGCTCGGGTCTGTTCTTTTCGCGATGGAGTCGCACAAGCACCCGGCGGAACTCCGCAACATGGTTACGTCACCCGGAGGCACGTCGGCAGAGGCTATCTATCAGATGGAAAAAGGATCGCTGCGGACTGTGCTGTCGAAAGCGATCCACGCTGCTTATAACCGGGCGGTTGAACTTGGCAAAAAGTAGAGCGACGCCTTTAGGCATTTGTATGCTGAGATTGGCAACGCTTTAACGTGTCACTCTTACTTTTTCATCCACTCTCGGTCCTTCTCACCAAGATTTCCGATCTTCCACATCAGATGATCCGAAATCGCCTTGTGAGTTCGCACCGAATCGCGTTTCCCTTGAAACTCCGATAGATTGATCGGTTCACCGAACCAGATGCGAACCTTTTCGCCACCCATCCAATTACCGAGGATTTGCTTAGGCAGATGATTACCAAGACCCGCGATAAACACCGGGATCACCAACGGGTCCGCGTTTAGAATGACCTTGCCTATTCCCGGCTGGGCAGGTAGAAAGCTGTACGGATCGTCGCTGAAGTTCCGCTTCCCTTCCGGGTGAAATCCGATGACATGGCCATGGCCCACCCTCGCAAGGCGGGTCAGTTCCCGCAATGAGAACTTGTCGAACTTTCGCTTCTCGCCTTCACCTTCCTCGCGGAAGAACGGCGGATACATCGACCACCATCCCATCACAAGATTAACCAACCAGCCGACGGGACTGTTATAAAAGAACTTTGCTCGGACCGGAAAATAGAGCGTGACCGGTCGCGTTGTTCGGCGGAACATCACGCTCGAGACTGTGTACATATCGAAGAACGAGCGATGGTTGGCGACGAGGATCAACGGGCGTTTAGGATCGGAGTTCTCTACGTTCTCGATCCCAAACACGTTCATCAGGTTGTAGGTGGCGATAAAGATCCAGAGCGAACCGAAATGCCGTTGGCAGAAAGTCCAGAACCGCTTCCACGTGCCGAAATTCATCGCTCGAACGAGCTTAAAGCCGGTCCGTTCGATCGGACGAAGTACCGCGTACTCTTCCGGCGTGGGAACGAGCGACGTGGGCTCGGCGACCGCCAGTTCGCCATTCTCTGTTTTTTCGGTGGTCGTTTCAGCCATTTAGCAAAAGCGTAATTCTAGCAAGGCAGGACGGGATGCGAAACTAGTCGAGGTCAATGACGATCGGTGGTTGGGTCGGGTTGTACTGCTCATCGCAGGTCGACGCATTCGCGAACTTCATGTCGAACTCCTCGTGGACGCCGTACCCACAGTGGATGTGACCGAAGACGTGCAGCTTGAGTCGGCCGAATTTCGCGATCTGCTCGACGCGTTTTCTCAATTCCTCGCAACCTGTGTTTTCGTTCCAACCCTTTCTTGGAACCAGGTCGAGTATCCCATTCGGTGGGCCGTGCGTGATCAGAATGTCTATGTTATCAGGGATCATCGCCCATTGTTCGGCAAGTTCGGCGCCTCGATTCAGGTTGAATGCCCAGTCGAAAAACCTCGGCTGCCACGGCGATCCGTAGATCTTCAGGCCGTCGATATCTGTGGACGAGTCTTTGAGATAGATGATGCTCGGGTCGAGCAT
>JBDSLC010000163.1:0-9251 GCA_039916585.1 Pyrinomonadaceae bacterium | reverse complement strand
GTCGACCGGGCATCCTTGCTCAAGGAAGTCAGGCATCAGCTCGCGGATGGCGATCGGATCCATAACCGCTCCGCTAAGGATGTGAGCGCCAACAAACTCTCCCTTTTCGACGATACCGATCTCAAGCTCGCCGATCTTATTGCCGGGCTTCAGACCACGTTCGACAAATTCGTCGTGCTCTGCGGCCTTCTTCTTAAGCCACAGAGCTCCGGCAAGGTTGGCGGGGCCGGCGCCAACGAAGACAACGTCCATCTCGATCTGTTCGCGTTCGATCATAAATTCGTATTGTACGACACGCCATCGCGGCTGTCGCGTGCGGCTAGCCTGCGGATGCGGTCATCGTTCGGCGTCGCCGCTTTTCGGGGTCGGGAGAATCGTCCGGAAATTTCGACCTTGCTGCGGCGAGCATTCCGACCAGGGTGAGAAATAGCAGGGCGATAGCTGTGGTGTGCAGGACGAAATCGAAAAGACTGTGCAGAAGCACGCCCAGGATACCGGCGAACGCTCCTGCAGCGATACCACGCCGCTCCAGGTTAGACACGCGTACAGCCTTGAGTCCAAGCCTAAAAACTAAGAATATGAACGCTAATCCAAGCGCTCCGCCAACTATCCCTCCATCGGACAAAACCTGAAGATAGTCGTTATGAGCCTGCTCGACACGCTCAAACCCACTCGCGTCGTCGTATTTCGTATACGCAACACCATAGGCCCCGAGGCCTACACCAAAGGGCATATTCTTGGCGATCATTTTGACCGTCACCCTCCAGATCTGCGGTCGAGCGACGACCCCTTCGGCCACAGCTTGATCTTCCTGGATCCTGGTAAGCGCATTTTCACCGCCGACAAAGGCGGTCCCCGCCACGATCGCTAGAAGGATGCCGGCACTTAGAACTACTTTCAACATGGTCGAACTGCGATCACGCTGAGAGTAGGTGATAAGAAAGAGGAATCCAACCTGAATGACCAATGCGATCAAGCCTCCCCTGGATCCGCTAAGAACTATGGATACCCCCATTAATACAGAGGCTGTCAGATAGATAAGTCGCTTATCTTGCGATACAGACCCGGCAAACAACATCCCCATAGGGATTGCGACGGCCATCTCCATCCAGGCGGCGAAATTGTTTCTATTTACGAAAGAACCGAATGGTAGCTGGCTCTCTAGTAATCCGAAGATCATCGTCGGGCTAAGTACCGACTGAAGAATCGCGTAAAACGCGTATATTGACCCGAAGACGATTATGAAGACCGCCAGATTGCGTAGCCGATTTGCCGAATTGATCGACACGCACACACACGCCAGGAACAGCCCAAGTGCGAAGAAATGAATCGCATTGACCTGCGTAGCGAACGGATCTAACGACAACGTTCTAGGAATGTTCTCGACCCCAGCCGTTAGTTCGAGCGTGCCCAGGGGAATAACCTGTATAAGTCCATAAAGTGCCGCACCGAAAAGTATCAGCTGAGCTGGTTCGCGACTGAACTTTAACAACCCTGACCGCAGCCCCTCGACCGCCCACATGATCGACATCGATCCGATACCGAGATAGACGATAGCTAAAACCCCTTGGTGTACGGCTCCGTAAAGTGTGGTCGAAAACGCAATGAGAAGAAAGATCATCGCGTATCCCGCCTGATTGAGTTTTACTCGGTCGTCCAAATTTTTATTGCACGCTAGAAAGCGAAAAATCATCGAGCCAGAAAGTACCTAGTAGCGGGCAGTCCTCGGGGCACGGCTCGCGGCTGCTGACAAGATAGATTCCGTCGCTATCGGAGGGCTGTCGGAACTCAAATCCGATCTGCTGCCATTCTGTAGTCCCAAAACCGAATGCGGGCGACGAAGCAAGCATACTATCTCCTTTTGCATCCCGGACTTCGATGGTCGGGAGACTGCCGCCGCGAAGATTTTCCGTCCTAAGCCAAAAGGACAATCGATAACGAGTGCCCGGTGAAACAGCAATCGCTTGGGCCAACGTGTTGAAGCCCGGCTTGGCGTAGCCCCGAATAACAAACTTCAAGCTCCGACGGCCGCCGTGAGTCGTTGAAGTATCCGTCGAGGCGTCGATCTTTCCGTCCAGCCGAGCAAGAGTCCAGTCAAACTTCAGACCGCGCTCGGAACTCATGATCGGAAGTTCAAAGTCACCGTTAGTGATCACTTCCGGACGAGCGTCGGGGTCGATACCTGCCTGGCGTGAAAACTCAAGTGCCCCGCGGTAAGATCGGTGTTCCAGTAGATCACGAGCGAGATAATTGACCTGCCATTTGTACATAGGCTTTCTATCTGGCTCGATCATGTTCCAAACTCGTATAGCATCATTCGGCCGGTTGATCGTTCCGTAAAAATAGGCAAGGGTCGCCTTCGAATCGCCCGAGTCTGTCAAGAACTTTTCGACTTGCTCAGGATCTTGCCCAAGCACGTTCCATGCAGTCGCAAATATCTGAAGACGATAAGGACTACTGTGCTTAGCGGCGGAGTTGAAATCCGCGATAGCGTCTAGAACCCGTCCCCGGCGTAGATAGAAGTTGCCGGCTTGCCAATGCGGGATCGTGTACTCCGGTGCCAGCTCGGTACCCTTTCGGAACGCAGCTTCCGCTTGCTCATATCTCCCGGCCTGTTCGTTAACACGACCAAGTTCCGTCCACGCACGATAGTGGTTCGGCGTGCGGCGGACAACCTCTTGATAGCGGTCGATCGAGTCCGATAAACTTTGGTCGTCAAATGCCGTCTTCAGAATCGCTCCCGACAGCCAATATCCCCTTGGATTGGAAGGTGCAAGCTGGATGGCGGCGCTCGCGATCTCCACCGCGTCCGCAGAGCGCGGCGATGCGACGTCCGCAAACAGGTCGCCCAGCTGCCACCGCACAGAGAACCATACGAACGCCAGGCTGGCTATGATCGCTACGATGCAGACCACTCGCGAGGTCGTTTTATCTGAAATGGTAGAAATTTGATCCGGCACCGTACGATCAGTCAGCGAAAAACTCGGCGATTTTATCAACGACGTATTTCTGATGCTCGGCCCTCAATTCTGGAAATATCGGAAGCGCCAAGGTTTCCGCGGCAGCCCGTTCGGATTCGGGAAAGTCACCAGAACGATAACCGATGTATTCGAAACACTCCTGAAGATGAAGTGGAACGGGATAATAAATGTCAGTGCCGACTCCCGCCGCAGTCAAAGCACTGCGAAGGTCGTCACGGCTACCGGGTACGCGAACCACAAATTGATTGTAGATATGCCTTACGTTCTCTCGCTCGAGAGGCAGGCCGATCTGCTCGCCCAAACCGGCGTCTGTAAACAGTTCTCGGTAGAGATCAGCATTTGCCTTTCGTCTATCAGACCAGCCATCGAGATGCGGGAGCTTTACGCGAAGCACCGCGCCCTGAAAGCCGTCCAAACGCGAATTAAGTCCGATCCATTTGTGGTAATACCGCTCCTTTGAGCCATGGACCCGGAGGGCAAACAATCTCTCGGCAAGACCATCATCGTTCGTCGTCATGAATCCGCCATCACCCATGCCGCCGAGGTTCTTCGATGGGTAGAATGAGAAGCATCCGATCTCGCTCATCGCTCCGGCACGGACGCCGTTCTCTTCGGCACCGATCGCCTGGGCTGCATCTTCTACAATCGGGATTCCGTGTTTCGAAGCTATCTCCCGAACAGCCAACATATCGACACATTGGCCATAGAGATGAACCGGTTGGATGGCCTTCGTACGCTCGGTGATCTTCGACTCGATCTGAGCGACGTCAAGGTTGTAGGTCTCCGGATCGATATCTACAAAAACCGGTACCGCCCCGAGACGCGTGATCGCGCTCACCGTGGCGAAAAAGCTATATGGTGTTGTGATCACTTCGTCGCCCGCCTTAACATCCAGCGCCATTAAAGCAAGAAGTAAAGCATCGCTTCCGGACGCGCAGCCGATCGCGTACTTCGTGCCGCAATAGACTGCAAGTTCGTCTTCTAGTGCTTTCACCTCGCTGCCGAGAATGAATCCGTTGGTATCGAGGACGCGGCCTAGGGCGGCTTCGATCTCGGGACGAAGGTGTTGGTTCTGTTCGGCAAGGTCAAGTAAAGGAACTTTCATGAATAGAAAAGTGAGAACACAACGAGTCAAGAAAACATCTGTGTGCTATTGGGTAAATTCTATCTAAACATGCCGATGTTTGCATTTTGCCCACATCTTTTCTAGCCTGATGTCACAATGATCTCAGACCGAAAGAAACGGACAGGCGAAATAATCAAGCGCTTGAAAAAGGCGTATCCCGATGCCCATTGTGCCCTAAATCATACGAATCCTTTCGAGCTTTTGATCGCTACGATCCTGTCGGCACAATGCACGGATGAGCGGGTCAACATAGTGACGGCCGACCTGTTTCGGAAATATCGCGGGCCGGAAGACTTTGTAAAGGTATCTCAACTAGAACTCGAACGCGATGTGCATTCGACTGGCTTCTTTCGTAACAAGGCAAAGAACATTAAGGCGGCGAGTCAGCGACTGATCGACGTTTATGACGGGCAGATTCCGCAGACGATGGACGAGATCCAGACCCTTGGCGGTGTGGCTCGGAAAACCGGAAATGTGGTGCTCGGCAATGGGTTCGGTATCGCGAGCGGAGTTGTCGTCGATACACACGTGAGCCGATTGTCACAGCGACTCGGCCTTACCGACGAAAAAACTCCTGAAAAGATCGAACGCGACCTTCAGGAGTTGGTTCCGAAAAAGGACTGGGTGAGGTTCTCACACTGGCTGATCCATCATGGTCGCCAAATCTGCAACGCTCGTAAACCGAAGTGCTTCGAATGCGTACTTGCGGATATCTGTCCGTCGTATCAGCCGTAAGTCCGTATCTCTTGCAAATGTGAAATCAGCCCAGCAGATAAATTGACAACCCTTCACTATTCACTCGGTGGGGTCGTTGGGTTGGGTGGGTTCGGCTTTGCCGGGCTGACCGCCTGCTGTTCCGACCCGCCATTCGTCTCAATCCCAAGTTGCGAAAGCACTTCAGGCCAACTTAACCCGAGTGCCTGCAACTGCTGAAGCAATCCGAAGATGAGAGTTGGCCCGGTCTGGGCAAATCGATTGATACCGCCGCCCTCGCCGTTTCCACTGCCCCCATGATCGATCATTACAACCTTGTCGATCTTTCCAAGAGGCTCAGCAACTGCCTGGAAGACCGGCGCAGACGATTCGATGATGGCGGGAAGCTTTTCGAGGATAGTTTGCAAACGAGCGGCGTCGTTAAACTCGCGCCATGCAGCTGCTTTTTCCTTGATCGCCGCGGCTTCAGCGAGGCCTTGTGCTTCGATCGCCTTCGCCTCTGCCAACCCCTTTGCCTGTAGCTTCTCGGCTTCCGCGAGACCGACCGCTCGGATCTTTTCAGCTTCTGCCTTTCCTTCGGCAGCGACTGCCGCCGCTCGGCCCTGGCCCTCGCGTTCAAGCGTCTGGGCATCGGCTTCGGCGATGGCTATTTGAGCTTGCTTGCGTCCTTCGGCCTCGAGGATCGCGGATTCCTGCAGGCCCTGCGCCCTGAGAACAGCTGCCTTTCGGTCTGCCTCTGCCTGCTTAACGACCGTTGCCTCGAGCTCCTTTTCCTTACGTAGTACTTCCTGCTCCTGAACAGCGATCTGCTCTTGGGTCCGCACCCTTTCGACGCGGACCTCTTCAACCGTGACCTGCTGCTGAGCCTTTGCGTCAGCAAGCGGACCCGCCTGACTCGCTTTGGCACGTTCCGATTCGATCTCAGCCTGAACTTGGGCCTTTTGAATCTCGGTCTCTCTCTGCGACTGAGCGATTTGCGCCTCTGTTTCGAGGCGGACTTTTTCGCCTTCCTGCAGAGCCTGTGACGCTTTTATCTTTGAGTCGCGATTGGCTTCTGCCTGACCGATCTCGGCGTCGCGTTTAACCTCCGCCGTGCGGCGTTTCCCGAGGGCGTCCAAGTATCCCTCTTCGTCGGAGATCTCCTGAATGGTCAGCGCATCGAGGCCGATTCCCATCTTCTCAAGATCTCCCGCAGCCTCCGTAGTCAACTTAAGAGCAAAGCTCTGTCGATCATTGTTGATCTCTTCAACAGTTAGTGTTCCGAGGATCGCGCGGAGATGGCCTTCGAGAGTTTGGAAGACCAGTCGATGAAACTGTTCCTGCGGCATCCCGAGGAAACGTTCCGCTGCAGACCGCAAAGAGGTGTCGTCGCCCTTGACCTTTACGTTCGCAACGGCCTTAACCGAAACGGGAACGCCCTGCCCGGTGTATGCCCGAGTCGTCGTAAGCGGCACCGTTATTACATTAAGGTCGAGATATTCAACCTTCTCAAGGAATGGGAATACGAGTGTGGCACCGCCGCGAACCAACCGGTAGCCTGCGACCGTTCCGTCAGCCAGCTTCCGCTTGCGACCAGAAATTACCGCAGCCTGATTTGGAGAAACTTTGATGTAGTTTCGGCTGATCAGCATCAGCGCGATCAGCAAAGCGATAACGATCACGAGGATCGCGAGGACGGTCAACAATACCGGAGCGGTCAAAAGTTCTTGCATTCGGATACTCTCCTGAATTTCGCGGAAGCCCGCAGGTTAGTAAGGGCGCAATTCTTGCGGGACAACAATTATCGAATCACCAACGACGGCGTCGACCTTCACGATGGTTCCCAATGGGATCTCATTTCCATCTCTTGCTCGTGCGATCCGCTCGACACGTTCGTCTCCGATCTTGGCGGTGATCTGACCGACGGCCCCGGGCTTGATGGCGACGGTTACCTGCGCTGTTCGTCCGACAAGATCATCGTCCGAGACACTGCTCGACGCTTGCTGACCGATCAGGAATCTGCCGAACACCGAGACGACACCAGCGAAAACAATGCCGCCGAGCAGGCCCGCGATCGACGATCCGACCGGTCCAAAACCGTTCTGCGCGGCGATCACACCAAAACCGCCGAACGCCGTTAGAAAGACCGCAATAACCCGGCTATCAAGCAGGCCGAAATCAGTACCACTCGCTCCGCCGTCCAGGTCGAACCCAACCGCCTCGAACACGTCACCAACCACCAGCGATATCAGCAGAAATAGAAAGCCGACCCCTCCAATGATGGCGAAGAGTACAAGGAGATTGAGATTCGTGATGAATTCCATTGGGTGTTATCTCCGATTGAAAGTAGGATGCACGCAGATTTTACACTGATTCTATTCTCGCGAGAAATCGCAATTATACGATTCCACAAAAAGAGCGGGTCAAGCGACCCGCTCCTATTCTCATTTAGTACCCTGCCTAGTTTCTGTTCGGAAGCGCCGGCATCTTGTCGGCGGCAAATCGCGGCAACAGACTGTCGGCCATCGCTAGTTGATAAACCGCAGCTGCGACGATGATCGCTGACTTCTTCACGTCATCCTCAATGACACGCTCGTACGTATCCAAATTGGTATGCCACGTATGCGTGCCGTACTCGATCGGATCCTGCTGGACGCCAATGCCCGGCAGTCCGGCCTGGTTGAAGGAAGTGTGATCCGAACCACCAAGTTGGCGACTTGCCGACGCGCTTGCACCACCAAATCCGTACTCGGCAAAGCTGCTTCCGGTTGCCGCGCGGAGTTGTCCAGCGGCTTCAGGTGGACCAAACACACCGAATCCCCGCGCTCGTCCGGTTCCGGAGTCGATGTTAAAGTAGCCCCCGAACTTGCTGTAAGCAGCTGTCGGGGCCTCTGCGGACCCAAAATGCTTTTTGACGTAGGCCTGCGAACCAAGAAGGCCCTGCTCTTCACCGCTCCACAAGGCTACTCGGATCGTGCGACGCGGCTTAACTCCGATCGCCTTGAGGATTCGTGCTGCTTCCATCATGACTGCGCATCCAATAGCGTTATCGGTCGCCCCTGTCGCAGCATGCCACGAATCGAGGTGGCCGCCGAGCATGATCACCTCATCAGCCTTATCTGTTCCGGCGATCTCGCCGATCGTATTGTAGGACGTCTTCCCTTCCGGATAGATCTGATTGCGAATGTCGAACTCAAGTTCGACCTTGGTTCCGTCCTTCATCAGTCGAACGATGCGGCCGAAGTCCTCGTTTCGCAAGACGACAGTTGGCACAACTTTGGTCGGATCATAGCCATTTGAGAACGCTCGGATCTGTCCATGCTCGCGTCCGGCGTCATTGACGCGAACTTTGACACCGCTCGCGATCAGGAACGCGTTGACCTGAGTATTTACATCCGCATTCGAGAGAGCGCCCGGTTTTGGTTCCTGCGGCTGCTGTTGGAAATTTCGCGGCGGGCCTTGCGGATTTGGCGAAGCTGTAGGATTCGGATCGAACCGTCGGGCGATCACATCGTCCGCTATGCGTTTGGCAGGCGGCTCAAAATTTACGGGTATCACTGCTGGGTTACCCCAGATCACGATCTTGCCGCTGAGTTGCGATCGCACGCTGTTGAAGTAAGTGTCCAATTCAGCCTGAGTTGGCCGCAGCGGAAGAACGATCTGGAACGCTTCGCCAGCCGCCGCTCCGCTCGTGCTTGGCGTCCAAGCTAAGACCTCAAACGTCAGATTATCCTTCACCGGAGAAGTTATATAACCCGCAGCTCGCTCATTCGACCAGCCGACATTTCCCCATTCCCACGGTTCCATATCGACGCGGTCAAATCCCCACGACCTCATCTGTGACGTCGCCCAGTCACCCGCCGCCTTCAGTTTTGGTGAGCCGGTGAGACGCGGCCCGTAAACGTCGGTCAAAGTGTGAAGAGTCTTCATTATCTGGGAATTGTCCATTCCCTCCTTTCGAATGCGGTCGTTAATATCGGCCGCCGGTGCCGTCTGTGCTAACGCAAGGCTCGGCATCGAAATGACGACAAGCAAAAGTATGGACAAAGATATTCTTATTTTTTTCATTGATTCAAAGGTTCCGTTCTTAGAAGTGAGGCTTTGATTATCAAGCATATACACGATTTTTCTAAATTCGGTTTCAGAAACAGCTCACTCGCGAACAAGTTTAGTTCGTTTTGTCACTAAGTCACTATTCGCAGTGTCCACCCGATGGAAGCTTAGACTTCGGGTAAAACGGTTACCGGTTCATGATAGTCAGATCGTGCGTCCTGTGAGCCAGCAATCACAATGAAGGAAGCTCTTACGTGGGGATGGACTCGGCGGGTGTTACGTGTACTCGGGCGATGGTATCGCTTTCCGGAAGCCGTGACACGGAATCGCCGATTACCGGCACAAGTGAGCAACGCGGAAAAGGTCGTATGAAAGCGGCATCATGGTCCGGAAGGTCG
>JBDSLC010000162.1:0-7568 GCA_039916585.1 Pyrinomonadaceae bacterium | reverse complement strand
GGAAACTTCAAACGGCTGCTTTTCATCGTCGCGCTGTTCACGCTATCGAATTCGACCGATGCCTTCCTGCTGCTGCGTGCCGAGCAATCCGGCATAAGGCCGGCGATGCTGCCGCTGCTGTGGATGGGGCTGCATTTCAGCAAAGTGTTTTTCTCGCTGATCGGCGGAGATCTGTCGGATAGATTCGGGCGGCGGTCGATGATCGTGACGGGCTGGCTGATCTACGCAGGCGTTTATGTCGCCTTCGCGTTCGTCGATTCCGCGTGGCAGGCGTGGGCGCTGTTCATCATCTACGGCGCGTATTTCGGCCTTACGGAAGGTGTCGAAAAGGCGTTTGTCGCCGATCTCGTCGACGACGAAAAACGTGGCACCGCGTACGGCTTCTACAACCTCTTCTACGGCATCACCGTCTTTCCCGCCTCACTCCTCTTCGGCCTACTCTGGAGCCAATTCGGCGCCCCCACGGCATTTATCGTGAGTGCGTGCATCTCACTGATCTCAGCTACGTTACTGTTATCCGTGAATCCCGCGAAGCAGGATAGTGAAGATTAGGAGTCCGAAAGTATTCTCTGGACGCGTCCGACTTGACCGTCCGTCAAACGAACCTTGATCCCGTGCGGATGATTCGGCGAATTCGTCAAAAGGTCTTTCACCACACCGATTGTTTCACGACCGGATCGCTGGTCCTGTTTCAAGACGATCGAGACGCGAAGTCCCGGAGAGATATTTCTTCTTTCACGATGCGGCATAAGCTACTTGACCGGAGCCTTTCTCGTCTTTGTTCCAAAGAGATTCAACTCAAACCCCTGCGTTTCCTTCAGCCTCCGCAAGAACTCACGCCGACTGATCTCTTTGGCTCCAAGGACTCGCATATGCGGGGTCATTACCTGGGCGTCGAGCCAGCTTGAGCCGCGGGATCTGAGGTGGTCGATCAGGTATAGGAGGGCGAGTTTCGAGGTGTTCGGGGCTTTGTGAAACATCGACTCGCCGCAGAACACACCACCTGCATCGACGCCGTAGAGCCCGCCGACAAGCTCGCCATCGGCATTCCACACCTCCACGCTGTGAGCCATTCGAGCCTCGTGAAGTTTTGCGTAAGCATCGACAAACTCCCGGGTGATCCACGTCCCCTTCTGGCCGGATCGAGGTGCGTGGGAGCATTGCGTCATCACCTGCGTGAAGTCTTTATCGATCGTGAAGGTATAGCGTCCCTTCTTCTGTTCCTTCTCAAGACTCTTCGGGATGTGAAGATCCTTGAACCGCAATATCGCCCGCGGCTCTGGGCAATACCACGGTAGCGGAACACCTTCCATATGCCACGGAAATATCCCTCGCTTGTATGCCTTCTGCAGATTCTCGACCGTCAACTCATCGCCGAACGAGACCACGTCACGAGCGTAGTAGAAGTAGTCCTCGATCAGGACCCATTCGGGGTATTCGTGCTTTGCGGGATCGGGGAAGGACACGGGAATATTCTACAGCAGGCAATTCAAACAGGATATACAGGATGAACAGGATAATAGATACTTTCCGAACCCATCCAGTTCATCCTGTAAAGATCCGAGCTAGACCGTTTTCAATTTCCACTTACCACGCTTAAACAGCAGAGCTGCTGAGATCGCAAGCAGTGAGAATGCCAAGGTGATCGCCCAAAAAACGCCTTGCGGACCCCAGTTGAAATGGTTCGCAAGCATATAAGCAAGCGGTATCTCAAACAGCCAAAAGACGATGAAGTTGAGATATGTCGGTGTCCACGTATCGCCCGCGCCGTTGAACGAAGTCTCCACCACCATTCCCAGGCCGTAAAAGGCGTATCCATATCCGACGATCCTCAAACACGAACGCCCGATCGCGGCGACCTCCGGATCATGCGTAAAGATTCCGATCACAAGGTCGGGAAAGATCACGAAGAACAGTCCCGCGAGACCGAGCAGTACTGCATTGATCGCACCGGCAAACCACACAGAACGCTCCGCTCGTTCCGGCTGCCCGGCTCCGAGGTTCTGCCCGACGAGAGTCGCGGCCGCGTTTGCTAAGCCAACCGCCGGCAGAAGCACGAACAAGATCACCCTTAAGCCGATCTGGTAGCCTGCGAGCGCCGCTGTTCCAAACCCTGCGAGGATAGTGACCAGACCGCTCCAACTTGCCGTAGCGATCAGGAATTGAAGCACCGCCGTGCTCGACAGACGTACCAAGCTCACGAGCAGTTTCGGATCGAATTTCCAATGCTCCCGCGTAACGCGCAGTCGTCCATTTTCACGCCCGAACAGCGCCCAAGCCGCGAAGATCACCCCCGCACCTCTTCCACATACAGTAGCGACCGCTGCACCGGTAACGCCGAGTTCAGGAAACGGCCCAACGCCAAAAATGAACAGCGGGCAGAAAAGGATGTTCAGACCGTTAGCTATCAACAAGACCCGGAATGCTATCGCAGCATCGCCCGCACCGCGGAAGATGCCGTTCAGCAGAAACAGGAAAACGATGACAACGTTCGATCCGAGCATGATCCGCATGAACGGCGTGCCGAGTGCGATCACCTCAGGTTCAGCTCTCAGAAGTCCAAGCAAAGTAGGCGCAAAGATCACTCCGGCGGCGCCCATCAACACTGAAGCCAGCAGGCCGCAATACACGGCGTGCGTAGCCGTGCGGGCCGCGCCGTCCAGATCCTTTTCACCCACCCTCCGCGCGACCGTCGCCGTCGCACCGATGCTTAGCCCGATACCGACCGCGTAGATGAGAGCGAGGATCGATTCGGTCAGCCCGACAACTGCGATCGAGGGAGCACCGAGCCTGGAAACAAAGAATGTATCGACGATCGCGAATAGCGCCTCCATCGACATCTCAAGGATCATCGGGATCGCGAGGATGATCAGAGCTGGAAGGATCGGTCCTGTGGTGAAGTCTCGCGTAGTACCTACGAATGCTTCACGCACGACAGTTAAGAACGAATTGTCCGCCGCAGTTTGCGGCGCATTTTGCCCGTCAAACGACATAAACAAAAACCTCAAAAATAAATGAAAACCGTCGGTGCAAGATAGGTGCACCTGATAAGGCATTCCCAGACGACCGCCAAGAAAGCGGTGTTAGGAAAACGAAGCAGCGGCTAAATTAGACAAGTTCCTTACGCATGATTCTCAAGACCTTAGCATAACTCCCCATCGGAAGTGAATCTTAACGATTCAAAAACGATGAAGGTTTCTGCAAATTTACTACACGCGGCTGACCAACCGATTCGGACATTATCAAGGTCGAAGCTCACTATGATCCCATGAATATTTCCCGGATAAGATCCGGTCGCGGGACGGATGCTGGCCGGTTTAAAGATCAAATTGTACGCGCTGCATCCCATTTTTCGATAGTGGTTGCCGAGTAATTTGCCGTCAACGAGCAGCACGTGAGTTTACCGTAGAGTTTCTCTGATAACCGTCTTCTTTTTTGTCCTTGTCTTGATGCGAAAACCGAGTGTATTCGTACTTGTCAGGTTTTTCGTTCTCCTCGCATTTGTTTCGACCGAATCGGTATGGCTCAAGTGCGGGCTTATGGTTTTTTGACTATTAACAACATGGAGGCGAAGGAAATTCGCGAAGCAATCTTCGATGAGGAAAGATCGATAATCAGCGCGTGAAATATCCCGGGCGGTGACGAAGCTTCAATGTCGGCCTTGATGGCACCTCGACCTTAATGGTGCGCCAGGAGCGCCCCGTGGACTCTGCATCGGGCGAGAAACCGAGCGTGTAAACCGTACCCACGCCTTTCAGCACACGGTCGTAAATACCTTCGAGGTCGTCCAGTTTCTTTGCCGTGTACATTGTGCCGCCGCTTTGAATTCCAATGTAATCAAGCGTTCTCTGTGAGTTTTCGCGAAATCGTCCGTCAGCGCCGCCGAAGGTGTCGAGAAAGATCGGAAAGATCGTGGTGTTTGAATTCTGAATTGACTCGATCAGATCGGCGAATGAGATCTTGCTCGTGAAGCGCGGATAAAACGAAAGTTGATTGTCGGCTCCATCGGACATCAGGACGATCGCACGGCGGCGGTCTTTTCCTGTCTTCTCGTCTAGCATTCCCATTGCGAAGCCAAGCGACTCCCAGATCGCCGAGGCTCCATTACCGCCTATCCTTTTGATCTTTTCCAATAAGATGGCCTGATCGGCTTCCAGTTCGGAAACGACAGTCTGTGTATCGTTAAAGGTGATAACCGCTAGTCGATCGCCGGGCCGCTTCATCTCTACAAACCGCCGCGTTGATTTTTTGATCAGCCCAACCTTATCTGAGGTCGAACCCGATAGATCGAGAAGCAGCACGATATCGAACGGAGTTTCGGCTTTTGAAAACGTGTCGATCTCAACCGGCTTACCGTTGTCCAACAGTTTAAAATCAGCCTTCTCGAGCGCTACTGATGATCCATCGGCCGCGTCCGGAATGTTCACGTCGATCGATACGAAGGCCGTTTCAAGTTTGATCACCTCAGCCTCGCCCTCCAGCCCGAGCGAGTCGTCCTTGGTGGTCGGGCCGGAGGAAACTCTACGGCTCGCGAAAGAACCGACGGGTTCAGTAACAGCACGGATCAACGGATACCCGTTCGCAATCTCAAGAGCCCGCTCGTACTGTCTTAGCGGAACGATCTTCATTAACTCACGACGTTTGTCGACGTCGGGAGCGTTCTCGATCGGCGCTTGAATAAGAAATCCATCTTTCAGTGAAACCTGAGTGCCGTAAAGCTGCTTGCGTCCAAGAGCGACGCGCAACCTATCGACGTACGCTGCAAGAGTCTCGCTGCCGGTGAGTTCGCCTTTCTCGTACGAAGCGGCCACAAGCGGATAAAGCTCAAGCTGCATCCGGAGTGTAAGCGTCCGCCCGATCAGATAAAGGAACGCGTTCATTCCGTCTTCCCCTACCGATGCTTTCACGGGCCAGCTTCCGGTGTTCAAAAGCGAACAGATCCGACTCGTCGTCGCGGTCTGCTCTTCGGCCAACTGTTTTTTAGCCTTCTCACCCTCTTTACTCGTCAGCCGCGATCTTTGAAGAAGTTCCCAGATGGACTTTTCGGATTTCGTCAGCTCGTCGTGAAGTGTGACGTTTTCGACCTTGGACGCAGTTTCGTTCAGGATCTGAACTCGAAGAATATCGATCCGCCCCTTCTCGAGGCAGACATCCTGCTGACCACTGACAATGAGCGGGAATGCAGCGAACAAAAGGAAAGCTAAAAGTAGGAAGGCTCGCATCAAAGTTTCATTACGTTGATAGAGATTATATTCTATCAACTAGGAACGGGATGAAGATAGCAGTAGCCATGAGCGGCGGCGTCGATAGTTCGGCGGCCGCAGCATTATTAAAGGAACAGGGGCACCAACTCGTCGGCTTCACGATGCAGTTGTGGAATCAGCGTCGTGGGATCAGCGTCGACGAAAACGGTGATCCGTTGCCGAGTCGCTGCTGTTCGCTTGACGACGTTTACGACGCGCGACGCGTCGCCAATTCGCTCGACATACCTTTCTACGTACTAAACCTCGAAAAAGATTTTGAGCGTGACGTCGTCGAGCCGTTTGTTCAAAGCTATCTGTCGGGTGAAACCCCGATCCCGTGCGTTGCCTGCAATTCGCGTCTGAAGTTCGCATCGCTTGACCGAATGGCGTTGTCGCTCGGCTGTGAAAAGGTCGCAACCGGCCACTACGCCCGCGTCGAATATGACGAAGCCGCGAACCGCTATCGCCTGTTTCGAGGAAAGAATCATTGGAAAGATCAGAGCTATTTTCTGTGGGAGTTGAATCAAGAACAGCTATCGCGCTCATATTTTCCCCTCGGCGAGATGTTGAAAAGCGAGGTTCGCGACATTGCTCGTGACGCTAATCTTTACACCGCCGACAAACAGGAATCGCAGGAGATCTGCTTTGTCCCTGACGGCAAGTATTCCGAGTTCATCGACCGCTATCTTGACCACGAGGGCCGGAGCGACGAAACCCCCGAAGCGGGCGAGATCGTCAGCACGGGTGGCGAAGTCATCGGCTCCCACACGGGCATTCACCGCTACACCATCGGCCAGCGCCGCGGCCTCGGCATCGCACACGAGAAGCCGCTCTATGTCGTGCAGATCGAGCGGGCAAAGAACCAGATCATCGTCGGGGAAATGGACGAGCTAGAAGAGATCGAGTTCACTGCGAAGGGCGTCAACTGGGTCGCGTTCGACGAGCCATCCGAGCCGGTACGGGCGTTGGTGAAGGTGCGTTATCGGCATGATCCTGCGATGGCTACGATCTACAGCGGGAGGGCGGACACTACTGTCCACATGAGCGTCGCTTCGACGCGAACGGATGATGTCGCCGGAGGAACCGGCGATGCGGACAAGAGTGTCCGCACTCCGTCCTATGCCCGCATCGTCTTCGATGAACCACAGCGTGCGATCACCCCCGGCCAAGCGACCATTTTCTACGACACCGAGACCGCCGAAGAAGTTGTCGGCGGCGGCTGGATAACCAAATAGGCGAGCTTTCTAAGAATTCCATTGCTTGATTACTGGGACGTGAACTATATTTCGGTACAGATATGGTTTGGCTAGCTTGTATTGCTAAAAAATTCTTTCTGATAGTGGCTTGCTTGGCCGCCCTCATCTTCCCGGCTTCCGCACAAAAACTAGTCCAGGGATCTAAGCCCTTATTCACCAGTTTGCCTAGTTTCGCGGCCGCATACTGTTCTGCCGTTGGCGAGGGATTTCGAGTCTGCCGGGTTCGAACCACAGAGGACGGTGACGCGGCATTTGTGGTTCAGAAAAGCGGTGTCGAGGTTACCAGGATCGAAGCACCGTTCTGGGCGATCGCGGGAGCTGAACCGCTGGACTTCTTCGCGTACCGCGGCGACTTGGATGCTGATGGATCACGCGAGATCGTATTGGTCTCGCAAGAAGGTGTCGGCAACGGGATGGGCATCACCTTTTCGACTGTCTATATAATCGAAGGCAGAACGGACGGTTCGCAGGCACGTCCCGTTTCATTTTCAATAGAGGAATTCGGCGACGGACAGAATTTCATTTACAACCCGCGGACTCGCAAGACCGAGATACTAATCTCTTATTGGGAAAGCTATGATTCCATCGACCGTAACCGCGGTTGGGGAATGTATCTATTAGGCAAATGGTTTCGCTATCGTCACAGAAGGTTGGAACCCATTCTAAGCCGCCCGACGTTGGCGCGCAGATTCCTTTTCAGCTTTGCTGACGAACGTGACAATGGTGGTTTCGAAAACAGATGGCCGCACACCTGGCTTACCGATCGTAGGGCGCACAGATTATTTCGAGAACCTAATGAGGTATCGAAGCCGATCAGAGTGCAATTCGGAACTGTTCGAGATGCCATTGAGCCGAATGCCGCCAATGACGAGACTAGCCAACTTACGATCCTGTCGGATGACGGACAGACACTAAACGGGACATTCAACGCGGCGTGGGACGCTGATAAGAATGCGACCTCCTTGAATATCACGGCCTTTGGAGATTGGAGCGACCGATATCTCTACCCTCTTACTCGTTCGACAATTTTTCGGCCTCTGGTATTCCTAGATAGAATTGAGGGCCGTCG
>JBDSLC010000161.1:0-56126 GCA_039916585.1 Pyrinomonadaceae bacterium | reverse complement strand
TGATCAAACCGGCCGAGCAGACGCCGGCGTCCATCATGGTGTGGATGGAAACGGTGGGCGATCTGCTGCCGAAAGGTGTGCTGAATATCGTCAACGGATTCGGCGTCGAGGCGGGCAAGCCGCTGGCGACGTCCGAGAAGATCGCGAAAGTGGCGTTCACGGGCGAGACAACGACGGGACGTTTGATCATGCAGTACGCTTCGCAGAATCTCATCCCAGTCACGCTCGAACTGGGCGGAAAGTCGCCGAACATTTTCTTCGAAAGCGTGATGGACGCGGACGATGAGTTCTTCGACAAGTGTCTCGAAGGAGCGACGCTGTTCGCGTTGAACCAAGGCGAGGTTTGCACGTGCCCGTCTCGAGTGCTCGTGCAGGAATCGATCGCCGAGAAGTTCATTCCGCGTTTCATCGACCGCGTGAAGCAGATCAAGATGGGGCATCCGCTTGACCCGACGACGATGATGGGGGCACAGGCGAGCAAGGACCAGTACGAGAAGATCCTGAATTACCTGCAGATCGGCAGGGACGAAGGCGCCGAGGTTCTCGTTGGCGGAAACGCGTACAAGAACACCGACCTCGAGGACGGCTATTACATCGAGCCGACCGTGATGAAAGGCCACAACAAGATGCGCGTCTTTCAGGAAGAGATCTTCGGGCCTGTAACGTGTCTGACGACATTTAAGGATGTCGACGAAGCGATCGAGATCGCCAACGACACGCTATACGGCTTGGGTGCGGGAGTCTGGACACGCGACGCTCACGAGCTTTATCGCGTACCGCGCGCGATCGAGGCCGGCCGAGTGTGGGTGAACAACTACCACAACTACCCAGCCCACGCGCCGTTCGGCGGATATAAGAAGTCAGGCTTCGGCCGCGAAAATCACCTGATGATGCTCGACCACTATCGCCAGACGAAGAACATGCTCATCTCCTACGACAAGAAGGCGATGGGATTCTTCTAGAGACATCGGCTTATATGAGCGAGCGGTTTGTTTCCAATTGGTGGTCAATTCGAATACCGCTGGGTTGGGAGTCTGAGGAGGACGAGGATTGTGTCACGTTCTCCTCATCTAACGGATGTGGAGCTTTACAGATAAGCGCCTATTTTAAGGAGCGTGGGTCGGTAACAGACGAGGACGTTTCGGAGTTTGCTTTTGACGAAGTGCCCGACGAGCGGGGTCTTATGAAGGTCTCGTACGGGAGTTTCGAAGGACTGGAGACCAGTTATTTCGAGTCTGAGTCGTTTCGGAGGGTCTGCTGGCTTCGAAACCACACTTGCTCGTGTATCTAACGTACAGTTGTTCGGCTGGCGATCAATTCGCCGAAAAGCAAATTATCGACGGCGTTCTGGCGAGTCTTGAACCAGTCGACGTTATGCCTGTTGGTCACTGAACTAATGCCACGTACTCCTAGAGTTAGAATCACTGAAGAAGCCGCTGCGGTCGTCGAGCAGCTTCGCGAGAAAAATGGCGAGTTGATGTTTCATCAGTCGGGTGGATGTTGTGACGGGAGTTCGCCGATGTGCTTTCCGAAGGGTGAGTTTATCGTTGGGTCAAGCGATGTTTGGCTGGGCGAGGTGGCGGGGTGCGATTTCTATATGGCGAAGGACCAGTTCGAGTTCTGGCAGCACACCGAACTCACTATCGACATCACCGAAGGCCGCGGTGCGAGCTTTTCGCTGGAGATCCCGCTTGGTTTGAGATTCGTTACGAAGTCGCGGGTGTTCACGTACGAAGAATCGCAGAATTTGGTTGATACGCATTCGGGTGAGAGTGCGATGGTTTCTGCAAATCGATGAGGCAGAGGCTAAAGAAGAGTAAGAAGAACAGCAGGTTCATGGCCGTGAATGCGGCAGAAGCCTTGGCGAAGGGCGATGCCGCCCTTGCTTCGGGGCAATTTGAACAAGCCGTGCGGCATCTGGGAAGCATCTCCCGCGATGCTGCCGAGTATGGTCGTGCCTGCAAGGGGCACGGGGCGGCGCTCCTGAGGATGGGAAGGTCTGCGGAGGCCCTCGACATCCTTGAGGTCGCCCACGGGGCATTACCGAACGACCCTGACGTATTGGTCGATGCGGGAGATGCTGCGCGCTCCGAAGGTCACCCAAATATTGCCGAGAAGGCTTATGCCGAGGCACGGAGACTGGGTGCAGGCGGGTTTCAGATCAGGTTCGGCGAAGCCTCTCTCTTACAGGAGCAAAAGCTGTGGCTTGACGCGGTGGAGAAATGGACTGATCTGCGAGATTCATATCCTGACACGCCGACCGTGACCCATAATTTAGCAGTTGCTTGGCATGAACTCGGAGAGACCGACAAAGCGGTGTCATTCATGTTGGAGGCCTTTGAATCTAGCGGTCATAGAACCACGCTCGAGACTCTGGCGATGCTTGCGCCGCACGCTCCAAGGTGCGGGGCTGAAGAAGTATTGCGATTGCGCACGGATCTTGGCAAACAATTAAAGATCGCCGAGGGGTATCCGATCGACTCCAAGATCCGCCGGCCGAAAAGCGAGCGGATAAACATTGGTTACGTTTCGGCGTTTTTTCATCGCCCAAATTGGATGAAGCCGGTCTGGGCTCTTCTGAACAACCACGACCGCGAAAAGTTCGGCATTACCTTATTCGCCGACGGTCCGCCCGACGAGATCATTGCCGAATGCGGCTACAGGCCGCATGCCCAAGATGCGATCCATGATGTCAGAAACCTGGAAAATCGAGATCTGGCGAAGCACATCCAGGATCGCGAGATAGATGTTTTGGTCGATTTGAACGGCTATAGCTCTATCCGACGGCTCGGACTTTGGGCCGCAAAACCGGCGCCGACTACGATCGGTTGGTTCAACTACTACGCGACTTCCGGAATGCCGGGAATCGAATGGCTGATCGGTGATGATCAGGTCGTTTACCGCGATGAGGAACAGTTCTATTCGGAGCGGATCGAGCGATTGAAGCAAAGCTATCTAACGTTTCAGGTTGGCTACGCTACGCCGGATGTCGCGAACCCATCGGGTGACGAGCCATTCACCTACGGCTGCCTGGGATCGGCCTATAAGATCACCCCTGAGGTTCGCTCCGCGTGGATAAAGCTCTTAAAGGAAACCAGCGGAACGCGACTTATCGTACGGAATCGGGTTCTGGGTAACGAACGGCATCGGGAATGGTTCCTGGACTTTTTTCGAGACGAGGGGCTCGATCCGGAGAGATTTATTCTGATGGGCCCTGCCGAGCACCATGAATTTCTTCAGACCTATGATCGGATCGATATCGCATTGGACACGTTCCCCTACAATGGCGGAACCACAACGATGGAGGCCCTATGGCAGGGCGTACCGATGGTTTGTTTTACCGGCGATCGCTGGGTGGCTAGGACAAGTGAAACGATCCTGCAGTCGGCAGGACTTTCGGAATTCGTGGGAGAAAACGCGGACGATTATGTCGAGATAGCGAAGCGTTGGAGCCTGCCGGCACGTCGGGACGACCTAAGGACGCTTCGATCCGAGATGCGGACGCGCCTTGAAAGTTCACGAGTCTGCGATGCCGTTGGCTTGGCCCGTAACTTTGAGCAGATTGTAGAAAGCATTATTCAACAAACCCGACCGAACACCACCTTAAAATAAGGCTGAAAACAAGAGTAAGAGCCGAAGCGGTCAAAAGAAGAAGCGCGATGTGCTGCTATCGGCCGATCGGCTGATCCCACAGGGCGATACTAAGCCGCGCGAAGTGGACGGCTACCGGATATGTCCGCGAGAACGATCTCTATTCAGATGATCACGCGGATTACGACGTCGGTTCTCACACACTGATCAATGGTACGTCTGATTCGGTCATCGAAGAGGAGTTCGATATTAGACACTGCTAGCGTTGGAGCCCGGTCGACAGATCGATCGCGTTCTGGCACTTCGATGCGTCCGGCATCGAGGACTTCATGCGTTCACGAGACGCTTCTCGTAAGCCGTACGGCAGATGCGAACGTCTTCGAGGAATATGGGGAGTTCGTCGAGTCGGAGGGCCTGTGGGCCGTCGACGAGGGCGACCTTGGGATCGGGATGGAAATCCACAAGGATCATGTTCGCGCCGGCGATAACACCCTGAGCAGTCACATGCATGACATCGAGAATGCCATCGGAACTTCGATGCCGGCTGCCGACTGAGTGTGACGGATCGATACAGACGGGCATCCGCGTGAGCCGCTTGACGACTGGAACGTGTGCGAAATCGACCATGTTCCGATGTGGATCGCCGATGTTTGTCTTCATGCCGCGTAGGCCAAACACCACCTTGTGGTTCCCTTCGCTCGCAAGATACTCGGCGGCATGGAGCGATTCGTCAAGCGTGATCCCGAAGCCTCGCTTTAGCAGAACCGGAAATTCCTGTTGGCGGCCGACGCTCTTTAGTAGCTCAAAGTTCTGCGTGTTCCGCGTGCCGATCTGCAGCATCACGCCGGTTGGACGCCCGGTCGCCTCTAAAGCACTGTCGATCTCATCGATGTGCGACTCGTGGGTCACCTCCATTGCGATGACCTTAATGCCGTACTTCCCTGCCAGTTCGAACACGTATGGCAGACAGTTCGGCCCGTGCCCTTGGAACGAATACGGACTCGTCCGCGGCTTGTACGCTCCCATTCGAGTGCAAATCTGTCCGTTCTCCTGCAAGGCTTTCATCATCGTCTCAACGCTCTGAGGCGAATCAACCGCGCATAATCCGGCGAAGATGTTCAACGTATCCTGAGTAAACTCTATGCCTTGATAAGTAAATCCGGTGCCTCGAGAATCGTCTTTATGCCGGCCAAGAACTTTGTATTCCTCCGAAATGCGAACGACATTAGCGACAGCCCGAAATGCCTTCATCTCGTCGATCGAAAGCGCCGACGTGCTGCCGATCAAATAGATCTCGGTGAGCGACTGCGTTGCGCCCTGCACGTTGTGAATGCGGTACTCGATGTTCGTCAGGTGCTGAAGATGTGATTCGAGCGTCTTGTACTCGTTCGATTCGAGGCTGATGTTTGGTTTCAGTATCAGTATCATTGGTCGAAATAATGCTTTATGAGATCTCGTTGATCTTTTCGTTCGTGAGCACGATCGTCGGGTATCGGCCGAGATATCGCACGCTGGCCGATTGTTCGCGAACCTCATCAAGTGCGCCGCGAAGGTCGCTGTCGCTCGCCGGAGCCTGCAGGTCGAGATAGAAATTGAACTCGGCAGGCTGGCCCTTGATCGGCCGACTCTCGATCTTTGTGAGGTCGATATTACGGCGAACGAACGGGCGTAGCGAGTTATGAAGTGATCCGGGTTCGTTCTTCAGACGTAGGATGAGTGAGATCTTCCCTCCGTCGACATTGTCCGACTGGCTCTTTGATAACAAGGCAAACCGCGTGAAGTTGTCGGAGTGGTCCTCTATATGTTCGCGAAGGATCTTGCCTCCGTATATGTTCGCCGATCGCCGTGCTCCGATCGCCGCCCGCGTCGGATCGCCGCATTCAACCGCACGCCGGACGCTGCCGGCAGTGTCGTCTCCCGCAATGCGTTTGAGATTCGGATGCGCCGCAAAGAATCGCTCGCACTGGCTCAACGCCGCGGGATGCGATTCGACTGTAGTTACTGATTCCATCGTGGCATTCGCTCCGCCGATAAGAAAGTGACTTACAGGAAGTATGACATCGGCGACGATGCTCAGTTTGCTCGACGCCAGCAGGTCGTAGCATCGCTGGATCGATCCGACAAGGGAATTCTCGAGCGGCGAAATAATGTAATCTGTCTCGTTTACATCGATCCCGTGGTAGAGAGTCTCGAACGTCGGGAACGAGACATACTTGCACTTGTCGCCGAGTATCCCGAGTGCCGCCGTTTCGCTGAATGAGCCTGGATCTCCCAGGAAACCGACAGTAGCGGCCTCGGTAACGGCCAGGAGATCATTCGCCCGGACATCGCTTTTTCGATGAAACCTCGATTGCTGAAGAGCAAGGGACTCATCAATGATACGTTGGAAGATGTTCTCGATGCTGGTCGCGTCAAACGGCCCAGGGTTCTCACGGGTAAGCCGTTCCAACACCTGCGACTCACGCGTAGGATCGACCAGCGACGCATCTTTCCCCGCTTTGACCGCGCCCACGCGCAGGGCGATCTCAGCTCGGCGATTGAGCAGTCGGAGCATCTCGGCGTCGATGCCGTCTATCTCGGCTCTTGGATTTTCTATCGGCATATCAGCCATACGAGAATATGCAGAATAACATTTCGGTATTGATCTACCGAAATGAATAACCTTGGATTATGAAGCCGTCAAACTTTAATGAAGATGTTCTTTCGGTAAAGCAACCACATAAGAAAAAGCCAAAAGAGGATAAATGCTACGGCAAAAGCGAGTGAGGCATTGAGCGGCGATGCCCACGAGAGGAAGAAGTTGTTAAAGATCCACTGCTGAAGCGAGATCTCCTTTCCGGCCTCGGGCCCGGCAAGTCGGATCATTCCAAGCAGCCTTGCGAAGATGCCGGAGAAGACGAACAGGGCGAGCGCATTGACACCGAAGATGACGAACGGCTTTGTCCACCATTTCATCTGCTTGATGTCGATCAGCCAATAGCAGGCGGCGAGAGTAAGGAGTGCAAGACCCGCGGTGTATATGACGTACGAACTCGTCCAAAGCGATTTGTTGAGCGGGAAGATCAGGCTCCAAGACCATCCGACCGCAAGTGCGAGCGTGCCGGCGAAAAATAAGCCTGCAACCGTGTCATTTCGGCCCGTAAGAGTGACGCCTTCGGGCGTTTCAGTTTTCCGAGTGAGCCACGTTCCAGACAGTACACCCGACAAACATGTCACGAGCGCCGGAATTGTCGAGAGAATTCCCTCGGGGTCGAAGACCTTCGCCGATCGCCAAATATGCGCCTCGGTAAGGATTGTCCGGTCGAGCCAGGCGGCCAGATTGCAAGCCTTATTGTCGATCGTCGAGACCTCGCAGCCGGGCACCGGAATGACGGTCATCAGAAGCCAATAGCCGAGCAGTAGGAGAGCTCCGATCATCGCCTGCTGCCGCCAGCTTGTATGTAGATACATCAACGAAATGATCAGATAACACACCGCGATCCGCTGCAAGACGCCCGGGATCCGCATCGTCGCTACGTTGTACGGCACCACGACATATCCCGCGAGCCAGAACGCAGTGACCACCCCGGCCGTCACACCGGCGATGATCAGCGCGATCTTCGATTTGTCCCAAAGATAGAAGAAAAGTGCGGCGGAATAACCGAGCACGATCACGATCTTGATCGCGTACGGAATGGTAGTCTCGGCAAAGTTGAAGAACGGTATCGCCGACATCACGATGCCGAGGCCAAATATCAGTGCCGAGCGGGTGAAGATCTTATAGTAAACCTCGCGGGTGAGTCCGGAAGCGATGCGTTTCGAAAGGGCGATAGGAATCGCGATGCCGACGATGAAAAGAAAGAACGGGAAGATGTAGTCCGTAGGGGTGATGCCGTGCCACTCCGCATGTTTCAGTGGCCCGTAGATCGTCGACCAAGTGCCAGGATTGTTAACCAGCACCATCCCCGCGATGGTCATTCCGCGGAAGACGTCGAGGGAAATGAGGCGTTCATTGGCCATAGGCGTCGACCGTCTCTACCAACCGTTTCGGTGTCGTGTTCCCGTAATGTGGGCGGTGTGATGCCGCGAGTGCCAAGCGTAAAGCGCAACCGCCCTCTCGATGCTCCACGGACCGGTTTCTGGATGGATGAACTCCTTTCGAAACTCAGCGTCCGACAGGCTTCGAAGCATCTCAACCAGCCGTGTATGAACGCCATCGATGATCGCAAGCGAGACATCGACCGGCAGTTTGCTATCCTCTAGTTCCGCCCAGCGTTCCTCATGGTATGGCTTGATCGTCGGCGGCGCGTCTTCGGTCAGAGCGAGCTTGAACCGGACAAGTGTGTTAATGTGACTGTCCGCGATGTGGTGAACGGTCTGCCGCAGCGTCCAACCTTCGGGCCGGTATGGTGTGTCAAGCTGCTCATCGCTGAGCCCGTCCACGGCGGTACGCAGGTTCGCCGGAAGGTTCGCCAGCGTGTTGATGTTCTCGTTTCTCGACGCGTACGCCGCCGGGTCGAATTTGCCGATAGGAAATCTAAGATCGAGTTCCGCTGTACTCATAATCCTCGGTTTTGCTCAGAATCAAGGGAGATATGAATCTTCAAATCGTGTGAACTGCTTGAGAAAGACAAGCTTAATCGTATCGGTCGGGCCATTACGCTGTTTGGCGATGATCAGCTCGGCAATGTTCTTCTCTTCTTCCGGCATCGAGTCCACGTCCTTGGAATAGTAATCCGCACGATAAATAAAGGCAACGACGTCGGCGTCCTGTTCGATCGAGCCGGATTCGCGAAGGTCGGACATCATCGGTCGCGGCGGGTTTCGGGCCTCGGGCGCACGCGAAAGCTGAGACAGAGCGATCACGGGAACGCCGAACTCCTTAGCGAGCGACTTCAGATCTCGCGAGATCTTCGAAACCTCCTGCTGACGGTTCTCATTCTTCCCGCCGCCGCCCATGAGCTGAAGGTAATCAATTATGACCAGGTCAAGTTTTTTCTGCTCAACAACCAACCGACGCAGTTTCGCACGCATCTCGAGCACTGAAATGCCGGGTGTATCGTCGATGTGAAGTTTTGTATCTGCAAGAAGGCCAATGCTTTCAGCGAGTCGCGACCAGTCTTTTGTGGACAGCGAACCAGTTCGCAGCATTCGGGCGTCGATGGATGCCTGAGCACTCAGCATACGCATTGCGAGCTGTTCCTTCGACATTTCGAGCGAGAAGATCGCGACGACGGCATTCTCGTTCACTGCGGCGCGCTGGGCGATATTCAGCACAAGGGCCGTCTTTCCCATAGAAGGACGTGCAGCAATGATGATCAGATCAGCTGGCTGCAATCCCGATGTGATGATGTCGAGATCGCGGAAACCGGTCGCAAGCCCCGTTAACGCGTGCGAGTCGCGCTTTGCAAACTCCTGGATCTTCTCAAAGACTCGCTCGGCAACCGGCTGAAAATGCACGAAACCTTCGCGTTCTTTTTGCTCGGCGAGATTGAAGATGTGCTGCTCGGCTCGGTCGAGGATGGTCTGCGCATCTTCCTCTTCTTCGAGCGCTTCGCTCGTGATCTCGTTACACGCGCGGATCAGGCTCCGCATCGTCGACTTCTCTTTCACGACGCGGATGTAATCCTTTACGTCCGTGAAGTGCGGAAGACCATACGTGAGATTCGTGATCGCCGCGACCCCGCCGATCGATTCGACCGAGCCATCCTTCTTGAGTTCTTCTCCGATCAATATTGGGTCGATGCGTTGCGATGCGTCGAAAAGCGAGACCATCGCCCCGTATATGCGTCGATGCAGCGGAGAATAAAAATCCTCCGGCTTGAGAAACTCGACAGCCTGCGTGATCAAGCCATTGTCGAGCAGGATCGCGCCAAGGATCGCACGCTCGCTTTCTTCGCTGGAAGGCAGTGGACGTTCAAGAAATTGCTCTCGTCGGGGTTCAGGAAATGCAGCCATCGGATGTAGTCGAACTTAGATGATAGCTAGAGAAGGTGCCGGTTACAACACTCGAAACCACTTCACGTTTGTTCACGGAAGTTAAAGAAAAAGCACTCGTCGCTAAACGAATGCTTGATCTATTTCTACATTTCCTACTGTGGAAAATACTATTCCGTAGCTGCTTCTGCAGGCGGTGCGTCAACCACAGCTTCTTCCTTCTTCTTTCGGCCCTTCTTCTCAGTCGGGTCGTCCGCACTACCTTCTGCGGATACGGTCACCGGGATCTCGAGAGTTACCTCGCGGTGAAGCTTAACCTTGACGGAATATTCGCCCGTTTCCTTTATCGCGTCGCGAAGACTGATACTTCGACGATCGATCTCGTAGCCCTTCGCCTGAAGAGCCTCAGCAATGTCCATCGACGTGACAGATCCGAACAGCGTTCCACCGTCGCCGGCTTTGCGTTCGAACGAGAGCTCGATCGATCCCATCTGGTTCTTTTGGGCTTCCGCCGTCGCTTTCTCGACCGAAGCTTTCTTCAGAAGCGCTTCACGCTCCTTCTCGATCTGCTTTACATTACCCTTGGTCGCAAGCGTCGCAAGGCCCTGCGGGAGCAGGAAGTTGCGGGCATAACCAGCCCTCACCTTTACGATCTCACCACGGCCGCCGAGGGTGTCGATGTCTTCTCTTAACAAAATTGTCGTAGTTGCCATTTCAAAATTCTCCCTCGATCTAGTCGAAAACGAATGGCAGCATCGCCATCGAACGTGCGCGCTTGATCGCGGTTGCAATGCGACGCTGGTCCTTTGCCGAGATGCCCGAGATGCGGCGCGGCATTATCTTTCCACGCTCCGGAATGAACTGCCTGAGCAGATCGACATCTTTCCAATCGACATAATCCGGCACTACCTGACGCGGACGGCGTCGCTGATATCGGCGAGGAGCCTTATCGCCAAATCCCTCATCGGAGAAATCCATTTCCCCTTCGGCTCGTTCCGGTCTATCTGGTCTATCTGGTCTATCAAAATTCTCTGCCATGATATTCACTCTCCTTAAGCCGCCGTCTCCGCGGGTGTCTCTTCGGCTGTCTCAGCCGTCTCCTCAGTTGCGCGGAAGCGAGCACGCTTAGCCTGGCGAGCCTCACGTTTCTCGTGCAGCTTGTCGGCCTTCTTGCGATCTTCATCAACGCGGATGGTGATGTAACGGAGGATCATGTCGTTGACGCGCATTCGACGCTCAAGCTCAAGGATCTCCTGCCCGGATCCGTCGATCTCGAAAAGCACATAGTGGCCTTCGGTCTTCTTTTCGATCGGATATGAGAGCGGCTTTCGGCCGATATCGTCCATGCGGACAACGGTCCCGCCTTCCTTTTCGATCACTTTACCGACCGCATCGTTAAGTTTTTCGATGCGTTCCGCCGGCGTTTCCGGATCGATGATATACATTACTTCGTACGTTCTTTGTGCCAACTTCTTTTCCTCCTTCTGGCTATCGAACCTCGCTCTCTTATTTGAAGCGAAGTAAGGTGGTCCTTATCAATTAAACTTTGCCATCGCCTTCTCGATCCCCTCCGATATAATGGAGCGAATCGATTCAGCGGCTTTATCTAATACTTCTTCAACACTATCGATCTCACTTTTCGCAAAATTCTCAAGTACAAAATTGCTCACGTTCGAGATCGGATGCTCCGGCATAATGCCGATCCGCAGCCGGATAAAATCACTCGTTCTCAAACAATCGATGATCGATCGAAGGCCGTTCTGCCCGCCGTGCGAACCCTTCGGCCGCAGCCTGATAGTTCCGAGCGGAAGGGCGAGATCGTCCGATATGACGATCAGGTTCTCGACCGCTCGATCCTGCTTCGAAATCAGGCAACTAACCGATTCGCCGCTTAGGTTCATAAACGTCTGCGGCTTGGCCAGTTCCACCGTCTGATCTTCAATCACCGCCCTGCCGATCAATGCACGACATTCATCACGCTTGATCTGCGTCTGGGCCTCTCGTGCCAGCCGGTCGACGAGCATGAACCCAAGATTGTGCCTCGTCTTTTCGTACGAGACTCCCGGATTACCGAGTCCGACGATGAGCCAGTTGTCCATAAGAATGGAATGGCCGCGGCCAGACTACTCGCCGTCTTTCGGCTCGTCAGCTTTCTCTTCACCAGCAACCGCGGGTTCTGCACCTGCTTCAAGCTGCGGTTCGAGGTCCGCTTCCTGCACGATCACGATCGATGCGACAACTGCTTCCGGGTCTTCGCTGATCTCGATCCCAGCTCCAACCTTGAGGTCTGAAACGTGAATCGCATGTCCTGCTTCGAGTCCGCTCACGTCAACATCGATGGAATCCGGAGTGTTCGCGGGTTCGCAAAGAACCTTTACCGTGTGCAACGCCTGCGAAAGAACCGCACCTTCTTCCTCTTGTAAGCCTTTAGCCTCTCCAATGAGATGGATCGGAACCGTCATCTCGATCTTCTCTCCACGAGCGAACCGGCGAAGATCGGCGTGGATGAGGCGTCCGCGGATCGGGTCGATTTGGCGATCCTGGAAGATCACGTCGTAGTTCTCCTGACCGTCAATATCGATGGTGAAGACACTATTAACACCGGAATCGGTTCGGATAATAGCGGCGAGATCCTTAAGGTCGGCAACCGCAGCAACACTTTCGGTTCCGCCGCCATAAACAACGACGGGCACTTTCCCGGCGGCACGCAGCCGACGGTTCGAGTTCTTGTTGCCCGATTCCTTCTTTTCAGCCTTGACTACAATTTTTTCAGCCATAACAAATACCTCTTTACAAAAACAGCGACGAAACGCTCGTCTCGTCATGAATAGAATTGATCGCCGAGGCAAGCAATTTCCCTACACTCAAAACTTCTATCTTTCCACTATCTTGCAATTTCTTGGCGTTACCCGTAAGCGGTATTGAGTTGGTAACGACGATCTTCGTCAGATACGACGCATCTATGTTATCCGCGGCCTTACCCGAAAGTACGGCGTGCGAGAAGCAGGCCATAACCTCTTTGGCTCCCGCTTCATGAAGTGCTTTCGCGACTTTGCAGATCGTTCCGCCGGTGTCGCACATATCGTCGACGATCAGACAATTTTTGCCATCAACATCACCGACGATGTTCATCACATCGGCTTCGTTCGCACGTTCGCGACGCTTGTCGCACAGTGCCAATCCCGCGTCGAGTCTCTTCGCATAGGCCCGAGCTCTCTCGGCTCCGCCGGTGTCAGGTGCAACCACCACGAGATTGTCGATCTTGTTCGTATTGAAGTAATCGACGATGATCGGCCGGGCGTAAAGGTGATCAACCGGAATGTCAAAAAATCCTTGGATTTGCGAAGCGTGAAGATCTATCGTCAGAACGCGTTGTGCTCCGGCCTTCACTATTAGGTTCGAAACCAGTTTCGCCGAGATCGGAACACGCGGACGGTCTTTTTTGTCGGATCGTGCGTATCCGAAGTACGGCATAACCGCGGTCACGCGGGCCGCCGACGCTCTGATAAACGCATCGATCATGATCAGCAACTCCATCAGGTGCTGATCTGACGGCGGACAGGTCGGCTGAACGATGAATATATCCGACCCACGAACGTTTTCTCCGATCGAGTAATTGAACTCGCCATCGGAAAATCTGTCGGCCACCGCAGATCCGAGATCGAGATTCAAATGTCCGCAGATCTCCCGCGCCAGCTCAGGGTGAGCATTGCCCGAAAAGATCTTGATGTTGCCAGTTACGCTCATCAAATTAAAAACGGCTGCCTGAAACTTACAGACAGCCGTCACCGATACTCAAAATTGGCTGGGGCGGAAGGGATCGAACCTACGAATGCCGGATCCAAAACCCGGTGCCTTACCACTTGGCGACGCCCCAATGCAAATTTCAGAAACTATCGGAAACGGCTAAGAATCGCAGAGTTGATCTGCAATCCCCATCTTTTCGCAATGCTCAGATCGCGAAATTGCCGCTACGGAAAACTTTCGCCAGTTGACCTCGTTGTCAAGGGCTTTCATTGCAGTTTGCCGTGTCTCTTCTTTGTCAAAAATACCAAATACGCTCGAACCGCTGCCGCTCATCAACGCCCGATTTGCACCAAGCTCGATCAGCCTCTGCTTTGCCCTCCCGATCTCGGGAAACTCTGCAAAAACGGTCTTTTCGAAGTCGTTAATCAATGCCGATTTAAGGAAATCCGGGGATTCAGCCTCTGAACGACAAACTCGAAGGATACGATTCAGCTCCGTATTTGTCAAGTTTTCAGCACCCAATCCCACATATGCCGCTGTTGTCGAGACGTGAACGCCAGGCTCGATCAGGATCATGAAGGGTTCAACAAGATCGGCGGCGGGTTCGATCCCGGTTCCCCGCCCGATGCCGACAGCTGTTCCGCCCGAAAGAAAGAACGGCACATCGGACCCGACCTCCGCTCCGATGTGGGCAAGCTGGCGGGCCTCTAGGCCTATCTCCCAGAGGCGATTAAGTCCGATCAGGGCAGTCGCCGCATTCGAGGAGCCGCCCCCAAGGCCGCCACCCATCGGTATTCGCTTGATGAGCGATATCCGGGCCCCGCGGTCCGGACTCAAGGCTCTGGCAGCCTGTAAGATCAGATTTGTGTCATCCGTTGGGACGGCAGGATCGTTGCAGACTAATTCCAAGACTTTCGACGATTCGAAAGTTAACTCGTCTGCCAGCGAAACCGTCTGAAACACCGTGAAAATCTCGTGAAATCCGTCGTCACGTTTCCCTAGCACCCGGAGATGCAGATTGACCTTTGCGAACGATGGCAGCGACAACTTCACTCTCCAAGAATATGCGCAGACAGCTTCGAAAACAAAAAAAGGCATGCCGGACTTACGTGACGGCATGCGAACTGGCGGTAGGACGATTATGTCTATTTTGCTATGAACACTTGCGTGAAATAAATTGCTCCATCATCTGCAACGGCAACGCCGATCGCAGAATCGCGCCACTGGCCGCTTAGAATATTCTTTTTGTGGGAAACCGATTGCATCCATTTCTCCACTGCCATTGAGGCCGGATCGTCGTAGCCCTTCATAAAGGCGATGTTCTCGCCGATCGCCATCCAATTGAAGATGCCGAGTTTGGAGGCCCGCGAATCGATGAATCCGCCGCTCGGGTCCTTGTGGCTGAAGTATTTCCCTTCTGCCATGCTCTGCGAATGCGAGCGAGCGAGCGCAATTATCTGCTCGTCCCACTCAAGTGACTGCAAGCCGCTCGCTAACCGCTGAGCATTCATAAGTTCGAACGCACGTGCTTCGACGCTGCTCGCTGAACCGAGCGAAGAAGTCGAAAATGACGCATTTACTGTCCGAACCGCTGCCGGCGAGCGCTTAGCACCACCGATCACTCCGACGAGTATCGGCTGAGGCTTTGCGTCATTCTGCGCCAAAACGGGAACGGCGAAGAGAGCTATGCCAAGTAAAATTGTATATAGGGGTGATCTCAATCTGCCTCACTTCGGTAGCCGGGCGTTTCGCATTAACTGCGGTCCCTGGCTTTGCGCCCGCCGCTTGTTTAGCGGCAGTTGCCTTTTCGGTTAAGGTCTTGCGGATAGGGTGATATCCGGAAACTTAGTTAAGAGCAGAATCCTGCTCCTGATTTAAAACAATTTGAATGAACGGGTTGTTCCAATAAAAAAGGCATACGGTCGAGGGGTGGACTCGAACCGAAGACTTAGATGGTAAAGTTCACGGCGACGATTTTCAAGAACTTTCTTGCAATGCCGGCGACTTAGTGTTGGGTTAGAATCTACCTATGGCAAAAATGGCATTGGCGATCCACGGCGGAGCCGGAACGATTTTGAGGTCAGCGATGACACCCGACCTCGAGGCGGTGTATCGCGACGGACTTGAGGCGGCTTTAAAAGCTGGCTGGACGGTACTTGATCGGGGCGGATCGGCTCTGGATGCGGTGGACGAGTCTGTCACCTCACTCGAAGACTTTCCACTCTTCAACGCAGGTCGCGGGTCCGTGTTCAACCATGAGGGCAAGAACGAGATGGATGCCTCGATCATGGACGGCTCAAACTTGAAAGCCGGGGCCATTGCCTTCGTTCGTAACGTTAAGAACCCTGTCAAACTGGCCCGCTTGGTAATGGAGCGGACCGTGCACGTTCTTCTCGCAGGCGATGGTGCGATCCAGTTCGCCGAGGAGATGGGCGTCGAGCTTAAGGACAACACCTATTTCTTTACGGAACATCGCTGGAAACAACTCGAAGATGCGATTGCCAAGGGAAAAGTTGAGTTGGATCACTCTGCTCCCAAGCCGGTAGGAACTGTCGGTGCCGTTGCCTGCGATGCTAAAGGAAATCTTGCAGCAGCGACTTCAACCGGTGGAATGACCAACAAGAAGTTCGGACGCGTCGGAGACACTCCTATCATCGGATCGGGGAACTACGCCGACGAAATCTGCGCAGTTTCATGCACCGGCCACGGCGAGTATTTTATGTTGGGCGTTACGGCTTACGACGTTTCTGCCAGGATAAAATACAAGGGAGTGTCACTGGAGTCGGCCGCGACCGAGGCGATCGACCACCTCACCGCGATCGGCGGCGAAGGAGGATTGATCGCGGTTGATTCTCTGGGCAACGTCGTAATGCCTTTCAACTCGGAAGGGATGTATCGCGGTTTGATCGCCGAAGGAGTCTCGACGATCGATATTTACAACTGATCAGACGATCTATCTATTCTTCCCCAGTTTCTTGGTTTTGTTCTTCTAACAACTTATCCCTGATCTCCTGAACATATGAGATGTCCTGCGGGACGAGGTCGGCGAGAGTGACCACCAACTCGCCCTTGCGCGCGTACTTGATGGCGTGATGGATAGCATCGCGGCCGTTCGGGATCACGCGGACCTGAAGGTCGCTGCCGGCTCGTGTAATTCCTTCCTGAAGCAGAACGGCCATCTCACCCGGATCTCGGCCGCGTAGGTAGTGGCCGTGACGGATCACGATCCGGTCGAACGCCTTGCCGGCGATCTCACCCATCTCTCGGATGTCTTCGTCCCGACGGTCACCCGGAACGGTCATGATCACCGTGCGATACTTATGGGGGAGCTTTGAGATGAACTTCGTGAGCCCCGAGAATCCCGCGGGATTGTGTGCATAATCCATCAACACGGTGCACGAGCCGATCTCCATGAAGTTCAATCGTCCGGGAGTTTGTGCGGTGCCCGCGTTAAAGGTCGTCAGTCCTACGCGGATATCTTCGATCGACACACCGTGGACGAAGCACGCGAGCGTTGCCGCCAGCACATTCTGGATCATGAACTCCGCGCGGCCGCCGTAGGTCAGCGGAATGTTCACGGCCTTCTCGACCCGCACCTTCCACTTCCCTTTCAGGATCGTCACAAAGCCGTTCTCGAATACGCACGACACGCGGCCGCGCTCGGCTCGCCGACGGATGTTCGGATGATTCTCATCCATCGAAAAACACACGACCCTGCCATCGACCAGATCGCGCATCTTGTAGACACGCTCGTCCTCCGCGTTCAGCACGGCCCATCCATTCTTAGCTACCGCCCTTGGAATGACCGACTTCACCCGGGCGAGATCTTCAAGTGTATTCACGTCCTTCAGACCAAGATGATCCGCTGCCACGTTTAGAACTACGCCGACATCACAATGGTCAAACCCAAGGCCCGAGCGAATGATCCCACCTCGTGCGGTTTCAAGGACCGCAACATCCACAGTCGGATCTTTCAGCACAAGCTGAGCTGAAACCGGCCCTGTGTTATCGCCCTGCACGATCTGCTCATTGCCGATGTAGGTACCGTCAGTCGTCGTAAACCCGACCGTTCGGCCCGAGTTTCGAAGGATATGCGCGATCAGACGCGTGGTGGTCGTCTTGCCATTGGTTCCCGTGATCGCGAATATCGGAATTCGCGATTCGGCTCCCGGCGGGTAGAGCATGTCGATCACGTGCTCAGCAACGTTTCGCCCGATGCCTTCGCTTGGAGCGAGGTGCATCCTGAATCCGGGTGCAGCGTTAACCTCGATGATTCCGCCGCCGGTCTCTCGCAGAGGCTCGCTCACGTTCGGAGCGATGACGTCGATACCGGCAACGTCCAGCCCGATGATCCTTGCGATGCGCTCGAATAAGAATACGTTCTCTGGATGAACCTCGTCCGTGACGTCGATAGCGGTGCCGCCGGTAGAGATGTTTGCGGTCGTCTTGAGGAACAGTTGTTCACCCTTCTTCAAAACGGTATCCAGCTCGAATCCAGCCTTCTTGATGCATCGCAGCGTCTGGTTGTCGATGTCGATCTGCGTTAGCACATTCTCGTGCCCGTAGCCGCGACGCGGATCAGAATTAGTCTCGTCGATCAACTGCTGAATGGTCCGTTTCCCATCGCCGCGCACGTGAGCCGGAACCCGCTCCGCAACGGCGATTAGCCGATTATTCACGACCAGCACTCGGAAATCGGCCCCTTGGAGCTGTTTCTCTACAATGATCCAACGCGAATATTCTTTCGCCTTTTCCCACGCAACCTTGGCATCCTCCAGCGAGTTGATCCCGACCGTAGCTCCCTTCCCATGATTACCGTCAAGCGGCTTGATGACGACAGGAAATCCAACACTGTTGACCGTCTCTTCGAGCTCTTCTTCATCGCGGATCCGATAACCTTTGGGTACCGGCACGCCCATGTCGCCAAGAAGTTTCTTGGTTGCGTGCTTATTGGCCGCGATGTCGACCGCGATCATATTCGTGTTCGCGGTCGTCGTGGCTTGTATGCGCTTCTGATAAACGCCATAGCCGAGTTGTACCAGGGATTGGTCGTTAAGGCGGATGTAAGGGATTCCGCGGTGCGTCGCTTCCTCGATGAGAGACCCCGTCGAGGGGCCGAATCGAACCTCTTCGCGGATCTCTCGCATCCGCTGAACGTCGTCGGCGATCTCCTGCTTTACCTCTTCCAGCGGCTTATTATCCGCGAGCCCCAGAAATATCCTCACGCCGGCCTTCGCCGCATATCGTCCGACCTCTTCTTCGTGATAACTGAAAACGACATTGTAAATGCCTTTCTCGCCCGTCTCTCGCGTGCGGCCATAACCGGTTTCCATTCCCGCCATCGTCTGCATCTCAAGGGCAAAATGTTCGATGATATGCCCCGCCCATGTACCTTCAGTAACACGCTTGAGAAATCCGCCGGGCTCGCCGTAACTACAGCCGTGATTTTCAAGGCTCGGCATTACCTCAAGCATCCCTTCGTAGAAGCCCTTGATCTTATTCGACGGCTTCTTCTCATACGCGCCTATATCCAGCCGCATGATGATCAGCTTCTTCCAATAACCACTCCAATAGTTGGGTCCACGTAGGGTGCGAATTTCTAAGATTTCCATATTCGTTTTAGCCACGAATTACATCAATTACACAAATATTCTGAGAGTATGAATTAATTCGTGCAATTCGCGTAATTCGTGGCTATTTTTTTGTTTTATATCAACCTAAGTCAGGGAGCAAAAACTCGGTTTTAGGCTGAAGTGGATGACGGTCGATGTATTGATATACGAGACCGTCGCGAAGGATGTGCAGGTTCACCCCGCAGACGGCGAACGATTCGTGTTCGGCAACTTCCGCGATCTCGTTGTACGTTATCTGCGAGCCGTCAACGATCGTGACAGAACCTTGGCCGAAAACCTCCATCACCCCATTCGGATCGAGGATGATCGCCGTATTTTCATCGATACCAATGCCCAGATTGTAAGGATTGTAACTTACCGCCGTGATCAGCCGGCTGATCCGGCCGCGCTCGGTGAAGTGTTGATCGATAATAATGTTCTTAAGGAATCCAAGTCCTGGCGATAGCCGCACGGAATCCTTCTTCGGATGTGAAGCGGCCTCGCCTCGAACGATCATTGACGTACTCATCCCGGCGGCTCCGGCGCTGGTTCCCGCCATCACGATCTCGGTCTCGCGGACCATCCGACGAAGAATCGCCGCAAACTCGGTCCCGCCAAGTGTCGAGACCAATCGCATCTGGTCGCCTCCGGTGATGAAAACACCTGTGACGCCATCGAGAAGGGCGGCCGCGTCCGCCTGAAATACATCCTGTCGTGCCGTCGCCCGGAGCACACGCGGATTCGCCACGCCCAGGTTACGGAAAGCTTGGGTGTACACATCCGCCGCAAACTCCGGGTAATCCGAGGCTACCGGAACGATGAGAACCTCCGCCTTGTCTCCACCGGCAAGCTCAAGGAACTTTTTCAAGATCCTGCGCTCGTTGTACTTATCCTCAGCCCCGCCAATAACGAGCAAATGCCCGCCTATGATCTCGCGGTCATGCGATTCGTTCATGTTTATATAAAATGCCCGAAAAGAACTTTAACGTTAACTTATTGTAAATGGCGGGGTTGGTCAAGAAACTCTTTTTTTTGGCCGAGGTCAAACGTAGTCGAAAGCTAAGGGTACCTCGGTGAGCTCCCCTGCATTTGCCTTTAACGGTACGGACTCTCGGGAAATACAAGCTGCGATGAAAATGGCAAAGCGCGTACGAAACTATTCAGCGACGACCTTGATGCCTCCTTGGCCTTAGCTTTTTCCAGATCGTAGCCGCCTGCCTGATGCGTCCACACATAGTAACGGCCGATTTGAAGGAGTATCGCATTCCCCTCCTCGCACAAACGCCCCGCCGGAGCACCCTGCTTGTCCTTCAGTTCGCTGATTGTCGCGTTCTTATCGCATGTTGATTCGATCCGCTTACGAGCGGTTTCAGGCGATCGGAACTCAAATATGTTGTATCTAATAGCCCGTCGGTCGCCGCCCGCGTCGCTGACGTAAATGTTGTCCATCGACCGGAACTGCCCGCCGAAGAAGCTGCCCGTGACATTGCCTGCTCGTTCAAGCTTAAAGTCTCCGACTTTCTCTGCCAACGCATCGCTCGGGACCGCCGGATTCATGTTAAACCACGACATCAAGCCCAATCCGATGACGATAACCGCAAGGACCGCGAGAGCTCCGACTGAAGCCAAAATAGGCACCTTAGACCGAGGATTCTCTGCGGTGCCCACGAATTCCGAGGTACTGGCGATCCTTCCCTGCGCGACTGCGACTTTTGCAAACTCGAGATTATTGATCGCGTCGATCGTCCGGCTAAGCAGTATGATCGTCACAAATGGAAGGATCAGGATCGGCAAGACCAAAATGGCAGTCAGTCCGACGGTAACTGCGAATCCGATGTGAAGTCCAGAAGCAAGTTTCGGAGCGGCTAACCTGTTCCGCCCCACGAACTTGTTGTACTCCGAAGGATATCCGCCCCAAACACGAAAGAACCAATAAATATTGAAGAACGGGATAAACAAAAATCCGACGGCTTTACCTGCGGTAACGGGAGTAACACCATCTTCCAATGCCTTCCACGATTTGAAAAGCAATACAAGGGTCGTGATCGTATGAACCAGCACGAACTGCAAGTAACCAAGAACCGATAACGCGGCCGGAATGGCCATTTGCTGCGGCAGTAGTATCTCGTCCCCTACAGCCATAGCCAGGATTCCGGAGACCAACATCGTTAAGATCACTGCCAGCAGACTTACGGCATAGACACCGCACCAGATACGTTTGCTCATTGACTAAGACCTCTAATTGTAGGGTGATTGGAACGCGTAACCTGAATCGACAGCCTAACCCTCAGTTCGCCTTACGCCTGACATTTTACACAAATTCCGAAGAAATGGGAGTTAGGCGGAGCCCTCGGCAGATCCCGCGCGGCTATGTATCTCTTGCAGACTCCTGACAACAACACTCGTCTCCGAAAGCTTCGTTGCGATCGCCTCGACCAGCGCTTCAGCACCGGTGATCGTCGTAACGCACGGCACGTTGAACTGCAACGCCGCCTTGCGGATGGCCTTTTCGTCGAAATGTGAGACTTTGCCAAGCGGCGTGTTGATGATGAGCGCGATATCGCCCTGGCGAATCAGGTCGGCAATATTCGGACGGCCTTCATTGACCTTGAACACGCTCTCGCATTCGAGGCCGACTTCATGCAGACGGGTCGCCGTGCCGTAGGTCGCGACCAGATCGAAGCCGAGTTTATTCAAACGGCGGGCGAGAATCACCGCTTGCCCCTTGTCTGCGTTCGTGACCGAGATGAAGGCCTTACCTGACAGCGGCAGCTTCACTCCCGCACCTTCCATCGCCTTGCCGTAAGCCTCACCGAAGGTCGTTCCGACGCCCATCACTTCACCGGTCGAATGCATCTCAGGCCCCAGGATCGGGTCGACACCCGCGAACTTTTTAAACGGAAAGACTGGCGATTTAACGAATATCTGTGGAACGGCGAGCAAATCGGGAAGGTTAAAGCCTGCGAGTTTCTGGTGTCCTGCCATCACAAGTGACGCGATCTTGGCTATTGGAACTCCCGTGGCTTTCGCGACGAACGGTACCGTACGCGACGCACGCGGGTTTACCTCAAGAACATAAACACGGTCATTCTGGATCGCATATTGAATGTTCATCAGACCTTTGACCTTCAACCCCTTCGCAAGGAGCGTCGTGTAGTGTTGGATCGTCTCCAGATGCTCGACCGGGATCTTCTGTGCCGGCAGCACGCTCGACGAATCGCCCGAGTGAATTCCGGCTTCTTCGATGTGCTCCTGGATTCCCGCTATTACGACCGTATCTTCGTCAGCTAAGGCGTCAACGTCGATCTCACCCGCTCGCTCAAGAAACTTATCGATCAAGATCGGCTTTTCAGGCGAAGAATCGACTGCCGTTCGCATATATTCATCCAGCGACGCCTCATCATAAACGATCGCCATCGCACGTCCGCCAAGCACGAAGCTCGGCCGAACAACTACCGGATATCCGATCTCCGCCGCGATCACCTTCGCTTCCTCGGGCGACGTCGCCGTGCCATTCGGCGGCTGCGGGATATTCAGTTCCTTCAATAATGCAGAGAATCGTTTACGGTCTTCGGCCAGGTCGATCGAGTCTGGCGAGGTACCAATTATCGGGACACCGGCAGCGTGGAGCTTGTCCGCGAGATTCAACGGCGTCTGACCGCCGAACTGCACGATTACGCCCTCGGGCTTCTCAACATCAACGATGTTCATCACGTCTTCGAACGTGAGCGGTTCGAAGTAAAGTCGGTCCGACGTGTCGTAGTCGGTCGAGACCGTCTCAGGGTTGCAATTGACCATGATCGTCTCGAAATCAGCATCACGCAGAGCGAACGAAGCGTGACAGCAGCAGTAATCAAACTCGATTCCCTGCCCAATTCTGTTTGGCCCGGACCCAAGGATCATTATCTTGCGGCGGTCCGTCGGTTCAGCCTCGCTTTCTTCCTCGTAGCTCGAATACATATACGGCGTGAACGATTCGAATTCCGCTCCGCATGTATCGACACGCTTGTAGACCGGCGTGATCCCGTTTTCCTTTCGGTGCTGCCGAACCTCAAGTTCGCCGGCACCAGTTAGAAACGAAAGACGTCGATCGGACAGGCCAAACTCCTTCGCAGTTCGAAGCTCGTCATCTGTATAGCTTGCTAGTTCTTTGCCCGCAAGCGTTTCCTGAAACTCCATCACCTGCGAGACTTGATCAAGGAACCATGGATCGATCTTGGTTAAGCGATGCACTTCTTCGATCGTGTAGCCGCTCTGAAGTGCATAAGTGACGTATGAGAATCTCTGCGAATTGGGTCGTGCGAGCTTTCGCTGGAGTTCTTCGTCTGGAACATCGACCAAACGCAGCGGCTTCACAGCTTCGAGAGATCGCAGGCCCTTGAACAGCGACTCCTTAAATGTCCGCCCGATAGCCATCACTTCACCCACCGACTTCATCTGCGTACCGAGCACGTCTTCCGCGCCGGGAAACTTCTCGAAAGCCCACTTCGGGATCTTCGTAACGACATAGTCGATCGTCGGTTCGAACGATGCCGGCGTTTTCTTCGTGATGTCATTCGGGATCTCGTCGAGCGTGTATCCGACGGCGAGTTTCGCAGCGATCTTTGCGATCGGAAATCCCGTCGCCTTGGACGCGAGAGCCGACGAACGCGAGACGCGCGGATTCATCTCGATGATGCGGACCGCACCGTCTGCAGGATTTACCGCAAACTGTATATTCGAGCCGCCCGTCTCAACGCCGACCTTGCGAATGCACTTGATCGACATGTCGCGGAGGTTTTGATATTCAACGTCGGTAAGCGTCTGGGCGGGAGCAACCGTGATCGAATCGCCGGTATGGACGCCCATGGGATCGAAGTTCTCTATCGAGCAGATGATGACTACGTTATCGTTCAGATCGCGCATCACCTCAAGCTCGTATTCCTTCCAACCGAGGATCGATTCTTCTACAAGGATCTGCGAAACAGGCGAAGCCGCAAGCCCGCCTTTCGCGATCTCTTCGAACTCTTCTGGATTATAAGCAGTGCCGCCGCCGGTTCCGCCGAGCGTGAAAGCCGGCCGGATTATCGCGGGATATCCAGTCTCTTCTACTATCAATTTCGCCTCTTCCCAAGTATGAGCGAATCCGCCTTTGGCCGATGGAATTCCGATCTCGTCCATCGCCTTCTTGAAAAGCTCGCGGTCCTCGCCGACCTTGATCGCATCGATGTTCGCTCCGATCAGTTTTACGCCATACTTTTCGAGAATTCCCTTCTCGTAAAGCTCCACCGAAAGATTCAGCCCCGTCTGTCCACCGACCGTAGGCAGCAGCGCGTCCGGCCGCTCCTTCTCGATGATCGCGGTCGCGGTCTCAAGCGTCAGAGGTTCAACGTAAGTTCGGTCCGCGATCTCAGGATCGGTCATGATCGTTGCCGGGTTCGAATTGACCAGGACGACCTCGTAACCTTCCTGCATTAAAGCTCGACAGGCTTGCGTTCCCGAATAATCGAACTCGCAAGCCTGGCCAATAACAATGGGACCTGAACCAATGATCAGGATCTTCTTTATATCTGTGCGTTTAGGCATCGGCTACTGAATTGTGTGCAAACACGCAGTATAACCGATTCGCCCGAGCGCGGAAACATCTAGAGTTCAAGGACCGACTAATGGACTTACGTGGTTGCTAACGAACGGCTCGCCTTATTGAAGGACGCATGTTGCGTTAGGTTCGCATGAGTTGGGTGAAAAGGACGAACAAGATCGCAGTGATCGCTAAAATAACGATTACGGTTGTAACTCGGTAGCTAGAATCCTGTGAATCGACGGGGCTCTCCGAAGGCTCGTCGAATACGCTGGCGTCGAACTCGAATGCATCGCTTGAGAAGCGCTTCAGCATCCTGACCTCGTTCAGTAGCTCCCGCCTCTCCTCGTTTACAAGGAAGTTTTCGTGGAATAGCTCAGATTCTGACGGTGTGAGAGAACCTTCGAGATGATCTTCAATGAGTTCGCTTTCTATAAACAAAAGTTGCTCGGGATCGACCGACGCGATCCCGGCACCGCCGTGGAGAAGTGCTTCTCGTATTCGTTGGTGTTCGGCCTCCATCATCATCATATTGACACTTCTAACGAGATTCTTTCCAAGAAATTACCTACTCCAGACTCCGACAACTTTTCATGCATTTCTTCAGAGATCCGCGAAGGCGGTGGACCCGCATGTGGAGCGTCTCCATTTTGATACCCATTCTTTCCGCCATTAATTTCCGCGACGCGATCTTTTCCTGCTTTTCCTTACCGTAATAGGCGATCATCATCTCTCGATCCTCCGCTGACATCTCACCCAAACATTTTCTGAGGCATTCCATCCCCGCCGCCTCGTCTTCAGAATCAGGCTCCTCCGCGGGCAGCGCTAGGGCAGACTCAACCCAGCGATCGTACGTTATTCGCAGTTTCTGCGGATCTCGCGAGTATTCAAGGAGGATCTTCGACGCAAATCCAAAAACAAAGGATGATGGTCGGGTATGCCTTAAAGGATCAAATGAATGAGCTTTTGTAGCCACGCGGAAGAGCGTTTCGTCCGCCAGCATATCGGCATCGCGACAATCTCGCATCTCAAAGAAGCGGACCAGACTCCGCCGCAAGTCCTCATAGATCGCCCCTGCCTCGTCCCGGTTCTCGGAAAATAAGGCAAGTAGTCCATCAAATTCCTCCTGCTTGAGGACGTTGTCGAGTCGCATTATGTGGGTGCAAGGTCAAGAAATTCAGGGGAAGCATCACATAATCCATCTCGAAACTCAACTTCGACGAAAGTTTTTTGAAAGATATCTTGAAAATCCGTCAATAAAAAAGGAACGGTCTTGGCGGCCGCTCCTTTCTTCCTTTTCACTACTCTTCACCGGCACCTCTCGCTGTGAGATTCTGTGCCGTTGAATTTGGCCCCGCGTCACCGCCCCAGTGACCGGGAGCCAGACCCGCCTCCAAGTGATTGGGAGCGATTGGGAGCGGGTCATTTTTTAGCTAAACGGAAAGCGGATTCCCGGAATCTTCGGCACTTTGTTCTCTATTTTCCGCTTGGTGTCGTCCACGACCGCCTTGCCGCTGAAGAAACTGTTCAACTGATTCGCAAGGGCTGGATTGATCTTCTTCAGACGGTCTTGCACTTTCTTTGCTTCCTTTTTATTTCCGGTAAGGTGATAAACCTCACCGAGATTGACCAAGCCGAAAGCATTGTTCGCATCCAAGGAAGACACTCGCTGAAACTGAGCTAGAGCGTTAGACAGATCGTTCGACCCGCGGTATGCCAGGCCTAGTTGGTTCAGCGCGATAACCCAGTCACCTCGAAGTGCAAGGGCGGCATTCAATGCCGTTTTGGCTCCTTCGAAATCGCCCATCGAATTCTTCGTAGCACCTAGATTGAACTGCGCAGCATCGAGCTTAGGATCCTGTTGAACCGCCGTTTCCAGGTATTTCTTCCCTAGTTCAAGCTTCGCGGTCGACTCAGGCTCGCGGTTGTTTGAGCGGTCAAACCGGGCTGCATTGTAATATCCCCAGCCCGCGTTGTTATTATCGACCGCATTCGGGCTAAGCTCGCGGGCAGTATTCAGCCGTGCGGTGGATTTGTCCCACTCATTCGTTTTACCAAGGCAGTACCCCCATTCGCTGTAAAGGTCCGGGTTGTTCTTGTTGCCCGGCTCGGCCGCCTTGTAAGCAGCATTCGCCTCGGCAAAGCGTTCGAGCTGCCTAAACGTACTCGCTAGATTCGCCTGGGCCTTGTAATTTTCCGGCTCGATCTTTACAACCGTCTGATATGCCGGCAAGGCGTCCGAATACTTCTCCTGGTTGTAATAGATCACGCCTATATCGAACCAAGCCGCGGCAAGATTCGGGTCGATCTTAACCGCGTCGCGATACGACGCTAGAGCCTTTTCCGTCTGATCAGATTTTCCAAAGATCGCCGCTTTCTGATAATGGGCGGAAGCATTTTGAGGCTCGGCTTTAAGTACGTCATCGATCATCGCCAGAGCTTCAGCATCGCGGCCCTGTTTAGATAAGATCAGGATCCGAGCCATCTGAGCCTCGGGACTGTCGAATCCAGCGGCCTTCGCTTTGTTAAGGTACAACTCCGCTTCTGTCGCCTTCCCTTCCTGGGCGTACGCCAGTCCTAGGGGCATATACAGCGAGGAGAACGCGGCATCAAGGCTCAGTGCCTTTTCATACGCACTGATCGCCTGAGCATTCCTGCCCTTCGCATCGTGGATCTCACCAAGTTTGGCGAATGCTGATTCGTTCTTCGGATCCAGTTTTACGGCCTCTTCGAAGTACGGCAATGCGGCATCATTCTGCGTGTCCCCAGCCATGGTGATCCCGGTCGCGGTCAATGCGTCGCTCAGCCCCAGCATCGCATCTGCGTTCTTAGGATTCGCTTTCAGCGCCTCACGGTAATTAACTGCTGCTCCCGCGGTATTACCATCGGCAAGCTGCTTTTCGGCAGTTGCGGTCAGGGTATTCGAGAGCCGAAGCTTCTGATTTCGCTCACGGGCTCGTGCTCTGGCAACCACCGCTGCTCGAGCTTTTGCCGCATCGGCCTTTTTCTTTCGATTGACCGCGACCTGACTCTTGACCCGTTCCCTACGTATATTCACCGAAGCTCCACCGCTTGAAAACGACCTAACGGCACCGCGTTCCTGCGGCTGTTTTCGCGATCCGCGGAAAACAAAGACGCTTGCACCGCCCGAGAGATCACTCTCCGGGACGAGATCGTTAGCCTTCGCAACACGGACGAAGCCGGTCGACAAGATGATCGAAAAAATAAGTAGGAACGAAGCGAACGTGCGGATCTTGAGCAGCATAGCAACCTCTTTTTGACAATGGCCACAGGTGAAAAACACGGCCGGAAAGTACACGAATTATACCGTAACTTGACGCACTACGCGGAAATTTTTGCGGAAACGGCTAAAAGCCGACAAAGATAGGTTCCGGTTGGAGCGAGATCCCAAACTTATCGAGGACTGTCTTTTGTATCAGATCCTTGAGTGCAACTATCTCAGCCGACGTGGCCGAACCGCGATTGACGATAGCAAGCGAATGATTTGCTGATATGCCTGCGTTTCCAAGTGCGAAGCCCTTCTGAAAGCCCGCCTGTTCGATCACCCACGCTGCGGGGATCTTCACCAGCCCCCCACCGGCAGCGAAATGTGGAATGGGGTCGACCTCCAATTCTTCCGCGATCGAGTCGGCGACGTATCTCTCGACGATCGGGTTTTTGAAGAACGACCCGGCGCTTCTTGAATTCGGATCAGCCGGATCGGTCACCATCGACTTCTCGCTCCGGATAATGATGACCGCATCTCGTGCCTCGCGAAGCGAAGGAGTTCGGTCTGTAAATCTCCGTTCAAGGTCCTTGTACGCTATCTTCGGGGCACCGTCGGGCACCAACCGGTAGACGACGGACGTAACCACATACCTATGCCGCAGCGACGAATTAAAAATACTCTTACGATACTCAAAGCCACACTGCTCGTTGGATAACTCGACCATCACCGCATCTGAACGATCAAAACAGCGTACCGACACGATCGTCTCGGAGACTTCCTGACCATACGCACCTACGTTCTGGACCGGAGTGCCGCCAACGGTTCCGGGAATACCACTCAGACACTCAAGGCCGGCCAGATCGCGATGTATACATTCCCTGACAAACCCATCCCAGTCTTCACCGGCACCCGCAGTTACGATGACATTGCCGTCGTCGTCCTTAAAATCGATCCCACCGATCTCGATCTTAATGACCAATCCATCGAACCCGGCGTCCGAAACGAGAATATTGCTCCCGCCGCCGAGAATGAACACCTCTAGTCCTGCCGATCCGGCCCAAGCGAATAACTCCGCGAGTTCTTCGGGACTTCGCGCCGCAGCAAAGTGTTTTGCAGGTCCTCCGATCCCGAGCGTGGTAAACGGTGCGAGTGGAATGTTATCGAGGATCTCCATTCAGGCTTCCAAAATAATAACGAGAGTCGGAGGTTAGTCCAACTCTCGTCATACTGCCGTATCCGTTGTAACTAACTTCCCTGTCGAAGGGCTCCTTTGGTCGACACATCTAGCTTGGCTGCCAAGTTCGCAGCTCCCATCTTTCGAAGCTGTTCCATCGCCTTACGTGCTTCGCCTAGATTGCCAGCCTTGAATTGGGCTTCACCAAGATTGTAGTACGCCTGAGCAAATGACTTGTCCTTATCGGTTGCCAGCTTAAACTGCTTCGCGGCTTGCGAATAATTCGTGTCACCCATGTAGGCAAGGCCAAGCTCATTGATCGCAAACGCCCATTTCGGCTCCTTGTTGACGACCTTATTCAGGATTTCGATCGCGGGCTTGTACTCACCTAGATCCGTGAGAGCCATTCCGAGGTTGAGCATCGGTCCTGAAACGAAGTTCGAATTACCGCTAGCGACCTTCTGCAACGCTACCTTTGCTTTCTCTAACTTCGGCCGGGCAGCTTGGGCATTGCCGTTAGCAATGTCCGCTCGAGCCGCGTTGTAATATGCCCATCCTAGGTTCGCCGCGTCTACGCCCGACGTGCTCAGCTTGTCAGCCTCCTCAAGCGCTTTCACGGCGGCATCCCATCTGCAAGCCTTTGCCTGTTTGATGTTGATCTCACACTGCTTAGCGATCGAGAACGCGGCCTTCGAGAACATATCGGCAGCATCTTCCTTATTAAAACCTGCTTGCCGCTGAATGAACATTGCCGCCAGGTTGTAATTGGACTCAGCCTGATTGTAGTTCGGTGGAGTCATCTGGCGATATGCATCGGCGAGGTTGTTGAACGCCTCGTAGTTCGTGTTCCTTAGTTTCGATGCCTGTGTGTAAGCCTTGACCGCTTCCGGATAGTTGCCGAGTTCATATTGAGCTTCGCCCAATCCCATCCACGCCTCAAAGTAGTTCGCTCGGAGGGTCGTGGCCTTTGTAAATTCGGTCACCGCCAGGTCATTCTTGTTCAACCGCAGAAGTGTCGACCCCGTGTAGAACGCAACCTCGGGATTCGAAGCGTCTAGGCTTGATGACTTTTTGAATTCCTCGAGGGCCACATCATTCTTATTCTGCGAGTAGCGAACTAACCCAAGGTAATAGTGAGCTTGAGGATCGTTCGCCGATGCCGCGACGGCTTTCGTCAAATACTGGTCAGCCTTGGCAATATCACCCTTCTGGAAATAGAGAGCTCCAAGCGGTGTATAGATCTCCGAAAGGTCTTTGTCATTCGAAAGGGCTCGTTCGTAGTTATTAGCGGCCTCGTCGTCCTTGCCCATTTCTGTAAGAACTTCAGCCAAACCATAGTACGCGGGAGCGTTCTTCGCGTTGTACTTAAGAGCTTCTTCAAAGAATGTTCGTGCTACCGGAAAGCTGTCTTTTACCAACAGCTCGTTGCCCTTCAAAGCGAGCGCTTCGCTGAGGCCGGTTTGCGAGATCGTATTGTTAAGGTCTAGAGTTAACGATTCTCGGAAGAAATTGATCGCTTCGTTATAGTTGTCGCGGTCAAGATAATACTCACCCACACCCGAGAACAATCGCGAGGCAACAGTTTTGTCCATCGTCGCGACGTTCTTCAGCCTTGCATCATCTGGATCAACGGCGTCGGTTCGGGTACGTCGCGGTGCAACTTTGGCGAGGGTCGTATACTGTTTCGACACTTTGCGAGCGGTCTCGATTCGCTGAACCTTCGATCGCGTAGCCCGGCTTGGCAGCACTCTCTTTGGCGGGCCTTTCGCAGCGCCGCGCAGCACGAATATACCTGACCCGCCGGTTACATCGCTGATCGGGATCAAGCTGCCCTGTGCCGAAACCGGGATCGTCGTGAACAAGATCGCGATCAGAACCAGACTCGCGAACATAGATCTCGCCAAAACATTCTTAGTATTCATCTTCTTCCTCTAACTTTTTAAGAACCGCGGGGAAAGGACAGGGTTGAACCTGCCGATTCGATGCGGCAACTGCCATCTGACGTTTACCGAAGGGAACTTTTGCTTACGTTCTGGAACCGCCACTGAAGTAGCGAGCATAATTTATACTTCGAATCCCGGAAAAAACCAACCTCTAGTCCGGGAGGCGGCAAAAAGTCGTTATTAATAACTGACGTTGCCCTTCCGAAGGCGGATATAGACGTTTCGCAACTGTCGAAACGGAAATCTGTTAGCGAACCGCCGATATCTATCATTTATCCGAAGGCCAAATAGGTACGCCTCATGATTATTGATCAGCCTTTTCCGTATCTCCGGATGCTCATGAAGCTTCATATCCCCAAATTCCACAACGAAAAGCACACTCGGCAGAGCGTAGGCTCTAAAATCTACGCCATCAGCTATCAAGTCCTGAATACAATCGAATATGCCGTTGTACGTTATCTGCGCATCGTGGAAAACGATCGCTCCACCTGTCTTATCAAGCATCCGCCGACAAAACTGAAAGTCAGCTTTCATCGCCTCGTCCGTATGCTCGCCATCGATCAGGCATAACTGGACCGGATCCGTGATCAACTTCTGATCGATCTCACTCGTGGTCCCATCGATTGTGACGATCTTGCCGACGGCGTCAGGATCGATAGCCCGGAGATTTTCGATCATTCTCTGCGTTGAATTGTTCAAGTAATGCCAATCAAAGCCGCGTGCATCACTTTGAACTTTTGGGCGTTTGTCGATCGAAAAGATCCGTTCACAACGAGCGTCGAGAAGGTGTGGCTGGATACTTCCGCCCAAATAAGAGCCAACTTCAAGATAGACATATTTCGTGCGCAGATTCCGAAGCGCAGACTGTACAGCCAATAGCGACCGACGGTCAGATTCGGTCGATTGACTCTCGATCCGCGAAAACAAGCTTAGATCAAGTTCTCTGATCGCCGATTCAAATTCTTGCATAAGGGCAAATGGGTCTGCTGGATTTTATCACACCAAAAGTGGAGCAAGCTGAAATCAATGCTTGCCAAGATTGCCTAAAGTCGATAGATTAACGTCTTACCTACAATCTTTGTGTGTTCCGATCCGGTCCTTGCTCGATCAGACGCAATCTCGCGACGAATCGCCAAGAGCCGGCGGTCGACATACTCTTGATCGAAGGCCAATCCATTAAAAGGAGTTTCTTGCCGACGATGAAAGCATTTAGCACTGAGAATCTCAGGAACCTGGCTGTCATTGGACACGGCGACGCGGGTAAAACCCAACTCACCGCGTCGCTCGCATACGTAGCCGGGACAACGCCACGCTGGGGCAAGGTAGACGAAGGAACGACCGTCACTGACTACGACGAAGATTCCATCGAACGAAAGGTCACTCTCAATAACAATTTCACCCACCTCGAATACAAAGACACCAAGATAAACCTGATCGATACGCCCGGATACGCGGCCTTCGTATCGCACGCCCGTCCTGCGCTTAGGGCCGCGGATTGCGGACTCGTTGTGGTCGACGCGGTTCACGGGATCGAGGTTCAGACCGAAAAGACCTGGCAGTACGCGAACGAATTCCTGCTGCCGCGGTTCATGGTGATCAATAAGATCGACAAGGAACACGCCGACTTCGGCCACGCTCTCGAAACAGCGACACACAGCTTCGCACGATCGATAGTCCCTTTCACCCTCCCGATCGGTACGGAGGGCAACTTTCGCGGCGTCGTCGATGTGGTTCATCAAAAAGCGTACGAATTTGATGAAAACGGAAAGGCTAAAGGCATCGCGATACCATCCGAGGGCAAGGACATCTTCGATCGCACCCGCGAGCGTCTGATCGAGATCGTTGCCGAATCGGACGACGCGTTGATGGAGAAATACTTCAACGACGGCACCTTGCCAGAAGAGGACATCTACCCAAATCTTGCGAGGGCCATTGCGGCAAGCAAACTCTGCCCCGTGTACGCCGTTTCGGCCACAACCTTGGTAGGATTGCAGATCCTCCTCGAGCACCTGGTCGAATTCGCACCGAACCCGGCGACGCACGAGGCCGAGTACGGCTACGCCGACTCCGACCTGAACGGCGACCGCATCACCCGCAAATACAGCAACGACGAGCCGTTTTCCGCCTACGTATTCCGTACCATCGCCGACCCGTTTGCGGGCCGCATCAACGTGATGAAGGTCGTATCGGGCAAAATAGGCTCGGACGCGACCGTCTATAACTCATCCCGCGACACGGCAGAACGGCTCGGGACGCTGCACGTCATAAACGGAAAAACACTGGATAAGGTCAACGAAGCTCAGACCGGCGATATCATTGCCGTGGTCAAATTAAAGGATACCCAGACGGGCGACACCCTTTCCGACAAGGCCAAGCCGATCGTTTATCCAAAAGTTGAGTATCCCGAAGCCGCGATCGCATTCGCCATTGAGCCGAAATCACGCGCCGACGAAGACAAGATCTCCGTGGCCCTTCACAAAATACTGGAAGAAGACCCCTCACTTCATTTCGATCGCGACGCTCAGACAAAGGAGTTCATCCTATCCGGGTCAGGCCAACTTCACATCGAGACGGTAGTTGCCAAACTGCATAATCGCTACCACGTAGAGGTCGCGTTGCACCCGCCAAAGGTTCCCTATAAGGAAACCATCACTCAACAGATAGAGGTCCAGGGACGCCACAAGAAGCAGTCCGGTGGACGTGGGCAATTCGGTGATTGCAAAGCCATCTTTGAGCCGCTTGACCGTGGATCAGGGTTCGAATGGGTCGACAAGATCTTCGGCGGCTCTATCCCGCAGAATTTCCGGCCGGCGGTCGAAAAGGGCATTCTCGAAGCCGCTCAAACTGGCCATCTGGCCGGTTATCCGATGGTCGATTTCCGAGTTACGCTGATCGACGGCAGCTATCATTCGGTCGATTCCGACGAACATTCGTTCCGTGCTGCCGGCCGAAAAGCCTATCGGAATGCTATGGAAAAGGCGAAACCGACGCTTTTGGAGCCGATCATGGACGTGGAAGTCTTTACCCCTCAAGAGGTTAGCGGCGACATTATGGGTGACCTCAATTCTCGTCGGGGCCGGGTTGCGGGAATGGACATGCGTGGAAAACAACAAGTAATAAAAGCTAAGGTTCCGCTCTCAGAAATGTTAGACTATCAATCGAAGCTTAATTCGGTGACCCAGGCCCGGGGTTCGTACCATATGCAGTTCTCGCATTACGATCCACTGCCGCCAAATCTGGCCCAGAAGGTCATTGACGAAGCTGTCGCCGCTGGCCGAGTCCGCGCCCACGACGACGACGAATAAGTTTAGAGTTCAAGCTTTAGCTTGTTATTCTTCATCAACTTCCGTGTATTTCGCCTTTTAGTGGTTAGGTTGCTGCCAACTCCTAGATCCCGCGAAATACACGGATCCTTTTCCAACCCTAACCTCTAACGATGAAGGCTCATATCCGGATTTCGCTCCTAGTGTCGCTCTTAGCGGCCTTTATGTTCTTTGGATTCCTGTCCTCAGGTAAGGAGTTTCTCGGTTCGAAGGATTCCACGTCAACAACCGAAGACTTGCCGATCTATCTCGACGGCGAGCTTCTCGGCTCGGTGGATAATACACAGCCGCTTGAAAGTCGGTTTCGTGCGCTAGAGGCGAAAATCGATGCCCGGCAAGGAAATCTCAATTACAACGTGGGCCCTCGCGGTGGCCTCCTGAATATCGGCCGGATCATTTTATATCCAGACGAGCGGTTGTCAGCGGGCCAGTTCGAAAAGGTTTGGAAGAAAACCGAAGAATTCTTCGAATATCCGTCTTTTGAACGAATGGCTCTTTGGAGCGGAGGCTCTTGTGAAAAGCTGCCACAACCTCGACCAGCGGTTAAAGACTCAATTTTTGTCTTGTCGAACAGTCCGCTATCCTCAGCCGAACAAGAGAGGATAAGAGATAGCGAGCGTTGCGGGCTCCATGCCGAGGTCTACACGACCGACCAGTCGCCATATTCAAGGCGGCAAGCAAAAAGCTTTCGCGTTTCGGCCAGCAGCATTGAGATCAGCGACATCGGTTCATATTTTCTTAACGAGCAGGCGGCGAATCCTCAAAGTCGGGTCTCACCAATAGCTAATCTGGCTAGCCCGAACTTTCGCCGAAGGCTCGACGCCGCAAAGATAAAGCAACGGCCGATCGGTGAGGAATCTCTTGAGAAAGAGGTGCGTTCCTGGATAGAAAAGCGCATCGCTGAAGGTTCCGATGACTTGGTCTGGGATGAAAGCGGATTGGTCGTACTGCCTATAATAATAAACAAGAAAGCTTCCTATTCTTCGCTTTTACGGGTGTTGCGGCTTGTCAGCCAGCCCAAGATCAGGGTGATGATCGTCATCGACGATCCGCCGGGTCGCTAGGAGACCTGTTGGCTGCCAACACCTTGATCCAGCGAAATACTCGAGTCCTTTTTTGCCTCTCTGGCTCAAGTCTCAACTCCTTCTTCGGCCCGAAACTTCGGCTGACGTTTATCGTTTTGGACCCCGGTCTTTCGCTCGTGAGCGTCAACGTAAAACTCAACCGCCGCCGGCGATCCAAGCGCTTCAAAAGCGCCCCGTTCAGCATCGAGAAATTCTTCGGGGATAAGGTAATGCGCATCCGGCCCTGAACATCTGTTTAGAACTGCCTTCAAATTTTACGCAACTGTCTATCATTCATTCGTCGCCCTCTTCAACCGTCAAACGGTCAAGAGGCTGTCTCATCTCTGCAACGTTGACGCAAGCACCAGCCGTCTGGGGGTCTACGCTTTGGAACCAAACCGGAGCACAGCAACCTGGAACATCGAATTCCCCTAATACACCCAACATATCCCTGTCGCTGGTCACCCGGCGCGCGACTGGCGGCCAAAAGCGCGTTTCAAACCCCTCTAATAGCGCGCAACACGCCCCAAAAATCGGCCCTCAATCCCCAAAGCGCTCAACAGATTATGCTTCAGAAAATGCCCGGGGCGAGAGTGTATCGATTTAATACGCAATTGCCATATTTCTATCATTTTCCCGCTATTCTGCGATTCGGCACGGCCTTTGCCACTACCATCGCATCGGCCGGTAGGCTGAACTAATTACGGACGAAACTTGGGAGGAAAAGGAAATGGCAGAAGGCGAAAGCACAGGTAGCAGCGTTGTGTGGGCGTTTGCACTTATAGTTATTGTCGCGATCATCGCGGGTGTATTTTTCTACAGCGGCGGATTTATGGGCGGGTCGCAAAAGAAGGACATCGATATTGAGATCAAAGCTCCGACTCGATAGTTTTAGGGAGGCAGGAATGGCAAGCGAGAAATGTAAACACGATATGTGTATGTGTTCTGCACAGCCGGAATCCGACTATTGCAGTGATCATTGTAAGGAAGCGGTCGATCAGGACCTGACTGAGATCAAATGTGACTGCCGCCATCCGCATTGCGGAGAGTAGCAACCAATTCGAGCCTAAGTGTTGGCTCATTCGAGGATGCGTAGAGGTTTCGGCTTCTCGCATCCTTATTTTGCATTTGAGCCGCACTTCCCTGTTTTGACGCGTCGTGCAATAGTACTCCCCACCAACCTTATGAAAAACATTTGGACCGGAGTGTTGTCGTTATTGGTGCTGGCCTTCGTACTGGGCTGCGGATGCAGGCCGGAGTTACTAGGCGGGAATGGGGCTAATAATGCCACCCCCGCGCCGCCGCTGCCTACCAACTCCACTCCGGTCCTTTCCCCTCCCGCGGCTCCGAAAAAGGCGTATCGCATTAAAGGCTCGATCGACGACGCCGTTCAGGAAGGTGACGTATGCGATGCCTCGAAGCCGTTCACGGTGCCGGGGACTCTCGAGTTCGAATTCACTCCGAAGACTTCGACCACGGGCCAATATACGTACTCAGGTCCGTTCAACGCGACCGGCTCCGGCCCGTACGAGATCCGCCCCGATGGCTCAATGCTGGTTGACGGAACCGGATGCATTATGGGCAAGTGCGCCACCTACTCGCACGAGTGGGAGGCGAAGCCGATCGATCCGGCGACCTGCAAAGCCGGCAAGTCATAGGTTGCCGTAATTGCTGCGAACATTCCGCCGATATTGACTTGCATCATCTGACAGCATTTTTCTATATGAAGATTCTTGCTCGTTCGTTCTGACCCAGTACTTGTTTCTCCAACACCTTCGCACAGGCTCCTTAACGGGTGCATTCCTGGCCAGCCCTTATTCGGCCCAGTGGGGACGCTAGATAAAATCGGCTGATGAGATGAGTTCCAACTGCTGGCCAGTAGATGGGAGCCGAAAGTTTAATCGAGCCGAGTGAAGGCAAAGTCTGCGATATTCGCTTCCGCCCCGCTTCACATCGCCAACGATCGGATGTCCGAGGGCTGCAGAGTGAATGCGAAGTTGATTTGTGCGGCCGGTAACGGGTTCTAGTTCCAAAAGGGTCGTATTCTCGCGTCGTTCGATTACCACATAACGCGTTTCCGCAGGCTTTCCGTCGTCCCGCAACTCCCAAAGTTTCGCGTCGGCGTTGCGGCCGATGTTCCCTTGGATAGTTCCCTGATCCCTGACAACTAGACCGTCAACGAGTGCAACATAACGTTTCGCGACCTTCTTGTTGTGAAACTGCAGGCACAGAATGCGATGTGCCCTCGCATTCCGCGCGATCACGATCAATCCCGACGTATCTTTGTCCAAACGATGAATTAGTCCGGGGCGTTGGTGAGCGAAGCCGTTCGATCGGTTTATGTAGTGAACCAAGGCGTTCAACAGCGTCCCATTCTTCTCACAATGTGACGGATGTACGAGCATGCCTGACGGCTTATTTACGACCAGAAGGTCAGGGTCTTCATACACGATCTCGAGAGGTATATCCTGTGGCAACATCGAGTGTTCGCGGGTAAGGTCCACGTTCACCTCGACGAAATCCTGCGGCAATAGCCTCTTGCCGCGGTTTTCGTGACGACCATTGACTTCGCAGCCGCCATTCTTGACTACTTCCCGCAGATACATCTTGCTAAGAGCAGGAAATCGCGAGCAAAGCACATCCTCGAGCCGCATCTTCCGCTCGCTTTCATTTACGATTATCTCTTTTCTGCTGAGCACGATCCCATTCTATCGCAGTGCGACGAAGATACTGGAAAGCGAACACCTCGGAGGTTAGTAGTCGAGACCCAAGAGGCCCCCAGTTCATTATTTCTGACAGAATTGTTATGATTTTCGTTGAGTAAATGGCGATGCCGGTACACATCAAATACTTTTTATCCCAACATTTTTGTAGCAATGCCTGAGATAGATATAGGAGGGATTGAAGAAGTGAGCGCATTGGCCGCCGCCAATCTCGACCAACCCTTTAACCTTAATCCCCTGCTCGAACGTGCTGCTGCCGCTCTCCGTCTCGAAAAACTGTTTCTGATCACCTTCCAAAACGAGAACGAACGGCCAAGACTCACTGCGACCGCGGGTTTCACGATCGGTGAATTTAGGGACACCGACGCGGGGCTCAATCAGCCTTTCTGGCGCGATCTTTCGGCGAACTCAGAAACGTACGAGAAGATATTTATCGATTCTATCGATTTATCAGGTTTGCGGCTTCCGCCCTTCCAAGGTCTCTTTGTCCGAAAAGTGAAGGTGGGAAGGAAGATTGTAGGCCTCCTCTGCTCGGTCTTAGATCATTCAAAGGGAGCGAGCGCTGATTTTCGATCTGCGATAGGGATCTTCGCCGCTCTGATAGCGCAGAACCTTCGCGTAGAACATGCCGTACTCGGCGAGCGCGAACGGCTTCGCGAAGAGAACCAGAAGCTCAAGCTCGAACTAAAAGAGAAATACGACTTCTCGCACCTCATCGGAAACTCGAACGAAATGCGTCAGGTTTATGAGCAGGTTTCGCAGGTCGCTCGATCGAATGCGACGGTCTTGCTTCGCGGTGAGAGTGGGACCGGAAAGGAGATGATCGCCAACGCGATCCATTACAACAGCCTTCGCAGCAAGCGGGCGTTCATTAAGATCAACTGCGCCGCTTTGCCCGATACGCTGATCGAGTCCGAACTGTTCGGTCACGAACGCGGAGCGTTTACGGGTGCCGATAGACTAAAACGCGGCCGCTTCGAACTCGCCGACGGCGGAACGCTCTTTCTTGACGAGATCGGCGACCTGCCACTTCAAACTCAGATAAAGCTTCTTCGTGCATTGCAGGAACGGGAATTTGAACGTCTCGGCGGAACAGAAACGATCAGTGCGAACATTCGTCTGATCACGGCGACAAATAAGAACCTCGAAGAGGCGATCGCAAAGGGCGAGTTTCGCGAAGACCTTTATTATCGCCTCAACGTTTTCTCTATATTTCTCCCATCCCTGCGGCAAAGGCGTTCCGACATACTGCTTCTCGCCGAGCATTTCCTTGAGAAGTACGAGGCCGAGCACGGAAAGCGAATTCGTCGGATCTCAACGCCCGCCATCGACATGCTGATGAGCTACCACTACCCCGGAAACGTGCGTGAACTTGAAAACGCAATAGAACGAGCAGTACTGGTATGCGATACCAATGTCATCCATAGCCATCATCTGCCACCGACGCTACAGACCGCTGAGACATCGGGAACCGAGACAAGAATGACGCTAGCCTCGGCGATCGCTTCCTTCGAGCGCGACTTGATCCTCGACACCCTTAAGTCCACCAGCGGAAATATCGCAAAAGCGGCTCGTGAGCTAGAGTCGACTGAGCGGATACTTGGTTACAAGATCAAGAAGTACGGAATAGATTCGACTCGCTTTCGCCAATGAGCATCCCCGATCATTTGATCCGAGACCTGCCCGATCCCGAGGCCGTCGTTCAGTTCGCCCGACGGTTCGAGGAGATGCAGCCGTCGAGTTACCGAAGGCTGCTCAAAAATGAGGCGTTAGTGTCCGACGTCCTCACTCTGGTTTCCTATAGTCCCCTGCTTGCAACCACGCTTCAACAAAATCCCGAATACATATCGTGGCTGGATCGACGTCGAAAAGATAAGGGTGTTCGCGGCAAAGACGAGCTTCTCGAATCGCTCGCCCGATTCTCCCTTACAAACTCGACGCTCGAAACCCAGGTCATTTTCGCACGCTTTCGTCGACGCGAACTGCTGCGTATCTATCTTGCCGATATTCGGCGGCAACTGACGGTCGCGGAGATCACCGAGGAACTTTCGAATCTGGCCGACGCAATACTCGAATCCGCACTTCGCATCGCACGTCAGGAACTCGACAACCGCTACGGGAGTCCACAGAAGACGGACGACCGCGGACGCCAGCGAGCGGCAACATTCTGCGTAGTCACGCTCGGAAAGCTTGGCTCTCGCGAACTGAATTATTCCTCGGATATTGACCTGCTTTTTCTATATTCGGAGGAGGGCGAAACGACCGGGACCGGCAATCGCGGCAAGGTGACGAACCGAGAATACTTTGCCAAGCTTTCCGAGCTGATCGCGAAACTCATCGGGCAGCAAACCGGCGAGGGGGCGACTTACCGAGTCGATCTGCGCCTCAGGCCGCACGGTCGAGTCGGACCATTGGCGATGTCCGTCTCGGATACCGTTCGCTACTACCAGACCGACGCTGCGGACTGGGAACGGCAGGTTCTCATCCGATCGCGACCGGGAGCTGGCGAACCCTCGCTCTTTTCCGATTTCAACCGCGAGGTCCGGCCATACGTTTACGCCGCAACCCAGTCGATCGGATCCGCTCTCCGCAGCGTCCGCCGCTCCAAACAAAAGATAGACTTCGAGCACATCAACGCCAAGGGACTTGATGTAAAACTGGGCAAAGGCGGCATTCGAGAGATCGAGTTTATCGCTCAGGCATTGCAGCTTGCGTACGGCGGCCGGGACAAATGGCTTAGGGTTCCGCATACATTGATCAGCCTCGGGCGGCTGGCGGATCGAGGCTTGATCGAAGATCGCGAGCGGACGCAGCTGTTCGACGCGTATGATTTCCTCCGCCGTCTAGAACATGTGCTGCAAATGGAGAACGGACTTCAAACTCACCTCCTTCCCGACGATCCGATCAGGCGGAGCTTGGTCTCAAGGCGGATGCGTTTCGACGAAGTTGAGGATTTCGACACAACAGTCATCGAGCACTCCAGCAATGTGAACCGGATCTTTCGCCGGATCTTCTCCGACGAAAATATAGAAACTGCTGAATCGATAGACCGATTTGTGAAGAGTGATTTCACCGAACCTTATGTACACGAGATCGATATCGTCGAGGCAAATGAAAGTGCTCCGATCGCCGACAATGACTTGGTAAGGTCTCTTGCACAACTGTCGCCAAGATTTAGCGAACTTATGGGTAGCGATCCCTTCGCCAATATCTCGGAGGAAACGGTCGACTTCCGCGAGACGCTACTTTCAAAGGTTCAAGGAAAAGGGATAGCAGAAAACATATCCGCTCTTCGGCAAGAATGGAGAAGGCAGATCGTCGCGATCGCGGCTTTGGACGCCGCCGGGCGGATCGATACGCGCGAATCCAAACACCGACAAACACGACTAGCCGAGGCTTCCATTCATGCGGCGTTGAACATCGCTAATGCGGAAATGGAGGATAGAACCCGACGGAAGCTAACCAACCTGGGACTAGCAGTGATGGGCCTCGGCAAGTTGGGCGGGGCGGGGATCGATTATGATTCGGATCTCGATCTGGTATTAGTTTTCGACGCCGATGAAACCTCGGAGATCGCCGGGTTTACTCCCGTCGAGTTTTACAGCCGGTCAGCAGAGGTTTTCGTAAACGCCCTCTCAAGTTACACCCGGGACGGAAATCTTTACCGTGTCGATCTGCGTCTCCGGCCTCACGGAAAAAATGGGCCAAACGTCATTTCGCTTTCATCTTTCGAGAGCTATATGACCGAAACAGCCTCGATTTGGGAGCTCCTCGCGTTCGTTAAACTGCGGGCAGCGGGCGGTGGGGGAATTGCTGACCGGGTGTGGGCCCGGATCTCGGCAGCCGTCCATGCCCGTGGCGCTAAGATCCCGGCTCTGGGACTAGCTGCTGAGACTCGACGCGTGCGATTCCTACTCGAAAAAGAGCGTTCGAAAGGCGGAAGTAATTCGGTCAACATCAAATACGGCCCCGGCGGGATGTTGGATATCTACTTCGCGATCCGTTATCTCCAACTCCGCGACAATGTCCCGGATACCGAGGACACCCGGTCAAGCGGGAAGATGCTGGAAAAACTTCGGTCAAACAGTTCGCTGTCCGACGCTAACTTTGAAGCTCTACTTTCCGGTTACGAATTCTTGTCCTCGCTCGATCACGCTATGCGCCTAATTATCGGCCGATCACATGTAATTCCTCACTCGGGCAAATTGCAGCTTCGAAAGATCGTGGCAAGGTTAGGATTCACTTCCCTCACCGAATTTCATCAACAGCTCTCGCTCAACCGGATCGCGATCCGAGACGCATTCGACTCCGTGACCGAGTAATTTCTTTCGATCAACAGTAGTTCGTCGCTATACTAGATGAAAGTGATACCTCACTCCATCATTTGCTTGGTTTCGCTCCTGATTTTTGCGTGCATCGTATCCGGTCAGTCCGGCCGTCAGACTACCTATTCTGAAGGCACGACGCGGATCAAGCCCAAGCCAGTCGAGACCGTCCAGCCAGCAGGCGACGATACGATCAAAGTCGAAACAGATCTGGTAACGGTGCCCGTCCGCGTCACATCGAAAGATTCACGTCCGCTCGCGGACTTGAAACAGTCCGAGTTTCGACTCTTTGAGAACGGCGTAGAACAAAAGGTCGCTTATTTCTCCAGCGTAGATCAGCCATTCACGGTAGCCCTCTTGCTTGACATGAGCTACTCCACCGTCTTCAAGCTGAACGAGATCCAGGCGGCCGCCCTTCAGTTCATTGCTCAGCTAAAGGAGAACGACAGAGTAACCGTCATCGCATTTGACGAAAAACCACAGGTCCTTTGCCTCCCGACGTCGGATCGACGCGTACTTAAGCTCGCAATCGAGGCGACTCGAACCGGTTCGGGCACCAGCGTTTATGACTCCCTTGATGTTGCTCTGAACCGACAGCTGGGGGCGATCAAAGGTAGAAAAGCGATCGTGATGCTAAGTGACGGCGTCGACACTTTCAGCGCGAAATCATCGAAGAAAGAGGTCCTTCGCTTAGTAGAAGAGGATGACGTGATCATCTATCCGCTTCGATATGACACCTACGACGATGTCCGAAAGAATCGGAGAAAAGATGCACAGATCCGATATGACGAAGATGACAAACCCTATATTTACGAAGCTCCACCAGCGAAAGGCGAGCGAGAGATTGACTACGTCGAGGCACGCGAGTTTCTTGACACTATCTCCGACTCGAGCGGCGGCCGAGTTTTTAAGGTCTCGTCTTCCACGAATCTCAACAATGCATTTACGAAGATCGCGGAAGAGCTTCGCAAAACGTACAGTTTAGGTTATTATCCTAGCGACGAGCGCCTTCCAGGCGTCACCTATACCCTAAAAGTTAGAATTAACCGCCCGAATCTGAATATTCGAAGTCGCGAGTCTATGATCCGCAGGTCTGAATGATTCAGATTTCCCGAAATTAAACCTCGGGTGGGGTTTCTCAGGAGAACTATAATGAAAAGCAGAATTTTCGCGTTTGCCGTCGCCTTTGTGCTGGCATTCGGTGCCTTCAACGCCGTAACCGCTCAGGACGAAGTGATGAGCAACGACGAGGTAATTTCCCTTACCAAAGCAGGCCTTGCCGGGTCTGTGATCATCGGAAAGATCCGGACGTCCAAATCCAACTTTGATATGTCCACAGACGCCCTCATCAAGCTCAAGCAAGCGGGCGTCGGAGATGACGTAGTTGGTGCAATGCTTGAAGCGAAGAGTGGCCGTTCTACAACGTCTGCACCAAGCAGCTCGGGCGCCGCCCCGGTTGGCCCGACCGGTGACCCAAACGATCCGATGTCGAAGAAGAACTACGGCATCTATATGTTCGAAGAACGCGACGGACAGCGCAAGATGACGCAGCTTCAGGCAAATGTGTCAGGCCAGAATCGCACAGGCGGCATGTTCACAGCCTCGATAACTCCGTTTGGCCTTGGCAAGGTTAAGACGAAAACAAACCTCCCGGGACGAAGCGCTGCGATGCAGATCAACTCCACGGCCCCCGTTTTTTATTTCTATCTTGACAGCTCGACGGGTGGGTTGAATACATCAAGCGGAATTCCGGCCACACCGAACGAATTTACGCTCGTTCGCTTTAATCAACGAAGCGATAATCGCGAAGTGACGATCTCCAAAAGTAATTCTTGGGGTGCAAAGGGCGGGCTCTCAGACGAATATGTCGTTCCGCTGAAAGCCGAGGATCTCGGCAACGGCATCTATAGGGTGACCGCTGCGGCTGAACTCAAGAAAGGTGAGTACGGTTTTATGCTGCTCAACTCGGGCAACGCGAACACCGGTGCCGGAATAGGTGCCAAATTCTTTGACTTCGGCGTCAACATGACACCGTAGTTGCATTTTTAGGTAAACTTATTGGAAAAGGGCGTGGCAATTATGCTCCGCCCTTTTTCATTTTGGTGCGACGCTAATTAGTTGTTAGCGTTGACGATCTTCCGTTGCTTTCGCATCATCTGACCATCTCCGGCTCCGGGCGGCGGAGGCGGCTGTGGCTGGTTCGAGTTACTATTCAGCCTCTTACGGATCTCCTCCATTTGCTTCTTCATCGTCGCCGGATCGGGAATACCGGGCGTCGGCGTTGCTCCCGGCTTGCTCGGCTTACCTAATGTGCTCGGGTCCGGAATTCCCGGCGTCGGCGTAGCCCCTTTTGAAACTGAGTTCACCGTGTTAACCGGCGTGCTAATTCCCGGCGCTGAATTAGCAGTTGGAGCAAGCGGACTGGCCGACGGTGCAGGCGGTAGATTGCTCGCGTCGACGTTCTGAATTCGAGAATTGCTCAGATTTGTGTTGGCCGCCACTGTATTCGAATTGGCTTCAGGGGTAGAGCCGCAACCAGCCAACATCAACAAGATCGCAAAACTCACTGAACACATCAAAATTTTCATTAACTTCTCCGCTACGTAAACTTCATTACGACAAATATGTCATTTGCTATATCAAGGATACCAACGGGCGCGAACCTTCCCAAGCCATTTCGAACAAAACCGCTCCGGCGATTCACAGACGCAGTGTTGACATAGCCATAACGCTTATCTAAAATCGAGTTTTGCCTGCGTCAGCAGGCAATTTGGCCAGGTAGCTCAGTTGGTAGAGCAGCGGACTGAAAATCCGCGTGTCGGGGGTTCAAATCCCTCCCTGGCCACCAAGATTTGAATCAAAAAAGACCGCCGTTATCGAGCGGTCTTTTCTTTTATGTTCTCTACTTAACTCGCTCTCGCGTCCTTTACAAGCTGGATGAACTCCTTTGCTCGATCAGTAACGACCCGAGGATTTCCTTCTCGGATCGCCTTCACGTCAACGAGATCCGTTCCGACGCCGAGGGCACTGGCTCCGGCCTTGATGAAATCTTGAGCCGTCTTGAGCGAAACCCCGCCGGTCGGGATCATCTTGATGTGCGGAAACGGACCCTTCAGATTCTTGATGTAACTTGCACCGCCTACCGCACCGCACGGAAACACCTTTACGAAATCGGCCCCAGCGCTCCACGCGGTGAGGACCTCAGTCGGCGTAAGCACACCCGGCATAACCGGAGCACTGTATCGGTGACACATCGCGATCGTATCAAGGTTCAACGCCGGACTGACAATGAACTGAGCACCGGCAAGCAGGCACGCCCGTGCCGTCTCAGGATCAAGCACAGTTCCAGCGCCGACCAGAACTTCGCTGCCGTACTTGTCCGCGACCTTCTCAATGACCTTAATGGCACCCGGCACAGTCATCGTGATCTCCAGCACATTCACGCCGCCGGCCTTGATCGCCTCGATCACCTGCATAGCCTCGTCAGCCGACGACGCACGTACGACCGGGACAAGCCCTAGCTCTTCAAGCTGCCTTACAATTTCTCTTTTATCCATATTTCGCATTTTTTCGCGTATTTCGCGGCAAAACCCTAACGAGCTACTCGAGCACCGCCTCCTTTCATCACTCGCAGGACATCTGACAAACCTACGGTCGTCGTATCGCCCGGCGTCGTCATCGCAAGCGCTCCGTGGGCGGCACCGCAGTTCACTGCCCACTCGGGCGATTCCTCGGTCAAGAATCCATAGATCAACCCCGAAGCGAACGAGTCACCGCCGCCGACGCGGTCGAAGATATCAAGATCGGGCCGCATCAATGCCTGATGAAGTTCGCCCTCTGTAAAGCAAACCGCTCCCCAATCGTTAACCGACGCAGTCTTAGCATTTCGGAGCGTTGTCGCGGCTACCGCAAAGTTAGGAAATTCTTCAACCGCTTTCCGGATCATCTTCTCGAAGTTCGCAATGTCGAGCTTTGAGTGATGCTCGTCCTGGCCTTCTACCTCGAAACCCAGACATGCCGTGAAATCCTCTTCGTTGCCGATCATCACATCGACGTACTGAGCCAAGTCGCGATTCACTTCCTGAGCCTTCGCCTGCCCGCCGATCGCCTTCCACAGCGAATCGCGGTAGTTAAGGTCGTAAGAGATTATCGTGCCGTGCTTCTTAGCGACCTGCATCGCCTCCTTAGCAACGTCGGGCGTCGTTTCCGACAATGCACAAAATATCCCGCCAGTATGCAGCCACCGAGAGCCTTCGTCGCCGAAGATCTTCTCCCAATCGATATCGCCCTTCTTCAACTGCGATACCGCCGTGTTGCCGCGATCCGAACAGCCAAGTGCCGCACGAACTCCGAATCCACGCTCGGTGAAGTTCATACCGTTGCGAACCGTTCGTCCGACGCCATCGTACTTCACCCACTTCACGTGCGACTGATCGACACCGCCCTGATACATCAGATCTTCCACGAGCCGACCGACCGGGTTATCAGCAAGCGCCGTCACGACCGCCGCGTCCAGCCCGAAACATCGCTTCAACCCGCGTGCGACGTTATATTCGCCGCCGCCTTCCCACACCTCGAAGCTTCGAGTCGTGTGTACACGCTTATCGCCCGGATCGAGCCTGAGCATCACTTCGCCGAGGGAAACTATGTCCCATTTACATTCGTCTTTTGATTTGATCTTGAGTGCCATTCTTCGTTTTCAATTCTCACTTCTCATTTCTGACTTCTCACTTCGCTACCGGGCCATCCACCCGCCGTCCACGACCATAACGTGACCTTGCACATAATCGCTGGCGGAGGAGGACAAGAAAACGACTGCTCCTGAAAGATCGTCGGCGTCGCCCCAGCGGCCGGCCGGAATGCGTTCGATGATCTGCCGATTCCGCGTCTCGTCCGCGCGAAGCGCCGATGTATTGTCGGTCTCCATGTAACCCGGAGCGATCGCGTTCACATTCACGTTGTGCTTGGCCCATTCGTTCGCAAGGGCCTTAGTAAGCCCCGCGACGCCCGACTTTGACGCGGTGTAAGCGGGCACGGTAATTCCGCCCTGAAACGACAGCAGCGAGGCGATGTTCACGATCTTCCCGCTTCCCCTTTCGACCATATGCCGCCCGACAGCTTGTGACAGGCGAAATACGCTCGAAAGGTTCACCTGGACGACCATGGACCAATCTTCTTCGGAAAAATCGATTGCCGGCGAGCGGCGAATCATGCCCGCGTTGTTGACGAGAATATCAATTTTCCGCAGCTCCGCTAAAGCCTCGGCGGCGACCCGGCTCGGAACATCAGTTTCGGCCATATCGCCTACAACGCTCACAGCTTTCCGTCCGAGAACCGTGATCGCCTCGATCGCCTCAGCCGCGCCTCCTTCCTCACGCGAATGACAAGCGACATCCGCCCCCGCCTCGGCCAGGGCGATCGCGATCCTCTGTCCGAGGCCGCGTGAGGCCCCCGTAACTAGGGCCGATTTTCCCGCAAGCGAAAACTTATCAAGGATCATTTCTGCGACGCCTCGAGTCCCGAACCGGCCTGAGCGTACTCCGGCTGCACATTCACCACGCCAAACTGCCGATCGATGCCCTCACGATTGGCGGCCATCATCCAAAGAAAGTTGATCGATCCGCCGGGAGCCGCGACGTTCGGGTGATACCCGCGCGGCATTACGACAACGTCGCCCTCGTGTACGACCTGAACAAGCTCAGGTTCGTTGCGGTCCGTGTAAACCATCTGTATCCCCCAACCCGGCTCGGGCATATCAATATACAGGTAAGCCTCTTCGAGCATGTCGTGATGCTGATGCGGTGGCCACGAAGTCCAGTTTCCTTCGGTCGAGAAAGTCACACCTGCCATGATCCGCCCAGCTTCGATATTCTTTCCTATCAGGACATTCAGATCGCGTTCGGTCGGCGGCGCACCCGCAATAAAATGCAGTGCGGGGTCTTTCCGATTCTCCTCGAACGAAACAAACTGAACCGGGTACTGATTCTCTACGGGCGACGAGACCTCGGCCAAGTCGCAACCGCTTTCAGCCGAAACCCTCACCTGCGAATCCCGCGGAACATACAGCGCGTCATACCGATTCAACTGAAATGAAGAGGCACCGGTCGCGATCTTAGCCGAGCCATTCAAACAAATGAAACCCGTCTCGTGCTCCTCAGTCGAAAACTCGAACGGAGCATCACCTGCGTCCATGCGGATCCGTCCGTAATAAAGGTTCCGCGTCGCCGAATTCTCCGGCGAAAGCTGTCTCGTACGCCCTTTTGCACGATGAGTCGCGGGAACGAAACACGTTTGCTTGTCGATCTCTTTAAGTTTGAGTTGTGCCTGCATAAAAGCTCCTAAACAGTTGCAAGATACTCCTCCACCGCTACTTCCAACGCCCCTCCGATCGCGGCTCCGGCGGGCGATCCCGCCTCGACCGTCCAACCTTCGGTCTTGCCAACAATGCTTCTTGCGATCGCCTCTCGAAGCGGCTGCTCGATGAACTGCCACCCGTAGACAAGGCGGCCGCTGATGATCACACGCGGAATTCCGATTCCCATGATCACGTTCGCGATACCAATTCCCAAGTAATCGCCGATCTGCTCCAGCGTCCGACGCGAGCGGTTATCGCCATTCTCAGCCTTTGCGACGATCTCGACGAATCGCGGAATGCTTTCACCCGGCCGAAGCCTGCGGTCGCCCAAGTATAACGATGCAGCAGCGGCGGCAGACGCATACTTTTCCCAGCATCCCCGATTTCCGCAAACGCAATGCTTACCGCCCGCGACGATGGTCATATGCCCGAACTCGCCCGCGATCCCGCGAGTCTGTCCGCTGCCGCGATAAACCTCACTCCCAAGCACGAGTCCGACGCCGATTCCCGTTCCCGACCGAACCAAAATGAAGTTCGTCATCAGCCCTTCTTCGGAATGGCGGATCTTCATACGAGCTTCGTACATCGCCGCTGCCGTCGAATCATTCTCGACCACGACGCGAACTCCCTCGACCGCAAGCTCTTCGGCTATCGGCACATTTCGCCAATCAAGGTTCGGAGCAAATACCAACGACTCGCGATTGGTATCCGTCAACCCGGGAACGCTGACGCCGATCATCCTCAGCTTTCGATCCTTGTTCCGACGGACGATCTCATCGATCTGCCGCCGCGTCTGCCGCAGCGCCATTGAAACCGCCGTAGGTGTTTCAAAATCTTCTTCTTCCTCGATCTCGCCCTTTAGCGTTGTCACGCCGACCTGGGACCGACGAACGCCGAGATTCACCCCGATAAAATAACCGCCGTTGTCCGCAAACGAAACGACCCGCGGACGCCGGCCCTGAGCCTTGACATCCAGCGTATCCTCACGCAGCACGCCGGCATCGATCAGCGGCTTAACGTTCTCGGTAACCGTGCTCTTGTCGATCTCAAGCCTCGCCGCGATCTCCGTCCGCGTGATCGGCTGCTCGGCTCGGATGAGCCGCAGAAGCAGGCTTCTCTTGTTGGCAACACCTGCGGTTGCCGCCGCTAGTTCGGATTGAAAGGTTTTTGTCTGGGCCATACGGTTCGTAAAAGATTGAATCTTACAACGAAACCGTCTGCTCTGCCCAAAACTGGAATTCTCTGTGCTTCAAGATCTCTGCTTTTGCCTGAATCTCGCCGCTTGCGACTTTCGTAATATGTTCAAAGAGCCGCGTACCCACCTGCTCGATCGACTCTGTACCTTCGATGATGTTTCCCGCAGAAATATCCAGGTCCTGCGCCATCTTTGCGAAGACGCGATTGTTCGACGCGAGTTTCACAACCGGAGTGATCGCATTACCGATCGTCGTGCCATTTCCCGTAGTGAAAACAACGACCGTCGCACCTGACGCAACCAGCCCCGGTGTCGATTCCTGATCGTATCCCGGCCCCTGCATCAGGTTGATCCCGCGTGCGGTTGGAGTTTCGGCGTATTCGATACAATCCTCGATCCGCGTCGTGCCGGCCTTCGAGATGGCACCGAGCGACTTGATAGTAATGTTCAACAATCCGCCGGCCTTGTTCCCGGTGCTCGGGTTTTGATTCAGGACCGCACCAAACTTCGACGCGTACTCCTTGTACCAATCGACCAGCCCGTATATCTTGCGTCCCGTATCCGCGTCCTTCGCCCGATGTGCGAGAACATGCTCCGCTCCGCAAAACTCCGGAACTTCGGTCAACAACACAGTTCCGCCGCTCTTCACCAATAGATCCGAGCAATAACCCAGAGCAGGATTCGCCGAGATTCCGGAGAAGCCATCCGAACTTCCGCACTTTACCCCGAGCACAAGTTCACTCAACGGAAACTCTTCGCGAACACATTCATTCACAACCGGCAGCATCTTTTCGACTTCCTTCAAGCCGATCTCGATCGCCGCCTGGGTTCCGCCGACGTCTTGAATGCCGATCTTAAAAACGGGCTTCTCGATCGGCTTCTCGCGATGCGTCAGATACTTCTCTACAAACGTAAGGTTCGTTTTCTCGCAGCCGAGATCCATCAAGATCACGCCGCCGACGTTCGGGTGATCGGCGTAATTCGACAGCGTCCGCATCATCACGTCGAGCGTCGAACCATCCTGGCACCCACAACCCTTGTTATGCGGTATCGCCACGACGCCATCGACATTCGGAAACTTCTCGCGGCTATAATGCAAAAACTCGGACATCATCGATATCTGCGTAGCTTCGTGGCTCGCACACATCGATGTCGGAACTATCAGGATAAAGTTGCGCGTTCCCACGCGACCGTCAGCACGTCGAAACCCCATGAAGGTACCGACTTCACTCACATCGAAATAATCAGGAGCCGGCGTAGAAATGTCCTCGGGCAGATCGCGTACGATCGGCACGTCGTCGGTCATATTCTCGTGCGTGATCCACTCACCCTCAACAATTCCAAGGGAAGTTCCGATCGGCTGGTTGTACTGACGGACGAATTCACCTTCCGGAATGTCGCGGACCGCAAAACGGTGTCCGGGGGGAACCTCGCTTTTCACGACCACGATCTCATTATCGGAAAGTTGAACGGCCAGTCCCGCGTTCGTCTCGCCTTTGACCACGGCCACGTTATCGGCCGGGTTAACTACGATCGCTACATCGCTGATGGGAACGATCTTTGGCTGAGGTTCGGTCATAAAATTATTTTCCGAGCAGATCGGGGAGGACGAATGAAGTCACGTTCTTATGAAGTCTTATCCACAGTCCCGGATTCTCATCCAATTGCTCTCCCCGCTCGGCTGCGTCATCCGCAAAAACATTCTCCGTCATCCTCGCAAAACTTTCGATCTTAGCCGGAGCCGTCGCTACATCCACTATCGACTGAACGACCTTCTTTGCACCCAGGATCGCGGCCGGCCCTAGCGTAAGGATGTGCGTAGCCGCTCTGCACTCCGCCTCGTCGTCGCGAGAGATCTCACTTCCGCCCGCCTTAAATTTCGACACGTGGTGTTCGAGAATGCTTGAAGAGATCGGGATGATCCCTGCAACATCCTTATATGTAGCTCCAGAACCCGGCTTAATGTAGCAAAGGTGCGAAGCCGCATTCGCCTCAGGGCCCAGCCCGAGAAAAAAGATATCGATTCCACCAAGTTCTTCGAGCTTGTCGAGATAGCCGATCAAGGCCTGTTCGATATCATCGGTCTCGGTCAGCATCGGCGTGAAACTCTTGATCTTTGCGAAAAACTCATCGCCGATCAGACGCTCAAAGTCCCGAACAAAACTCAAGCCGTTCGCCATGCGCATCGGTGCGAGAGCGTCTTGCGTGAAGACATTCAATCGTGAAAGGAGTTCATCGAGCTCGCCGGTCGCGATCCGAGAGCGGATCTGCTTATACATCGCCTGAGCCCCGCGGCCGCCAAGCAGAATGATATTGACGTCACCGGTCCGTCCCGCGGCATAGTCGAGAAGTTCGCCGAGCATCGCCTCGCCAACGGCGTCCTCTGAGTCGAGCACACTATAGGCGTATTCTGCCACCGGCCCGGATTCCATATCTGCCGTCGCCGATTCAAGCCACACGTTCTGGCCAGTTTCACGTCGCTCAAGAACCCTCTTTTCTGAAGACTTCATAGCTATCACGATATTTTAATTGGTTAGACCAATTAAAATCAAATCATTTTTTCTGATTTCGATACCTTTTACACCAAAACTGTCGAAAATCGTCCGCAATTCAAACAAAGTACCGCATTTATCAGACTTGACAAAAGCGCGTATAGTGGAAGAAACTATTAGCACTTTTACTAAGTGGTATTACCTTTTCGCAACTTCGCAAGTTAACCATTAATATGGCGTTCTCAAAACTCGATCTTTCGGGGCGTGTGGCAGTTGTAATTGGAGGGACATCCGGGATCGGGCGAGCGCTCGCTCACGGGCTGGCAGAAGCCGGGGCCGATGTGGTTCCCTCATCGCGCCGCTCAGAGCAGGTTGACGCAGCCGCGGATGAGATCGAAGCGCTCGGCAGAAAGACGGTTCGATGCACGTCAGACGTTGCCGACCGCGACTCGTTGCAAGAGCTACTAGATCAGACCGCTGGCGATCTCGGGAAAGTCGACATTCTCATCAATTGTGCTGGCACCACCAAACGCACACCGACCCTCGACCTGTCCGACGACGAATGGAATATGATCATGGAGACGAACCTGACCGGCACGCTTCGCGGGTGTCAGGTCTTCGGGCGTCATATGATCAAGAACGGTTACGGGCGGATCATCAATATTGCATCGCTATCGACTTTTGTATCTCTATATGAGGTAGCGGCGTACGCTGCAAGCAAATCTGCCGTCGCCTCACTGACCAAGTCCCTCGCGATCGAGTGGGCAAAAAAGGGCGTGAATGTGAACGCCATCGCTCCCGGAGTTTTCCGCACCGCACTAAATACTAAACTTCTAGATGAAACGCCTCGCGGCCAGGAGTTTCTGACGCGAACACCAATGGGCCGCTTCGGCAACGTCGAAGAACTTGCCGGTGCCGCTGTTTTCCTCGCCTCCGAAGCTGCGAGCTTCGTGACGGGCGAGGTCCTTGTTGTCGACGGCGGATTTCTGGCGAGCGGCGTCAACCAGTAGTGAAATGCAGAGGCCCGCGCGTAAGCAAGGGCGTGACATCCACGTTGACCTTTATGTCCTCCTAACGCAGGCGTCGCAGTCGTTGTAAATGAACAGCGAGATCGAAATAAAAACTGAACGCCTTATCGAGTTTCTCGAACGCGAAGGCACCGCGGGTGTTCTGCTCAACGGCCAACACAATTTCGCCTGGATCACGGGCGGAGCGACAAACGGCGTCGATCAGAGCCGCGATAATGGAGTCGCTTCGATACTCATAGCGCGCAGCGGAGAGAAATTTCTGCTCGCCAACAAGATCGAAATGCCGCGAATGCTTTCGGAGGAGGTCTCGGACGAGATCTTCGAACCAGTCGATTATTCGTGGCAGGATGAGAAGTCTTCAGGCCAATGGCTGACCCGACTTGCGAGCGATCTTGCAGGCGGAAGCGTGGTAACGGATATCGTCATCGACCCCGCAACTCCCGCGGTTGACGGCTCGCTGTCGGCAGTTCGACGTTCTCTGACTCAGCCGGAGATCGACCGATTCAAGGATCTTGGCCGCGATGCAAGTCACGGACTGGACGCGGTTATTGATCAGATCGAACCAGGCCAAACAGAGCTTGAGATAGCCTCGCTGATGCGGTCAGAACTTGACCGACACAACATTCGCTCGCTCGTAACGCTCGTGGCGGCCGACACCCGGATAGCTGATTACCGTCATCCGGTTCCGACCGGGAACAAGTTAGAAAAGATGGTGATGCTTGTAACATGCGCCCTTCGGCACGGGCTGATCGCGAGCCTTACGCGCATCGCGACCATCGGATCGGCATCCGCCGAACTCGTCGAACGAACCGCAGCGGCAGCATCAGTTAACGCAAGCCTTTGCCATGGGACTCGAGAGGGCGTCACCGGCAGCGAACTCTATCACATCGCTGCAAAGGCCTATGCTGATGCTGGGTTTCGGGACGAGATCGATAAGCACCATCAAGGCGGAGCCGCCGGATATAGGACCCGCGAATGGGTCGCGCATCCGAATTCGAACGACGTTGTCGGGCCGGATCAAGCCTTTGCATGGAACCCGTCGATTACCGGTACAAAGGTCGAGGAGACCGTGATCATCGGTGGCGGTCGTTGTGAAGTGATCACGGCGTCTTCACGATTTCCGTCAATCGTATCGTCGGTCGACGGGGTCGAATATCATTCGCCCGGGATTCTTGAGATCTGATATAGGAGAGGAAGATGAATGAGCAATAATTCCGAGATCGATGATATAGCCGGGAGCCAAAAACAGCAGGACGACGGTGAGTTCTTGGCGGCACCTGAGCAAGATTCTGCTTCTGCCACGGGAGCCGCGATCGCGGGTATCGGAGATGTAGTTCAACGTGTAGGTCATTTCCGTTGGTGGATATGTGGACTACTTTTCTTCGCCTCGGCGATCAACTATGTCGATCGTCAGGTTATTGCGATCCTCAAGCCGACACTGCAGACGGAGTTTGGCTGGACCGACATCGATTACGGCTGGATCATCTTTGCCTTTTCGACCGCGTACGCGATCGGCTTCATCTTTGCCGGCCGGTTCATGGATAAGGTTGGGACGAAGATCGGCTTCACCGTCGCTATCATTCTCTGGAGCATCGGAGCTCTAATGCATGCCTGGGCGGTCGGCATTGGTGAGATTGCATTACCGATCATTACGCCGATCATCAACGGCGTCCTTTCGGTGATCAATGCAATCATCTCGGTGATCAATGCGATCACTCCTTTCGAGTTCGCACCCTGGTCGATCATCCTGTCCGTTTCGGTTGCCGGCTTTATCGTCGCGAGATTCGTGTTGGGGCTCGGCGAATCAGGCAACTTTCCCGCCGCGATCAAGACGACCGCTGAGTGGTTCCCCAAAAAAGAACGAGCACTCTCGACCGGCATCTTCAACGCCGGAACAAACGTCGGAGCCCTCGTAACGCCGCTCGTCGTCCCGATCCTCGTCCTGTACTGGGGATGGTACGAGGCATTTATCGTTACTGGTGTCCTCGGCTTCTTTTGGCTCGCATTTTGGCTCTTTTTATATAAACGCCCGGAAGAACACCCCTATCTTTCCAAAGAAGAACTGGATTACATTCAGAGCGATCCGGCAGAGCCGACCGCCAAGATACCCTGGTCGCGTCTGATCCGATATCGACAAACTTGGGCCTTCGCGATCGGAAAGTTTCTAACGGATCCGATCTGGTGGATCTACCTTTTCTGGGTTCCCGATTTTCTGCAGCGACAGCACGGCCTCGACCTTAAATCGTTCGGCCCTCCGATCGCGGTCATCTACATCATTGCTGACGTTGGCAGCGTAGGCGGCGGTTGGATATCTTCCTGGATGATCAAAAAAGGTTACACGGTCAACCGTTCGCGCAAGACGGCGATGCTCATCTGCGCACTCGCCGTCATCCCGATCGTGATCGCCTCGACAACATCAAGCCTTTGGCTCAGCGTCATTCTGATCGGAATCGCCGCGGCGGCTCATCAGGGCTGGTCGGCCAATCTGTTCACGCTCACTTCGGATACATTCCCGAAACAAGCGGTCGGATCCGTGGTTGGAATCGGTGGAATGCTCGGGGCTGTCGGCGGTATGGTGATCGCACCGCTTGTCGGATACATTCTCGCTAGAACGGGCAGCTACGTACCCATCTTCATCATCGCGGCATCTGCATACCTGCTCGCATTGCTGATAATCCAATTGCTTGCTCCTAATCTCGAGCAAGCAAAGATCGACGCTTAAGGATTCCGTTCAGAGTCCAAGCTTCAGCTTGTATCCGTTGCCACGAGTCGCTTCGGGGCAACGGAGAACAAGCTAAAGCTTGAACTCTGAACTTCTACTTTTCGAATCGGAACCAATCGATATCTGC